>JAEWJO010000748.1 GCA_023386455.1 Pseudomonadota bacterium | reverse complement strand
CGACCGCGCCGCAGGGCGCGCCTGCCGCGCAGCAGCCGGCGCCCGGCGCGCAACCCGGAGCGCCCCAGCAGAGCGACAAGCCCGATACCGCGGGCGGCGACGATGCGTCCGCGCGGTTCTCGCTGCTGGAGCTCGACTGATGTCGGCGCAGGCGCGTCGCTACTACGAGCGCGGCAAGCAGGCACTCGACGCCGGCGATCTCGAGACCGCGCAGCAGCAGCTCGCGAGTGCGCTCCAGCTCGCGCCCCAGTTCGGCAACGCGATCTGCGCGTACGCGGTCGCGCTGGCGAAGGCCGGCGATTGCCCGCGTGCGGCCGCCGTCCTGCGCAGTGGTGTCCCGCGCGCGTCGTCGCCGATCTCGGCGGCTGCGATGCACGCGACGCTCGGTGACGTGCTCGTGCTCGGCGGCGACTACTTCGGGGCGGAGGATGCGTACACCGCCGCCGGGCGTACGCCGGGCTTCGAGGCGCGGTGTGCGTCGGGGATGGCGCGCGTCCACGCGCGGCTCGGCCGGTATCGCGAGATGGCGCAGGCTCTCGAGCGCGCGGCGACCTCGAAGTAACGCTCAGTACTGCTGCGCGTGCTGGCCGTACGCGTGGGCCGGAACCCACAGCGGATCGACGAACGCCTGCGCGAGCACGACGGTGATGTTGTCGGTGCCGCCGTTGTTGTTCGCCGCGCGGATCAGGTTCTCGGCGACGACCTCGAGCGAGTCGCCCGACGTCATGATCTCGCGGATCATCCAGTCGTCGACGAGGTCCGACAGGCCGTCGCAGCAGAGCAGGAAGATGTCGTTGTGCTCCGGCATCATCTGGTTGTGCTCGATCTCGACGGTGGCATCGAGACCGACGGCACGGATGATGACGTTCGACGTCGCCGGGCCGAGCGTGCCGACGAGGTCCGGGCGGTCCTGATAGAGGTTGCGCAGCGAGTGGTCGCGCGTGATCGGCGACAGCTGACCGTGGCGGAGCAGGTACGCGCGCGAATCGCCGCAGTGGCAGATGTGGACGATCGATTCCTCGAACCGCAGGCCGACCGCGGTCGTCCCCATGCCGTGGCACGCCGGGTCGGTGAGCGAGCGCTGGTAGACCGCCGCGTTGGCCGCCTTCATCGCCGCCGTCAGCGGATCGACGCCCGGCGCCGGGGACGGATCGCCGGTCTTCAGCGAGTGAACGATCGTCCGGATTGCGATGTCCGAGGCGACCTGCCCGGAGGCGTGACCACCCATGCCGTCGCAGACGACGTACACGCCGAGGAAGTCGTCGTAATACATCGCGTCTTCGTTCTGCGTGCGCTGCGCCCCGACGTCGGTGCGGCCGACCGCGCGCAAGAGGAAGCGCTCCGCGGGAATCATTCGCGGCTCGGTCATGACCACCGGCCCCCATGCCGGTTGTGTGCGCGACGCTCGAGCACCTTCCGTAGTACCCCGGTCGCCGAGGGAAGCTTCCCCGCCATCATTCGCGGACCTGCCGGTTGCGCATGACGTGCAGGTAGCTCGTCCAGGGCTGGGCCCGGATGCGGCGAACCTCGGCGAGGTCGCCGGTCGATGCGAGGAGAGGGGAGGCCTCGAGCGGCGGGAGCTTCCAGCTCGTCGCCATCGCGGACTTCACTTCGGCGACGACGTCGATCCGCTGCTCGGCCGCGGCGTCGACGATCTCGAACTGCTTCTCGAAGTCGAGCTCGGGGCGATGGAGGTCGCGGAGCAGCGCCTGCGGCGTGCACTCGCTCATCGCATCGCGCAGCTCGTCGCCCAGCTCGTACTCGCGCGGCTCGGCGGCCACCTTCTCGATCAGCGCCTCGTCGATGACGCCGATGTCCTCGTTGACATGGATGTCGATCGACGGCTTGAACTGGATGATGCGGTCGTGATGGTCGTCGGTGCGCGCGTAGATCGCGGCGACGAGGGCCGGATCGATCTCGGCGAGCGCGGCCTCGCGCTGCTTCGCGACGCGCTGGACGGCGGGGTCGGCGAGCGCGCCCTCGGGCTCGGGCTGCGGCTGATCGGCGAGCTGCTGGAACGACGGCAACCCGAACCAGCGCTCGAGCTCCGCGCGCGTCGCGGCGTCGATCATGTCCTTGACCTTGCGGTCGTCGTCGTTATCGCCGGGCATCGCTCACATCTGCAGCACGATGACGTATCCGAGCACGCCGACGGCGATGCCGGTGGCGAGACACACGATCCAGTAGAGCGTCGATGCACCCTGGGCGACCGGACCCGTCGCCGCCGGCACGGCACCACCGGTGCGCGCCATCGACACGACGCCCTCGCTCGGCTGGAGCATCATCGTCTTCTGCGGGCCGCCGGCACCGGGCTGCGGCGGGAAGCCGGCATTGGGTGTGCCCTGCGGCATCCCGCCGGGCATCTGGCCTGGCATCGGGCCGCCCATGCCGGGAGGCATCTGGCCGGGCATCTGGAGCTGACCGCCGACCATCTGCGGCGCGACGCCCGCGACGATCGTCTTCTGCGACGGCGCGGTCGCCTGGTAGCCACCCTGCGGGCCCTGCGGTCCGCCGGGCATGCCGCCGGGCATGCCGCCGGGGCCGGGCATGCCGCCGGGGCCGGGCATGCCGCCGGACATTCCGCCCTGCGCGAACGGGCTCGGCTGCGCGATCATCGTCTTCGCCGCGGCGCCCGCGGGCGCGTAGCCACCGCCGGGCGGCCCGCCGGGCGGCATCCCCTGCGGCTGACCGTAGCCCTGCGGCGGTTGACCATAGCCCTGCGGAGGCTGGCCGTAGCCCTGCGGCGGCTGACCGCCGCCCATGTTGCCCGGAGGTCCGGCGATCATCGTTCGCGGGACGCCACCACCACCGACGGAGACGCCGCCGGAGTTGAGCTCGGCGAACACCTGCTGGCAGTGCTGCATCATCTCGCCGGAGGACTGGTAGCGACGC
Source organism: Pseudomonadota bacterium (assembly GCA_023386455.1). Classification (GTDB taxonomy): domain Bacteria; phylum Myxococcota_A; class Polyangia; order Haliangiales; family Haliangiaceae; genus JABFXX01. The sequence goes on along the minus strand of JAEWJO010000748.1, from coordinate 9,419 downwards.
GACGGATCCTTCTCCATCGCGCGCCGCACGATCGCCTGCACCGAGTACGGAATGCTGTCGGGCATCGGCGGCACCTGACCGTGCAGGTGCATCTGGATGACCGTCATCGGGTTGTCGTCGTTGTACGGGACGTTGCCCGTCAACATCTCGAACGCGAGGATGCCGAGCGCGTAGAGGTCACTGCGCGCGTCGAGCGGCAGGCCGCGGCCTTGCTCGGGCGACATGTACTGCGGTGTTCCGAACACGACGCCGGCCTGCGTCTTCATCCGATCGCCCTCGAGCAGCTTCGCGACCGAGAAGTCGAGCAGCTTCACGAAGTCGGGCGAGCCCGCCATGTTCAGGAGGAACACGTTGTCGGGCTTGATGTCGCGATGAATGATGCCGATCGAGTGCGCCTCGGCGAGCGACGCGCAGCACTGGATGAGGATCTTCACGACGCGCTGGGGCGCGATCGGTCCTCGCGCCAGCGCATCGCGGAGCGACATGCCGTCGAGGAACTCCATCGTCATGAACAACCGGCCGTCTTGCGTCTGGCCGAAGTCGAACATGCGGATCGTGTTCGGATGCTGCAGGCGCGAGCACGCCTTCGCTTCGTTGTAGAAGCGCTGGACCCACTGCTGGTCCTGCGCCATCTGCTGGTTGAGCATCTTCAGCGCGATGACGCGGTCGATCGACATCTGGCGCGCCTTGTAGACGACGCCCATTCCACCTTCGCCGACGCGCGCCTGGATCTCGTAGCGACCGTCGATGACTTTTCCGACGAAGGGGTCCTGACTCACGGCCACTCCGTCCTGGCGGCCGGACTGGCCGTCTCGATCGCCTCGCGAAGCGCTCGGCTATCCGGAAGGTTCGCTGCGCTCACGGGCACTCCGTCCTGGCGGCCGGACTGGCCGTCTCGATCGCCTCGCGAAGCGCTCGGCTATCCGGAACGTTCGCTGCGCTCACGGGGGGCTCAATTTCACGCGCGGGTTCGCGCCGATCTGGTCGGTGGTCAGCTTCACCTTGCCGATGGTCTCGCGCTTGCCGACGCGGATGACGCTGAAGGCGCCGCCGTCGAGGGGACTCTCGGAGTCGCCGCGGAGGACCTGGCCCTTCCACTTGGGACCGACGCCCTGATCGCTGCCGCCCGACACGGTGATGAGGACTTCACCGCCCTGGATCTCCGTCTTGATGACGCGGCCCATGATCGGATCGGCCTTCGCGTCGTCGCAGTTCGGGTTGTTCGGATCGGGGTTGTTGATGTCGGCGCACTTGGGCCACTTCGACTTCGGGCACGCCTTCACGCGACGGTCCGGCGGGTTCGGACACGGCATCGTGTTCCAGCACGCCGAGTTGTTGACGTCCGGTGGATCGGGGCACTTGCCCTTGCACGCGGGCCAGCCCGGGGGCGCGTTCGCCGACGGGCAGACGTTGCGGCAGGCGGGGTTCTTGATGTCGAACGTGAACTCGTCGCAGACGGCCTCGGGCTCGGGCACCGCGGCGAGCTTCGGCGGGTCGGGAATCTCGACCTTCGTCAGGTCGATCGCCATCGCGCCGTTGCTCTCCTTGAACTCGACGGTCAGCTTGTACTTGCCGGCGTCGCCGCGGCCGACCGCGTAGACGCGAATGTAGTACTTGCCCTTCGCGTCATCGATCGTCGCGGTGCGGACGCGCGACGTCGAACGCTTCTTGCCGGTCTTCTTCGATTGCACGATCGGCGTGTTCCACTCGTCGAACACGTCGAACGCGAGCTGCAGGCCCGGACGCGGCGGCGTCCACTGGAGCTTGACGTCGAGGACGCCGCGCTGCTTCTCGGGGAGCTCGACGACCTTCCAGTCGACGCGATCGCCACCGGGATAGGTGACGATGCCCGCCGCCTTCGCCTCGCCGTTCTCGAGCGTCAGCGGCTTCGCGCCCTTGGTGGCCTTGTCAGCCCCCGATGCCTTGTCCTGCGGAACGTTGTGGGCACACGACAGTGCAAAGACGATGGCGAAGCCGACGGCCAAGCTCCCCGATTTCCCGAGCATAAGTGGATGTTAAGCCAGCGAATCTCGACGACACAAGGGAGCGCGCCGTCGATCCCGTGGCTCCGATCGGGGCCGGATCTCCGACGGTTAGCAGCGCGGCGGCGGCGGCGGGGCGGGCGGCGTGAGCCGCACGTCCCGGTTGGTGTTGAGCGCGTCGACGGTCAGCTTGACCTTCGCCTGGATCTGCGTCTTGCCGATGTTCAGGATCTTGAGCGCGCCGCCGACCACCGGCCTGCCGGTGCTGGCGCTCAGGACCTCGCCGGTCCAGGTCATGTCGAGGCCCGGGCTCGCCGACGTGCCGTAGCCGAGCGTCACGCGCGTCTCGGTGCCCTCGACCGCGACGTTCAGGATCTTCACCGTCACGGGCTTGCCCGCGGTCTTCAGGAGGTCCGCGTACTCCTTCTTCGCCTGCTCGCACGCGGCGACGGCGGCCTCGTCCTTGCGCTGCTTGTCGCAGCCGGGCCAGTCCTTCGGCGCCAGCGCGTCGCACTTGAGCTTGCACGCGTCGACCTTCACGTCGAACACGTCGCACGTCTCCTCGGGCGGGGGCACCGCGGGGAGCCGCGGCGGATCGGGGACGACGAGGTCGGGCGGCGGCGCGACGAGCTGCTCCTTGAACGACGCGACGAGCTTGTACTGACCGGCGTCACCTCGCTTCGGCGCGAAGACGCGAACCCAGTAGGTGCCCTTCGCGTCGGTGATCGTCGCCGAGCGCGTACGGCTTCGCCTCGTCGCGGCTGCTCTCGTCGCGACGATCGGCGCGTTCCATTGATCGAACACGTCGAACGAGACCTGCAGGCCCGGCCGCGGCGCCTGCCACGTCAGCGTCAGGTCCAGATCACCGCGCTTGCCGTCGGGCAGCTCGATCTTCTTCCAGTCGACGCGATCGCCGCCGGGGTAGGTGACGATGCCGGTCGCCCGGCCTTCACCGTCCGCGATCGTGATCGGCTTCGCGCCCTTCTGCTTGCCGTCGGGACCGGTCGACCGATCCTGCGGGACATTGTTCGCACACGCCGCCAGTACGAGGTACAGCCCGAGGTGCCTCATCCCCTGGTGGTAACCGTCCACCCGGGGCGATGCAAGCGTGACCTGCGTCCGGCGCGGTTTGCCAGATCGGAGATCACAGACCGATCGTGACGGAGCCGGAGCCCTTGATCTGGTCGGGGGTCGCCGTGACGGTCGCGGTGCAGGTGCGCTCGTTACACGAGCCGATCGTGAACCCGCCGCTCGCGACGTTGTTGATCTTGCCCTTCTGGCCTGCCGCGGCGCCGCCGGTGGTGCCCATGCCGATCGTGATCTGCGTGCCGCCCGAGACGACCTGCATGCCGATGATGCGCGCCGTCTTCGTCGTCGGCGGCGGAGGCGGCGGAGGCGTCACCGCCTTCGTGCCGCTGGACTTCCGCGTGTGCTTCACCGTGACGACCGTCGTGTTCGGCGGGCGGTACGACTTGGGCGTGTCGTCGGTGAGCGGAATCATCGGCAGCGACGGGATGAACGCCACCTGCGCCGGGAAGTCGCTCTTGCCGACCGTCGACATCGGCTTGAACGTCGCGCGCAGCATGAAGTCGGCCGTGTCCATGCGCCCCTGCAGGTAGAGGTGGATGAGGTACTTGCCAGGCTCGAGATCGAGCAGCGACTTGCTCTTCTGGATCTCGCCGGTGTCGTCACCCTCGGTGAGGTCCGAGCGCGCGATCACGCGGTTGCCCGGATCGAGCACCTCGAAGCCGAGGTCGAACTCCTCGTTGGTACCGTCGCCCGGCGGCGTGATCTCGAGCTTGAGGTCGAGCTGGCCGGCGCTCTTGAGATCCGCGGCGTACCAGGCGGCGCGCTTCTGGCTGGCGTAGTTGAGATCGCCCTCGGCCTTCGCCTCGTTCTTGTCGTCGAACTTGAGGGTCTTGGCCTTCTTCCACGGCTTGGCCTTCTCGGCACCCCGGTAGCCGTTGTGCATCGGAATTTGCTGACCCGAGCAGGCGGCGACAGCGACAATTAGCAGCAGCAGAACAGAGACCCGTCCCATGGCGAGGGACGATACCACGTGGCACATCGTGACCGTGAAGCTGCCGATCCTGCTCGTCTTCGCGGCTGCTCTGATGGGCTGCGAGCAGAAGCGCGCCGGAACCAGCGTCGACGGCGCGCAGATCTACGGCTCGGTCTGCGCCGCGTGCCACGGCCCGAAGGGCAAGCCGGACGCGGCGATGGTCGCGCGGATCAACGTGCGCGATCTGACGAGCGCCGAGCTGCGCTCGCGCGTGACGCCCGAGCTCGTCGAGAAGCAGGTTCGCAAGGGCTCGGACAACAAGCTGATGCCGAGCTTCGAGGGTGCGCTGACCGACGCGCAGATCGAGGCGGTCTCGGCCTACGTCGCGTCGCCCGGGTTTCTGAACCCGTAGGCGAGCTCGGCGCGGACGTCGGCATCGTCGTCGACGTGCGCGGCGAGCGCGGCGCGCGCCGCATCGTGATCGATCTGGCCGAGCGCCCACACTGCATGGCTGCGGACGAGCGGCTCGCGATGCGCGAGGAGAGAGACGAGCGCGGGGACCGCGTCGAGGGAGCGCGTGTTGCCGAGCGCGACGGCGACGTTGCGCAGCAGCACGGCGTGCGGCACGCGGCGCAGCGCGGTGCGCCGCACGAGCTGGCGCATCTGGTTCGCGCCGCGGCCGGCGAGCGCGATCAGATCGGGCAGGGCGTGCTCGACGCTGCGCGGCTGCAGCATCGGCTCCGCGGGCTCGCCGGCACCCGCGTTGAACGGGCACACCTCCTGGCACACGTCGCAGCCGAACACCCACGTGCCGATCGACGCGCGGAGCTCGCGCGGGATCGAGCCGTGGTGCTCGATCGTCAGGTACGAGATGCAGCGCCGCGCGTCGAGCACGTACGCGTCGACGAACGCCTGCGTCGGGCACGCGTCGAGGCACGACCGGCAGCTGCCGCAGCGCGGCTTCGGCGGCGCGTCGGGCGCGGTCTGCGAGAGGTCCGCGTCGACGAGCAGCTCGCCGAGCACGATGTAGCTGCCGAGGCCCGGCGCGATCAGCATCGTGTTCTTCGCGACGAAGCCCAGGCCGCCGCGCTCGGACCACTCGCGCTCGAGCACCGGTGCGGAATCGACACACGGCCGGGTCGCTACCGCGCGGCCGAGCTCCTTCGCGAGGCGATCCGCGAGCAGGACGAGGCGATCGCGCATGACGAGGTGATAGTCCTCGCCGCGCGCGTAGCGGGCGATGCGGCCGCGCAGCAGCGCCGCCGGCGGGACCGGATCGGTGCGCTCGTAGGCGAGTGCGACGACGACGAGCGAGCGCGCGGTGTCGAGTAGCGCGCGCAGATCGCCGCGCGGTCCGACGTGCTCCGGCGACGCGAGGTACGCCATGCCGCCGGCGTGGCCGGCGTCGAGCCAGCTCGCGTACAGCGCGTGACGGCGCGGCGCCTGCACCGGCACGATCGCCGCGCGGTGAAAGCCGAGCTCCTTCGCGATCGCCGCGATGTCGACGGCGGCGCTCGCGGTCACGTCGCCTCGGCGCTGCCTTCGCGATCGTCGTCGTCGAGCTCGCCGGCGAAGTAGATCGCGTCGTAGGCGACCGTGCAGTCGCGCTCGCGCGGCTGCGGGTACTCGATCGAGGCGCCGCGATACGTCCGCACCATCACGCGCTCGCGATCGATCTCGTCGATGTAGCTCGGCAGGATCGGCACCTTGCCGCCGCCGCCGGGCGCGTCGAGGACGAGCATCGGCACGGCCATGCCGTTCATCCAGCCGCGCAGACCCCTGTACAGCTCCTGTGCCACCTCGACGGGGGTGCGCAGGTGATCGGTGCCGATCACGGTGTCGCCCTGGAACAGGTAATAGGGCTTCACGCGCGAGCGAAGCAGGCCGCGCATCAGCGCGCGCAGCGACCTCACGCTCGAGTTGACGCCGCGGAGCAGCACGGTCTGGTTCCCGACGGGGATCCCGGCGTCGACGAGCCGCTCGCAGCCGGCGCGCGCCTCCGGCGTCAGCTCCTTCACGTGATTGAAGTGCGTGTTGATGAACAGCGGGTGATGCTTCGCGAGCGCGGTCGTCAGCTCGCGATCGATGCGCATCGGGCACACGACCGGCAGGCGCGTCCCGATCCGGATCGTCTCGACATGCGGAATCGCGCGCAGCCGGCCGAGCAGGTAGTCGAGCCGCCGCGTCGACAGCAGCAGCGGATCGCCGCCGGACAGCAGCACGTCGCGGATGCGCTTCGTCTTCGCGATGTACTCGAGGCCGGCCTCGAGCTCGGCCGTCGTCGGCGGCTCGTCTCCACCGACGAGGCGGCGGCGGTTGCAGTGGCGGCAGTAGATGCCGCAGCGATCGACGACGAGGAACAGGACGCGATCTGGATACTTGTGGACGACCGACGGCGCCGGGTTGTGGGTGTCCTCGCCGAGCGGATCGCGCAGCTCCTCGTCGCGAATGTCGGCCTCGAGCGCGCGCGGGATCGCCTGCAGGCGGACCGGGCACGATGCGTGCGCCGGATCCATGAGGCTCGCGTAGTACGGCGTGATGCCGACGCGGAACAGATCCTTGCTCGCGGCGAGCCCGGCGCGCTCCTCGTCGGACAGCGTGACGGCGCGCGCGAGCTCGTCGGCACTCGTCAACATGTGGCCGAGCTGCCAGCGCCAGTCGTTCCACTGGGCGTCGGTCACGTCGGCGCGACGGACGCTGGGAGCTCCGAGCGGGGCGAGCGGAAGGTGATGGACCACGGCGCGAGGGTGTAGCACTAACTACGAGCCGCTGCGCCAGCTCTGGAAGCTCGCACGCGCGCGGAGGATCAGCGGCTGCAAACCGTCGGTGAGGGGCAGGTCGGTCAGACCGTCTGCGTCGAAGAACCGCGCCTCCCGAACGTCGCTCGCGGGCGCGAGCGTGCCGCCGATCGGCCGCGCGAGGTAGTCGAGGATCACGTAGTGATACCCCTCGGACATGTGCTCGACGACGCACGCGAGCGCGCCGATCTCGACGACGAGCCCGGTCTCCTCGCGGACCTCGCGCGACACCGCCTGGGCGAGTGTCTCGCCGGGCTCGACCTTGCCGCCGGGTACGGTCCACAGGCCGACGCCGGGCGGACGGCCGCGCTCGACGAGCAGGACGCGACCGTCGCGATCGAACACGAACGCTCCGACCGCGACCTTGGGCTCCGGGGCATCGATGCTCATCGTCAGCTCCTCTTTGTCTTCTTCACCGCGGCCTTGGCCGCCTTGGCGACCTTCTTCGCGGCTCTACCGATCTTAGTCGGCTTCCCCGGCCTGGGGGGCGCCTTCGACGGCCGGCGCGTCGACGGGAGCGTCACGAGCGTCGCCGACGGGCAGATCGGCGCGAGAATGCAGTGATCGTGGTCGGGCTTCTTCGCATGACACACCCGCCGGCCGTGCCAGATCAGCCGGTTCGCGAAGCTCGTCCACTGGTCGCGCGGCAGGAGCTCCATCAGGTCCTGCTCGATCGTCACCGGGTCGGTGTTCGTCGTGAGCCCGAGCCGCTGGGCGAGCCGCGTGACGTGCGTATCGACGACGACGCCCTCGTGGACGTCGAGCGCGTTGCCGAGGACGACGTTCGCCGTCTTGCGGCCGACGCCGCGGACCTGGACGAGCTCGTCGATCGTGCGCGGGACCTCGCCGCCATGTCGCTCGACGAGCGCCTGCGCCATCGCGATCAGGCTCTTCGCCTTCTGCCGGAAGAACCCGCTCTTGAAGATCATCGGCTCGAGCTCGGCCGGATCGGCGTGGGCGAGCGCGCTGGCTTCGGGGTATCTCGCGAACAGCGCGGGAGTCAGCGTGTTGATCATCTTGTCGGTCGACTGGGCCGCGAGGATCGTCGCGACGAGCAGCTGATACGCATTTTGATGATCCAGCTCGACGACGGCGTCCGGCCACTGCTCGGCGAGTAAGGCCGCGATCCTCGCGGCGTTCTCCGGCGTGTTCGGCTTTGTGCTATTCCGAGGGCGTCCACCCATGGCGCGGCGTAACCGTATCATCTTCCTCGCGGCCCTCTGCCTTGCGGCCTGCGGTAACAAGAAGGACATCCAGCACGCGAAGCACTCGCTGTACGAGGCCGACTTCGCGACGGTCTACAACGCTGCGCTCACCGCGACGCGGGAGCTGTACCCGCAGCTCAACGACAACCCGGGCCCCGGCAAGATCTCGACCGCCTGGCACCAGGTCAGCTACGCCAACAACCAGGACGATCTCTCCAACCAGCGCACGCTCGCGGCGCAGCAGGGCGTCGCGGTCGGCCAGAACGCGACGAACCCGGCGACGACGATGGCCGGCGTCCCGACGCGGCTCGCGTACAAGCGCTACTTCATCCGGTTCGACGTCTCGGTGCTCGGCGGGCGGCCGTGGCGCGTGAAGGTCACCGGTCACGCCAGCGAGTGGGATCCGGGTGCGGCGATGCCGAGCGAGATGAAGGGTGCGCAGCGCCCGTCGTGGCTCGACGCTCGCACCGACTCGCTGCAGGTCGCGATCTACCGGCGCATCAAGAAGTTCGCGATCCCGATGAAGGAAGAGGTGCAGCTCACCGTCGAGGATCCGAAGACCGATCCGGCGACGTTCGCCGGCGTGCCCGCGGGCGCCGCGCAGCGCCTCGCCACGATCAAGGACGCACTCGGCAAGCGCGACTACGTCGCCCTCCGCCCGCAGCTCGACGACAACGTCGTGTGGAGCCTCGGCGGCGGCACCGGTGCCGATGTCGCGATCGCGACGTGGCAGGCGGACCCCGGCACGTTCGAGTCGATGGGCGCGGCGATCGAAGCCGGCTGCGGCTCGGCGGCCGACAAGTCGGTGACGTGCCCGGCGGGCCCGGTCAAGCGCGGCGTGTACCAGCTCGTGCTCGCCGATCGCGGCGGGACGTGGAAGGTCACGTCGTTCGTGAAGGCCGAATAGTCCCCCGCTCAGCGGCGCTCGATCACGATCAGGCAGTTCGAGTCGGGCAGCTCGACCGGCCGGTCGTGCTCGTCGGTCAGCTCGATCTTGCCGCTCAGGTTGTCGCGATAGCCCGGCTGCAGGTAGCTGCGCAGCGCCGGCGGAATCTCGACGACGCGCGCGACCGTCTCGCCGCCGACCCAGTCGACGAGCGCTCGCACGTACTGCTCGTACGGCATGATCCCGTACAGCTCGCGCACCTCGTACGGGAAGCTCGCCGGCCCCCACGTGTACGTGTACAGAAACTCCATCGCGTCGGGCGCCGACAGCTCGACCCGATCGGGCGCGAGCTCGCGGTACTCGATGGTCCGGCCCTCGAACTGCGCGACGTACAGATCGAACACGGCGCGCGCGTCGGGCGCGATCATCCGGATCCGGCGCGTCCCCGGCGGCGGCATCACGCCGTCGCGGATCACGATCCGGCCACCCGGCCCGAGCGTCGCCCACGCCGCGCGGATCACGTCGCGCACGCTCTCGAGGTGGAAC
>JAEWJO010000745.1 GCA_023386455.1 Pseudomonadota bacterium | reverse complement strand
GTCTGCGGGGGCGCGGGAAACGAGCCCGTCGGCCGGATGCGGACGCCCGAGAGATTGGGCACGCCGGGCTTGGCGTACTGGGGTCGCGGCGCGGGTGCGGGCGCGCCGGGCTTCGCGGGCTCGGGCTTGGCGGGCGCGTCGTCCTGGAACGCCGAGAAGAACTCGTCGAAGTCGAGATCGCCGTCGTCGTCGCTGAGGACGTGCGCGCCGGCGCGGGTCTTGAGATCGCGCCGGAGCTGGCTCGGCTCGTTGATCACGGCGGCGACGTCGTCGGCCTCGGGCGGCGGCGGCGGCTCGTCGGCGAGCGTCAGCAGATCCTCGTCGGCAACGTCGCCTCCGACCTGGTTGCGCCGCTTCGCGAGGGCGATCGCCGCGTCGCGATCGCGGATCACCTGCTCGCGCATGCGCTTGGGCATCGCGGCGAGGATCTCCTCGGGAATCGCGGCACCGGTACGCGCGGCGTCCCGGCCGATCTTCTGCAGATTGCGGTGGTACGTCCCGTTCTCGATCTGGCGCAGCGTGCGGCGCCAGTACGAGTTGTACGAGCCGAACTTCTGCTGGAGGGTCGCCAGGCGGTAGCGCAGGCCGGTGTTGCGGATGTTGAGCTGCGTCAGATCGCGCAGCTTGCGCTCGACGTCGTTGTGGATGAACGCCGGTGCCTGCTTCTGGATGCCCATGAAGTACTGCTCGTAGAGCGTCTTCAGGCGGTCGAGGGTCATGTCGACGGCGTCGAGGAGCTCCTCGATCTGCTGCTGGGACGTCTGCCCCTCTTGCGAGGACTTCGAGGCCACCTGCACAGAGGATAGCAGCTCTGCTATAGCCGGGGTCGCCCGTTCCATGTCGGTCCTGTACTTCCTGCTGCTCGTCGGCGTCCTCGTGGTGATTCACGAGCTGGGGCACTTCGCCGCCGCCAAGCTCCTGGACGTCAAGGTCCTGCGGTTCTCGTTCGGATATGGCCGTCCGCTCGTCCGCGCGACGATCGGCGAGACCGAGTACCAGGTCGCCGTGTTCCCGCTCGGCGGCTACGTACGAATCCTCGGGATCGAGGGCGGCGCGACCGGCAAGGGCGACGCCGGCCGCAGCTTCGCGAGCCGGCCGCTGTGGCAGCGAATCGTGATCATCCTCGCAGGACCGGCGGCGAACCTGGTCCTGCCGGTGGTCATCTACTTCGTGTTTTTCGCAGGCCACACGATGCTGCCCGCTGGCGTCATCGGCGACGTCCTCGACAACGGTGCGGCCGCGAGCGCGGGTATCGAGCCGGGCGACCGCGTCCTCGAGATCGACGGCAAGGCGGTCCGCTACTGGGAGGAGATCGAGCAGGTCGTCCAGCACGCTCCCGGCAAGGAGCTCCACCTGCGGGTCTCTCGCAACGGCAAGGAGTTCGAGCGCTACATCACGCCGATCGAGGACGTCGTCCGCCAGCGCGACGGCCGCGTGAAGCGCCAGGGCCGCATCGGCATCACGCACGCGCCGTTCGTGCCGCTCGTCGGCGTCATCGACGGCCAGTCGCCGGCCTCGCGCGCCGGATTGCGCACGGGCGATCTGCTCATCAGCGTCGACGGCCAGCCGGTCCGCAACTGGAGCGACGTGAAGCGGCAGCTCGGCAAGGTCGCGCGCCGGTCGAGCATCGTGTACTTCCGCGGCACCGAGCTGCCGGGCGTGCCGCAGATCCAGCTGCTGTCGCCGGGCTTCGCGGACCTCGTCCCCGAGACGCAGATCGAGCAGTCGCTCAAGCGACACACGTACACCGGGCTCGAGCATGCCGAGATGTTCGTCGCGCACGTCGATCCGGGCTCGCCCGCCGACAGCGCGGGCCTCGAGATCGGCGACCTGATCGTCGCGCTCGACGACAAGCCGATCGTGCACTGGATCGATCTCGATCAGCGCCTGCAGGCCGACCCGAACAAGATGTTCAAGCTGACGTGGAAGCGCGCGCTCGCCGGCGGCGCGACCGAGACGCTGTCCGCGGAGCTGACGCAGGTGCACCGCAAGGAGCTCGACGTCTACGGCCACACCGTGACGCGCCTGGTGTTCGGCGCGCGCAACGACGTCGACCGCGGCAGCGGCGCGATGACGCCGATCGACGGCCGCTTCGGCTACGCGCTCGGCAAGGCACTCGAGCGCACCGGCGACACGATCAGCACGATGGTCACCGGCTTCTTCCAGATCGTCAGCGGCGACACGCCATCGGACGCGCTCGGCGGGCCGCTGATGATGTACCGGGTCGCGTCGGTCTCGGGCAACCAGGGCTGGGACAGCTTCCTCCTGATGCTCGCGCTCATCAGCATCAACCTCGGCCTCATCAACCTCCTCCCGATCCCGATGCTCGACGGCGGCCACCTGCTCGTGTTCGCGGTCGAGGGCGCGCTCCGCCGGCCGCTCGCGGCGAAGACGCGCGTGCGAATCCAGCAGGCCGGCCTCGTCGTCATCGGCCTGATCGTCATCCTCGCCGCGCGCAACGACGTCATGCGCTTCTTCCTGTGAAGATCCTCGGCATCGATAGCGCGACACCGATCGCGAGCATCGCGATCCTCGATGGCGACACCGGCGCGGTGCTCGCCGCCGAGCGCAGCAACACCGCCGGTCACCGCGCGGATCTGCTCGTGACGATCGACGCCGCATGCAAGACGGCGCAGCTCGCACCGACCGCGATCGATGCCGTCGCGATCGGCGCCGGGCCTGGCTCGTTCACCGGTCTGCGCATCGGCATGGCGACGGCGAAGGGCATCGCGTTCGCCGCCGGCCGTCCGCTGTGGGCCGTCTCGTCGCTCGCGGCGCTCGCGCTCGGCCACGTGCTCGCGCGTCCCGACACGGCCGGCCTCGTCGTCGCCGTCCTCGACGCGCGGCGCGGCGAGATCTACGCCGGCGCGTATCGCATCACCACCGGCAAGGTGGTCCCCGCCGGCGACGAGCGCGTGTTCGCACCCGGCGAGCTCGCCTCGTTCGTCGCCGCACAGCGCACGGCCGACGAGCCGATCGCGTACGTCGGCGATGCGGCCTACCCCGAGCTTGCCGGTCTGCCCGGCGTGTGGAGCGTCACGCCGAGTGGCGAAGCCGTTGCGCGCCTCGCGCTCGCCGGGTCGCACGTCGATGTTCTCGTCGGCGGTGCGCCGTCGTACATCCGCCCGTCGGAAGCCGAGATTCGCTATCCCGACGGAGTTCCTGGCGCGATCCGGAAACGCTAAGAACTGTGAACCGGTGACGCCTCATCGCGATTGCCGCGATCGCGATCCGGCGGTATCGTCGAGGTGTTGGTCATCTGGTTGGAGGACGCTTGAGCACCACTGAGGTTTCGAAGGAATCCTTGCTCGCAGAGCTCACTGCCGAACACCGCCGCCTCGACGGGCTGTTGAAAGACCTCGAGAAGCGACGGGCGCTGAGCCCCCAGGAACAAGCCGAGATTTCTCGCCTCAAGAAGCAAAAGCTCCTCACCAAAGATCGAATCGCCCGCCTCTCCTAGCTGCGCCACAGTCACCGTATGCAGCTGACGCCCGAGATGATCGAGAGGATGCGGGCGATCGGCCTGCGTCTCGACAAGGCCGGAACGTTCTGGCACGAGGGCTCGTCGGTCTCGCATCCTCGCCTCCGCGTCGCGCTCCTCCGCTGGCTCGACGTCCGCGACGACGGCCGCGACATCATCCGCCTCGACGACAAGCGCTACGCGTACGTCGACGTCGAGGATGCCCATCTCCGCGCGCAATCAGCGCGCTGGGACGGCGACCGCTGCATGCTCCTGTGGGACGACGGCCAGGAGGAGGAGCTCGACTACAGCTCGCTCCATCAGGCCGACGATCACGCGTTCTACACGAAGGTGCGCGGCAAGCTGCGTGGCCGGATCGCGGGCCACGCGTACCACGCCGTCGCCGAGCGCGTCGTCGAGGATGGCGGCCGGTTCGTGCTCGATGCGACCGGCAAGCACTGGCCGATCGCGAATGCCGCTTGAACGGGGACGGTCTTAAGTTGCTTAAGTTGCGCGGCGCAACGTCGCGATATCGTTCAACCGCATACCGGCAACATTAAGTTGTGCGCGACGGGCCGGAGATGTGCGGCCGGCCGTCGCCTCCCGGCGAGGGCGCCCGATCTTCTTGCAATCGGACTGCAAGTAAATGTTGCTGGTACGTGACACAGCAATCTCGCGAACCTGCGAGTCACAACTTAAGCAAGTTAAGACCGTCCCCGGATCGGGGACCGAGGCCGCGAACGATCGACGCCGCCAGCCCCGACGTCACGGAAGCGCGGCGCTTGGCCGATCCGGTCAGCGCGACGTACAGGCCGCGGCCAGATCGATCTCGGCCTCGGCTACGACCACCGGGTCGCCCCGTTCGCGTGCACGGCCACGATCACGTGGGCGACCACGCCCACGGGTCCGATCACGCGCCGGGCTGGCTCTTGATCACCGCGACGATCTCGTCATCGGTGAGCACGCGGTTGCCACGCTTGGCGGCACCGAGCACCGCGGCGACGCGATCGGGCGTCGCCTCGTAGCCGCGCTTCTTCAGCCAGTAGACGACGTTGCTCTCGCCGGAGTAGTGACCGACCTCGATCTCCTGCTCCTTGCCGAACATGCCGGCCGGGACGCCGGAGTAGATCCGGTCGGCGAGCCACTCGTGGCCCTTCTTCTCGGCCTTGATGATCGCCGCCGCGTGGACACCGGTCGCCGTGCGGAACGCGTCCGAACCGACGAGCGGATACTGCGGGTGGATCGGGACGCGCGTCGCCTGCGAGGCGATCTTGCACCACAGCACGAGCTTCGTCAGATCGTGCTCGGGCAGCTCGCCGAGGAGCTTGAGGTTGAGCAGGATCTGGTCGAGCGCCGCGTTGCCGACGCGCTCGCCGATGCCGAGCGCGGTGCCGTGGATGCGATCGGCGCCGTACTCGATCGCGAAGATCGAGTTGACGACCCCGAGGCCGCGATCGTTGTGACCGTGCCAGTCGATGCCGACGTCGGTGCGGCCCATGCCGTCGAGGACGTTGCGCGTGAACTTGAGGAGGTTGCGGATGCCGTCGGGCGTCGCGTGACCGACGGTGTCGCAGACGATCAGGCGCGCGGCGCCGTGCTCGACGGCATTCGTGAACAGCTTCGTGAGGACGTCGGGTCGCGAGCGCGTCGTGTCCTCGGTGACGTAGGCGACGGGCAGGTTGTACTTGCGGCCGAGGTCGATCGCGTCGGCCGACAGCTTCATCATGCGCGCGAGGTCCCAGTCCTCGGCGTACTGGCGGATCGGCGAGCTGCCGATGAAGCAGAGGACCTCGATCTCGATGCCGACCTTCTGCGAGATGTCGACGATCGCCTGGACATCGTTCTGGTGCGTGCGCGCGGCACACGACGCCTTGACCTTCAGCTTGCCGTTCTTGATGTGCTCGGCGATCGTCGTGACGTCCTCGATGGCGCGCTTGCCCGCACCGGGGAGGCCGATGTCCATCGTGTCGATGCCGAGGTCGTTCGCGAGGTCGACGAGGCGCAGCTTGTCGTCGATCGACGGGTCGACGACCGAGGGCGACTGGATACCGTCGCGCAGCGTCTCGTCGAGGAACTGGATGCGGCGCTTCGGCGACAGGCGCGCGACTTTCTCCGTCGAGTTCCAGTCGTAGATCAGGTCGTTGTCATCGGGCGTCATGGGGAACCTCACATCACGGTATGCACGATCAACATCACGAGCAGCGTCACACCTAGCACGATCGCGAGCAGTACAAACCAGCCGAACACGAGAGATGCGGCGGCGAGGCCAAGGCCGACGAGCCAGAGCATCTGGGCCAGCTCGCGGCGGGCGAGCGAGACGATCGACGCGGCCGCCGTCAGCACGAAGCCCGGCACGCTGATATGCCAGTCGGGCGTCGTTCCGATCTGATTCTGCGTGACCGCGACCACGACAAACGCGAGCACGCCGAGCACCAGCGCGGCGACGCCGGCGGGACGCGTCGCCAGGTAGCCGCGCGGCGTCGTCGCGGCGCGCAGGTGCTCTGGCTTCTCGAGCGGGCCCTCGGTCACGAGGCCGTTATAGCTCGGTCTCTAGCCTCTCGACAGACCGAGTTGCGAGCGCAGGTTGACGTGCGCGGCGCTGTAGCTGAACTCGACGAGATCCTTGTCGAGGTCGCCCATTTCCTTGGCTCCTGCGAACGCCGACGGGATATCGCCGCACAGCAGCATCCCGGCGCGATCGGCCGTCCGCGACAGCGACCGCGCCCACAGCGACAGGTTCAGGCCACCGCCGCTGCGCGACAGCAGGCGCAGGGCCGACGCGCGCGCCTGGGCCGCCGCCTCGGGCGACAGCGCCCGGATCGCCTTGTCGGCCTGCGCGGCGAGCGGATCCTCGACGCCGAGGTCGGTCCCCGCCGCCTCGCGGACGATCGCGAGCACGACCGCCTTCAGCACGCGGCCCGGCCGCGATGCGCCGACCGCGCGGCCCGGCCAGAGGAACGTCATCGCGCGCGAGAGGCGGAACACGAGGTCGGGGCGCTCCGGCGCGGTCAGCGCCTCGTCGCCGGCGGCGAGCACCGGCGGGTCGCACGCGACGACGTGAATCTGAAACCCGAGCTCGCTGCGTGCATAGAC
>JAEWJO010000345.1 GCA_023386455.1 Pseudomonadota bacterium | reverse complement strand
CGCCGGACGACGCGCACCTTGTCGGGATGGACGGCGAAGCCCTCGGTCGCGACCAGCTTGCGGAGGAACGCGAGCATCTTGCCGACGGGCGCGTTGCGATCGCGCGTCGACACGGTCAGGTCGTCGGCGTAGCGCGTGTAGATGAAGCCGTGCTTCTTCGCCCAGCCGTGGATCCGGCGATCGAGCCGGCGGCACAGCGCGTTCGTGATCGCCGGGCTGGTCGGCGCGCCCTGGGGAAGGCGGCGAGGACCGCGTGCGACGTAGTAGGTCGCGCCGTCGAGCTTGGTCTCGGCGATGTCGGGCTCGCTGCAGAGCAGGCCGAGGACGGTCGCGACCTCCTCGCTGTAGCCGAGCTTCTTGTAGAGGCCCTTCACGCGGCGGTACGTGACGGTCGGGAAGAAGTCCTTGAGGTCGACGTTGACGACGATCGCGGCGCCGACGTGGGGCAGGGCGTTGGAGACCGTCGAGCGACCGGGCACGAAGCCGTGCGCCTGCTCGGCGAGCGCGATCGGCTCGAGGACGTGCTCGAGGATCCAGTGCTGGAGCGCCTTGAGCCGGCGGTGCGGCGCGGAGATGACGCGCTCGCCGCCGGTCTTCTTCGGGATCGTGAAGCGATGGTAGTGCGACGTCGTCGAGACCTCGCGCGAGAATGCGAGGAACCGGAGCTGGCCGACCGAGACCTTCATCGCGGCGGCGAGCTCGGCGGCGGAGTTGATCGCCGGCAGCTTCTTCTCGCCGAGGACCTTCGCGTCGCTCACGCGGCGGTCGGGCGTCGGACCGAGGCCGGCGCTGACGTCCTTGCCGAGGTAGGTCAGCTCGCGGGTCTTCTTCTCCTGGGTCGCCGCCTTCGCCGCGGCGCGCTCGCCGAGGAGCTTCTGCTTGTTGAGCTCGCGGCGCCGCTTGGACTCGGCGAGCCGCTGCTTCTTGAGATCGAGCTCGAGCTGCGCGAGGTTGCGGAGCCCCTGCGCCTGCTGGCGCAGCTGGCCGAGGCGAGCGCGGAGCTCGGCCATGCGCCGGATCTCGTCGGGTGGATCGCCGGGCGGTGGCTGCGTGTTCGGCCAGAAGCCGAGGCGCACCATCTCGTCGAGGATGACCTCCTCCTTGCCGCCGCGAGCGATGCGCTCGTAGAGCTCCTTGCGGTTCTTCGGCGGCGTCAGGTTGGCCATGACGCCCTGGGCGCCGGCGACGCCGCGGAAAAGATGCGTGGCGCGTAGTTACCTTCGTCTACGCCTGGGACTGGATCGCTCGGCTCGAGTGGCCGCGGTGCACCCCGGGTGCATTCGCTTTCACGAAACCCCCTCGGAATCTCCTGGGGTGCACTGCGGACACACAGTATTGAGTGAGCCAGTGAGGTATGCGCGGGATCAACGCAAGGACGGCGATCCGCCGCCCGATTGCAAGGTCTAGGACCACGCGCCACGCAAGAGGAACTATCGGTCACGACAGGGCCCGCCGCAAGAGCGCCAGCAGGTCCTGATCGCTCGGCAGATTGGAGATGGCGGGGCAGTCCTTGATCGCGGCGGCGAGCGCGAACACGCGCGCTTCGTCGCGATCGGCGGCACCGTGTGCGACGCGAAGGAGCTGCAGCACCGTCGTGCGATCCTGGATCACCGAGCCCTTCGCGAGCTCGCCGATGATGCGATCGAGACGTTGATCGATCGACGGCGGCTGCGTGGTCGGCGGACGGCCGGTGATCGCACCGACCGCGCGGCGCCACCACGACGGCTTCGCCGCCTCGGCCTGCGCGGCACCGGGCAGCTGCGTGCCCGGCGGCAGGTTCGCGCGCGCGGTGTTGCGGTGTGCGACGAGCGTCGGGTGATTCGGGTGGAGGCGCAGACCCTCCTCGGCGAACTGGTACATCGCCATGTGATCGGCGATCGAGTCGCACAGCACGCACAGCTCGTCCCACCGCTCGACCTTGTTGTCGACATGCGCGAGCGCGCGAGCGACCGGGATCGCGGTCCCGACCTCGTCGAGCTCGACGAGCGCATCGCGCTTGATGCGCAGCGCGAGCGTGCTCGTCGGGAACCGCGACAGTGCGCGCTCGGCGGCCTGGCGTGCAGCCGCCATGGCGCCGGCATCGAACCGCGACTCGGCGATCACCTCCTGGAGGCGGCCCTGCTCGTCGGAGTCGGGCGGCGCCATCCGCGACGTGCGCTCGAGCTCGGCGAGCGCGTCGGTGACCTTGCCCTGCTGGCGCAGCTGCGCGGCGCGCATGATTCCCTGGCGGAACGCCTGCTGGAAGTTCTCGCGTGACGGCACGGTTGGCGCGGCGCCCGGGCGAGGAGGGAGCTGCGGCTGCAGCGTGATCGTGTCGTTGATGCCGCGGCGCTGCGCGGCGCGAAGCGCGAGCATGTGCTCGCATGGACCGCGATGCAGGCGGTTGCGGATGAAGTAGTCGCAGCTGCACTCGCCGTGGACCATGCGGCGATCACCGTCGAACGCGATCTTCGGCGCGTACAGCTTGTCCTTGCCCCTGAGGTTATCGAGGACGCGGCCCTCGAGCAGCAGGCCCTCTGCCGTGTCGACGCGATCGATCGAGACCTTGCCGCGATGGAGGATCTGGGCGGCGGCCTCCTCGCGCGGGTTCGCGAACCGGAGCTTGTCCATCGGCAGCGGGTCACGCGTCAGCTCGCGCTTGCGATACACGCCGCGGTCGAGGTCGTAGATCGCGCGGCCGGCCTGGACCCAGCCGGCGAGCGCCGAGGCGACGATCGGCGTCTCGAGCCCGGTGCGCGACGCGAGCTCCTCGGGCGTCGCGAGCCAGGTCTTGCCGAGCTCGGCATAGACGCGCTGCTGCGTGATCTGGTCGACTTCCTCGCGCGCCGCCATCAGATCGAAGTTGCCGGCCTCGGACCAGTTGTTCTGCGTCCAGCCCGAGAGACCGAGCGTGAACGACAGGTCGCCGAGGTCGACGACCCAGAACGTCGGCAGGCCGGAGCCGAGCAGGAACACGCGGACCCTCTTCGCGCGCGGAAGCAGGCGCTCGAGGATGAACAGGCGGCGGCGGCCCCACACGCGGATCTCGCCGGCATTGCCGTCGGTCTGGCGCGAGCGCGGGCACTCGACGACGTGGTTCCAAGGCTCGACGACGATCTTGGCCGGCGCGCCCGGCGTCAGCTGGAACCTCAGCGAGCGCGGACCGAACAGCTCCTTGTTGCGGCGCAGGACGAGGCACAGGTTGTGGACGTCCATCGGGTGCAGCTCGACGACGTTCGCCGGCATCGTCGCGGCGGAGCTGACCTGGAGGAAGCCGCGCACCCACGAGTCGGGCAGGTCGATCTTGACCTCGCGGTACTGGTCCTCGAGCGACGTCGTGACGTTGAACCCGCCGGGGTCGATGTCGAGCGACGTCGTCTTGTAGCTGCGGATCTTCTGGAACTCGCCGTACAGCCTGTCGGAGTAGTCGATGTTCGTCGTGCCATTCGCGCGGTCGCCGAGCTCGGAGAACACCTCGTAGCTCGCGGCCAGCCGCCCGTACGATGACTCGTCGCGCGAGAAGCACTCGAAGAACACCTGGTCTGGGTGGACCGTGATGACCGGATCGAGCTTGAACCACAGCTCCTTGTCGCGGTCGTACAGGTAGTCGAAGTACTTCTGCCGCGCCTTGTAGAAGCCGGAGCGGCGGTGCGAGGCCGCGTGCTCGAGGCGGGCCAGCTCCTCCTGCGCGGTCTTGATCTCGTCGGAGATCCGGCGCTGACTCTGCGTGACCTGCGCGAGGTCCACGTAGCTCTGGCGCTCGCGCCACTGGAGGTACGCGGTGCGATCCTTCGGGATGAACCGCAGGTCGCTCGTCACGACATCGTGCAGCGCGCTGATCGCCTCGCGGAACTCGACCTGCTTCGTGATGCTGCCGCGGAAGTAGGTCGGCTCGCGCAGCGTGTCGGGCGCGAACGCCATCGAGGTCGAGCCCTCGGTCTGCGCGACCGCCGACGAGCCGGCGTAGCGGTGCTGGAACAGCATCAGCCGACTCCCTTCGGGCCCGACTGGAGAGGCGGCGGCGTTGCCGCCGGCGCGGGGTCGACCACGCTGATCGGCAGCGGCACGTCGGGATAGAGGTGATGGACGTCGACCATCGTCGCGACGATCGGGTGCTTCTGCGTCACGGCGGCGGTCGCCGACTGGCGATCGAGCAGCGGCGCGAGCACGGCGGCGGCCTCGGCGCTCTTCTGCGCCTCGCGGCGCAAGAGCGCGATCACGCGCTCCTTCGCGACGCGGCCGCGGTTCACCTGCGAGAGCACCGTCGCGAGGTACGGCCGGAGGATCGCGAGCTTCTCGACATCGGTCGCGTATCGATCGAGCAGACCGGAGACGAGCAGCTGGAGGTTCGTCGACGGGTGCTCGGCAAGGCGGACGAGGTAGCGTCCGGCCTCGGCCTCGGTCCACTGCTCGTGGAGCAGCGCCTTGCCGAGATCCTGGACCTCGGGGCGGATCGAGTCACAGATCGTGATGATCGCATCGGCGCCGAGCTTGTCGGCTCCGACCTCGTTCCTGATGAACGCGAGCGCCCACGCGCGCGTGTCGTCCCATGCCGAATCGACGAGCTGCGCGAGCGCGACCGGCGCGAGGCGGTAGCGAGCGATCGACTGCCGCGCGAGCGCCCACGCACCCTCGCGGATCGCGCGGTTCTCGTGGCTCGCGAGGCGCGAGATGTCGTCGAGGCCGAGGTCGTCCGGGCCGAGCTGCGGCAGCAGCAGCCCGCCGGCATCGCGCGCGTGCGGCGACAGCGCACCGACGAGCTTCATGATCGTCGCCGGCGACTTCGCCGGCAGCACCGCGGCGAGCTCGGCGCGGAGCAGCGACACGACGTGCGCGGGTGCACCCGGCGGCTGCGCGACGAGGAGCGCATCGACGAGGCGATCGGCGAGCGCGCGACCGACGTCGGGATAGCGCTTCGCGATCTCGCCGACGAGCGTGCGCGTGGCTTCGCGCAGCTCCGCGTTGCCGGACGTCGAGAACAGCACGAGCGCCTCGAGGTCGTCCTTCGCGATCTCCGGCGGCGTCGTCGCGAGGATGCGGCCGCCGAGCAGGCGCACCGAGGCGTGCGGCGACATCAGCATCGCCTCGATCAGCTCGCCGGGCAGCGAGTCGCGCCGGCTGTGGCGGAGGATCAGCTCGCCGGCGAGCTCGCCGAGCGGCGCGAGGGGATGCAGGACGAGGTCGCGCAGGATGTCGGGACCGATGTCGCGCAGGACCTCGAGCACGCCGAGGATCACGGTGACCGCTCCCTTCGCGCGCTCGACGTTGGCGGGCGTGTCGGCGAGGCCGAGCAGGATCGCGAGCGATCGCGCGGCGGCGCTCTTCGCGATCGCGTCGGGCAGCGGCCTCGCGCGGACGATGCGAAGTGCCGCGTCGCGGATCTGCGCCGTCTTGCCGGTGATGATCAGCGCGAGCAGGTCCGGATCTGCGGCGGTCTCGGCGGGATGCGCGTCGATCCAGCCGACGACCCACGCGTGCGCCTCGGGGACGTCCGAGGCGAGCGCGCCGCGCGCGAGCACGATCGACATCGGCCGGGCTCGCGCGACGTCGTACGCGAAGCGCTGCGCGAGCGGGTGGCCGGTCGCGAGCACGTGGGCGAGCTGCTCGTCGCGCAGCGTCTGGGTGAATGCGGCATTCGCGCGCAGTGCGCGGGTCGCAAACTCGATCACGGGCGTCGTGCCGCTGCGCAGGACCAGCTCCCACAGCGCGGTCGGCGCTCGATCCCACAGCTCCGGGTGCGCCTCCTCACGCGCGCTCGGCGCCGGTGCGCCCGGGCGATAGCCGCGCTGGGTGATCCAGAACGAGTGCGCGTGATGGCCTTTCTCGTAGCGCGTCGAGTGCGTGTAGAGGATCTGGTTGAACGCGTGGAACGGCGCGAACTGATCGTACGTGTGACGGAACAGGCCGGTCTTCACGGCGACCGCGTCCTCGTCGTCGTAGCCGAGCAGGATCGCCGAGGCCATCGCGACGTAGTCGGGCGATGCGGCGCGACCGAGCCGGCGCAGGACGCGCGCGACGCGGCGGCGCAGGTACTGGCGGGTCTCGGGACCGAACGGCTTGCGCGTGCCGCCGTACGCGTCGATCCGGCGGGCGACGAGCGCGTAGAGCTCGCCATCGCGGCGGGTCTCGGCGAGCCGGAACAGCAGGCGCACGACCTGGGCCTCGGCGTTCGACAGCCGGGCGACGCGCGCCATCGCGAGCACGGCCGGCCGCGACACGGCGTCGTTCAGGAGGTACAGGCCGACCGCGGTCGCCCGGGCGTGCGTGATGTTCGTGTCGAGCAGCTCCTCGGCGGCGCGCGCGAGCGCCTGCGCATCGCCGCGCTCGAACAGCGCCTTCATCGGCGGTGGCAGGTGGGCGAGCGCGATCGCGCGGCCTCTCGCCGGATCGATCCTCGCGATCGCGAGCCGCGAGATGCCGCGCAGGTGAAGCGGTGTCCGCAGATCGGCGATCACGCCCTCGAGCGCCGGCAGCGCCGACGGCGATCCACAGCGCGCGAGCGCCGTGACGAGCAGGTGCTTCCACTGATCGGCGACGAGCTTGCGCGGCACGAATGCGCCGGCGAGGAGCTCGAGCAGCACGGGCTCGGCCTCCTTCAGATCGAGATCGGTCACCCGCCACACGACGGGACCGAGCGGCTCGCTCGCGCGGCTGCCCTGGCGGAGCAGGCCGACGAGACGCGCGCCCTCGCCCGACGACGCGGGTGCGACCGGTGCCGGTGCGGGCGCCGCGGCGGGGCGGGGCGGCGCGGCCGTCGTCGCGTGCTGGTAGCCGCTGGCGAGCTTCTCGTCGACGAGCTTCTGATAGATGCCGCGCGCCTTGTCGAGCGTCACCGGCAGTGACGTCTTCGTCCCGTCCTTCAGCGCGCCGCCGCGGCGGCCGAAGCGGAAGTTGACGACATGCTGACCTGTCGCGACCTCGACGAGATCGACCTCGTAGACCTTGTCCGAGGTGCCTTCGCGAAACCACAGACGAGCCTGATCGATCACCCGCACGCTCGGCAGCCTATCAAACAGCAGTGTGATTAACTGGCTCTGATGACGGGGATCGAGCCGGTGTGGGCGACTCGCTTCTACGGGATGGATGTGCCCGCGGAGGTGATCGCCGCCGCGCACGAGAGCCTGACCGATCCGTCGATCGCCGACCTCGTCGACGCGCACCTGTCGATCAACCACTCGTACTTCGGCGCGATCGACAAGACGCTGTCGGGGTTCGTGATCCTCGACGACACGGGCGACGACTACACGCTGCTCGACCTGCGCGATGGCGGACAGGTGTGGTTCCAGGATCACGAGACGCGCGAGCTCGAGCTGCGGTTCGCTAGCCTCGCGGACTACCAGGCGGACGTACGCGGCGGCACCGCCTCACCCTCGCGCCGCGCGGTCTCGACGCCGGATCTGTGCGCGCGCTACCAGTGGCTCGTCTGGCAGCTCGCGCGGCCGCTGGTCCAGAACGGCAAGCCGACGCAGACGACCGACTATCTCGTGCGCAACGGCATCGGCCGGTTTCGCTACCTGTTTCCGCGGCGGCCGGTGCTCGACGCGGCGTTCGACGCCGAGCTGCCGGCGCTCGCCTCGGATCCTCACCTCGCGATCTACTGGCTGCTCCACACGACGGCGCTCGCCGACGACGATCGGCGGTCACGCGTCGTCGCCGCGATCGGCGACTCGGTCCCCCACGAGGGGGACCCTCGGGCCAAGGAGTCGCCGATCCTCACTTCGTTCGGACCGGCGATCGATCAACGGCCCTCGGGCCCTCCGCTCGTGCGCGCGTTCGTCGAGCGGCTCGGCACGCTGCCGCTCGCCGGCGACCTGCCGGTCGTGCCCGACTTCCGCGCGCGGCGCTCGCTCGCGGCGACGTACGGCGCGTTCGAGCTGTCGCCCGACGAG
>JAEWJO010000343.1 GCA_023386455.1 Pseudomonadota bacterium | reverse complement strand
GTCGTGAAGGACTTCGTCGAGGAGCAGGTCGCGAAGGACCCGCGGATCAACGCGCGGTTCACGAACACCGACCTCGCTCGCTTCGAGGAGCTCCTCGCCGAGCAGATCTGCGAGGCGACCGGCGGGCCGTGCAAGTACACGGGCAAGCCCATGAAGGAAGCGCACGCCGGCATGGCGATCACCGGCGCCGACTTCGCCGCGCTCGTCGAGGATCTGAGGAAGAGCCTCGACAAGCTCGCCGTCCCCAAGGCCGAGCAGGACGAGCTGATCGGCACGCTCGCCGCGATGCGCGACGAGATCGTCGGCAATTAGGGCGCGAGCTCGAACGTGTAGATGCGCGCCTCGCTGTCGCTGACGACGTAGAGCGAGGTGCCGGCGAACGCGAGACCTTCGGGCTTGTCGACCGGGAGCCGCCAGCCGCGATCCGGGACGAGCGACGACGTCAGGCGGAACAGCGCCTTGTCCTGATCGGACAGCACGTAGAGGTGCTGGTCGAGCGGGTTGTACGTGATCGCGGACAGATCACCCGCGAAGTCCGGCTCGACCTCCGCGACCATGTCGCCGTCGGAGTCGAGCTCGTAGATCTTGACCGGATCCTTCTCCTTCACGACGAACGTGTGGCCGGACGGCGTCGTCGTGAGGCCCTCGATGCCGCTGTTGCCGTCCTCGGCGTCCGCGATGTGGATCGAGTCGTGGCGGTCACCATCGTCGTCGATCGCCCAGATCTTCCCGCTGCCCTCGTCCGCGACGAGGAATTCGCCGCGCGCGGCGTCGAAGCCGATCGCCTCGAGATCATCGACGTCGATATCGAGGTAGACGTCGGTGTCGCCATCGGGCTCGATCTCGTAGATCTTCGAGTGGCTGTCGCTGACCGTGTAGAGGTGGCCGTCGACCTGGACGAGGTCGCTCGGTTCGTCGACATCGACGCGCGAGCGGTCCTGGTAGACGAGCAGCGGCGGGGTGCCGTCCGCCTTGCCCAGATCGAGGAACGGCTCGATCGCCGCGCTCGGGGTCGCGGTGCAGGCGGTCAGCATGACGAGGACGCCGCAGATTCGTCGCATTCGCGCGACGACGCAGCAACATGCGAGCCACAACCAAGGCCAACGGATTCGCGAGGAACGGGCGACGTGGCGACTCGGTCAGCCGCATGGCTGGCGACGCGACGAGCCAATGCGCACGGCTGGTTGCAGCTCAGTACGGCGCGCCGCCGCTGTTTCCGCCGGGGCCGTAGTTGCAGAGGATCGTGCCGCCGTACTGCAGGCCCGGACAGTCGACGAGCGCGCAGCCGAGGTTGACCGACGTGCGCCACACGATCTGCGTGTAGTGCCCGCACGTGCCGGAGCACCCGGTCGGGTAGGTGAAGTTCATCTTCTCCTTCGCCCACAGGTTCACCGCGCCCTGCGCCGTCGCGGCGCCGCCGGCTCCGAACACGTTCTCGCCGATGTACGCGTAGCCCGCCGCGTTCGTGCGATACGCCTGCGAGCTGTGATCGACGAGGCCGTTGTTGTCGGTGTCCTTGCACTGCGAGGTCCACGCCTGCGCGAGCGCCGCGAGATCGGGATCCCACTGCATCGGTGGCAGCGGACCGGCCGCGATGCCACTGGTGTCGACCGCCTGGCGAACCTGATTGTGATACAGCGTGATCCCGGTGAGGTTCGCCGGCTCGCCGACGCCGCCGGGCGCGTCGGCCATGCCGCTGCCGCTTCCGCTGCCGCTGCCGTTACTTGCGTCGGAGACTGAACTGTCGACATCGCCGCTGCACGCCGCGAGCACGCATGCGGTCAGAACGATCCCCTTCATCTCGACCAGGATAACGTGGTACGTCCCGGCCTGGAGGCAGAAAGCAAGAGCACGGAACAAGACGCACACTCCGACGGATGCAGGGAAGCTGGTGACGATCTTCGCGATCTAACCCAGCACAGCCCCCGCTACTGTGACCGGGGACGACGCAGCAAGGCGCACGAGGCCAGCCACTGGGCAACTGGGAAGGCGCTGCGAAGGACGAGCCGGAAGTCAGGACACCTCTCTGTCGGATACTTCGGGATGGAAGGGACGCGTCGCGTTCGTCATCCCGCCGTTACGTGGGGTGACGAATGACCAGGACCGGACTCACATGCTTGCTCGTCGCGTACAGCGCGACGGCCGCCGCGGACAACGCGGCGAGTCCGCCATCTCCCGCGCTCGCCGCGCAGACGGAGCCGGCGACGCTCGGCGACGAGGAGACGATCGTCATCATCGGTCGCGCGCCGGATCCCGATGCGCGGGCGACGGCGAGAGATCGCGAGCGCGCGCTCGGCGACGCGCCGTTCGTCACGATCATTCACTCGGAGGATCATCCGGCGACGGCGTCGGTCGCCGATGCGGTCGGCGCGGCGGTCGGTGCGCAGACGCGCTCGCTCGGCGGGCTCGGCGCGTACGAATCGGTGACCGTGCGCGGCGCGGCCCCGGGACACACCGCGGTGCTCGTCGATGGAATTCCACTCGCGAGGCTGGCGGCGGTGACGCAGGACCTCGGCCGGTACACGCTCGACTCGTTCAGCGAGGTCGAGCTGTATCGCGGCGCGGTCCCGGTCGAGCTCGGCGGTGCCGGCGTCGGCGGCGCGCTGAACCTCGTGACGAGGCTCGGGCGAGGGGAGAACGGCGAGCGCGTGCGCGCGTCGGCGGGCGTCGGGTCGTTCGGCGCGCGGCATCTGCGCCTGCGCTACGGCGACCGGCACGGCGAGCGGCTCGAGAGCGCGACGACGCTCGGTTATCAGGCGGCGCGCGGCGACTACTCGTTCTTCTCCGACAACTCCACGCCGCTCAACCAGAGCGACGACGAATACCGGCAGCGCGCGAACAACCAGTTCATGCAGCTCGATGGCGCGTCGCGGATCGGTCTCGTCGATCGCAGCGCCGTCGGCGGTGCGCGCGTCGGCTACAAGCGCCAGGGCCTGCCGGGCAGCGCGGCGCAGCCG
>JAEWJO010000665.1 GCA_023386455.1 Pseudomonadota bacterium | reverse complement strand
GTACACGGCGGCGCGGCTGTGGATGCACTCGGTCAACGGCGACGGCGCGTCGAGCCTCGGCTTCGCGAACCGCAGTGGCTCGCGGTACCCCTCGGACGCGAGCATCTCGGCGTACACGCCAGTCGGGTCGACGAGCCAGATCGCGGCGTTGGCGGCACGCAGCACCCCGACGCTGTCGCGCAGTACGATCTCCGCGATGTCCTTCACCGCGCGGCGGTTGGAGAGCTGCGACGTGATGAGCTGGAGGTGCCGCGTCTGCTCGGCGACCAGCTCGGCTTCGCGACGAGCGGCTCGCTCGGCCTCGAGCACGCGCGCGTTCTCGATCGCGAGCGATGCGCGCCCGGCAAGGTCGATGAGCAGGGCGAGGTCCTCGCGCGTGTAGGGCACGTTCGCGTGGACGCGGCTCACGCTGAGCGTACCGATCGCCTGCCCTGCGCTCTCGAACGGCACCATGATGAAGCTGTAGGGCGCGAACCGCTCGACGACCGAGGCGAACTCGGGGCGCGCGCGCGCCCTGAACTGCGCGCGATCGACGTGCGGCAAGAAGACCGGCTGCCGCGTGTCGATCACGCGCTCCGAGAACGAACCAGCGAGCGGCGTGTTCATGGTGAGCAGCGCTCGCACCTCGGTCGCGAGCTCGAAGTCCGCGATCGCGACCACCGGCTCGACGCGCTCCCCATCGGCGGACACGGTGCTCGCGACGACGCAATCGCCGAGCTCGTTGAGCGTTGCCTCGGCGAGCAGCTCGAGGATGCGGCGCGTATCGCGCTCGCCGACGCTGAACGAGCGCGAGGCCGACGCGAGTGCGGACGCGCGCCGGCGTGCCCGCTCGGCCTCGTCGTAGAGACGCACGTGGGTCGTCGCCATGCTCGCGCGCTCCGCGAGGTCTTCGACGAGCGTGAGGTCGCGCGCGGTGTAGGCTCGCTTCGTCTGATCGCGCAGCATCGTGATGACGCCGATGCGCCGATCGCCCTCGCGGAACGGCACGGCGATCAGCGAGTGGGCGCCGAGGTGTCCGATCCGGTCGCGCCGGCCGGCATCGAGGTACGTCTCGCGGATCTGCTGCATGTCGATCACCGGCATCAGGATCGCCTGACCCGTGACGAACACCCGGCCGCTCGCGCCTTCGCCGTAGGTGACCGGTCGCGACACGTGCTCGCGATACGCGGCGAGCGCGGCCGGATCGCTGTGATCGACAGCGACGGCGCGCAGCTGATCGCCTTCGATCAGCGCGACGATGCAGCCGTCACCGATCGTATCGGCGAGCGCGAACGCGAGCTCGCGGTAGAGGTGCTCCGGCTCGAGCGCCCGCGAGAACGTGCGGGACGCGAGCGACAGCGCCTGCACGCGCTGCTCGGCGAGCTTCTGCTCCGTGATGTCGGTCGCGACGACGTGAACATGATCGTCGAGGTACCGGAGCTGGCTCCGGAACCAGCGATCCCACGGGGCGTAGTAGTACACGACCGACGCGCGCTGGTGCGTGCGACGGACCTCCTCGAACGCGGTGTAGAAGTCGCTACCGACCGTATCGGGGAACAGATCCCACAGCCGCCTGCCGACGATCGCAGCACGGTCACGACCGACCAGACGCTCGGTGACGCCATTGGCGTACACGACCGTCCCATCCGGCTCGCTGACCACGACGCTATCGTCGAGGGCCTCGAGCAGACCGAGGGGATCCCACGCCATGCCGCCTCCCAGTCTCGCCAGCCGCGACGCGGTCGGTCAATCCAGCTGCCTGTCGATCTGCTCGCGTCAGGCGGCCGGACGAGCCGGCTCGCGCGTGGATCCAACGCTCGTGTGACACCATCGCGCAGGCAAACCGCGAACTTTTCAGGCCATGGCGTAGCCTGCATCGCATTGTCGGCCCCGGTGGTGTTCCCGACGACGATTTGCCGGTCCGGCATCCCTGCTGCTCGCCGGTTCGAAAATGGTGGATCTGTGCGGCCTCGTGCGCCGCGATCACGAGGATCTCGATCGCGCGTTGCTCGCGATGGTGGAACCTCACACGTCGCGTGAGGCGCTTCTCGGTCTACTCGACGGAGCGAGGCTGTCGTTGACCAGCCACATCGAGGCAGAGACGGAGGTGATGCAGGTGTTCGTCGCCCGATCTCCGTCGAGAGCCCGCGTCCGAGCGTTCGTGACCGAGATCGCGGCGCAACATCGCGCGCAGCACGCGGCCCTGGACGCGATCCGCGACGCGGCCCCCGGATCGACCGGCTGGTACTTTCGTGTGCTCGAGCTCCGTGTCCTCGTGCTCGACCACACGAGTCGCGAGCCGTTCATGCGCACCGCACTCTCCGATCACATCTCGATCGACGAGAACCGCCAGCTCGCGCGAGACTACGCGTCCGCACGGCTGCGGATGCTCGCGCTCATGTATCCGTTCGAGCTCGCACGAGCCTCCAGCGCGCGCCGCCGCCAGGGCGAGAACTGAGCCGCGCTACGCGAAGCGCGCGACCGAGCGCTCGTCGCGGCTCCAGTGCTCCCAGAGCCGGAATGCCGCATGGGCGGCGGAGAACAGCTCGTCGAGCATGCGCTCCGATCGCACCAACCGATCGACGACGAACCCGAGCTCCTGCCAGCGCGCTCCGACGACGCCGTCGTAGGACGAGAGGTATGCGACGGTATGATCGAGGTCCGGCATCGCTTCGAGCACGTTCGCGCGAACGCGCTCGTGGAGGAGCGTCGCGCGTTCGCTGACATAGAGCCAGCCGAGCGCCTCGATCGGGCTCCCGAACGGTGCCATCGGCACGCACTGCGGCAGCTCCGCAATTTCCGACGCGCTGAGGCCGAGCCCCAGCAGATCTTGCGCGATATATCCGGCGCGATACCGGCGTCGCAGGTCGATCAGCAGCGGGAGGGTCGGGGTGTACGCGAGCGCTGCCTCGAGCGGCGCCTCGAATCCGTACACCGTCACGAGCCGTCGCAAGTACTGCCACTTCGTGGCTTCTCGGCCGGAAAGCGACAGCCAGAGCTGATCCGCCGTCGCGTGATGCGACTGCGTTTCCAGGTTCAGTCTGAGTAGTGCGGTCGCGGCCTTGTCCACAGCGAGCCCTTGCATTGCAATCTCGGTGCACAGACGCGCGTCGCGGTGGCGCACGTCCGTGTCGGAATCGCACGCGGTGAGCGTCCGTGACGTAGCTAATCGGCCGCGCCCGTCGGAAGGACGACGAGACGATCATCGACACTGCCGACGCCGTCGACGTCGCGGACGAGCTCGGGGATGACCGTCAGATCGGTTTCGCTGACCACGTTGCCGCGCAGGCACACGCGATCGCGACAGACCTCGACAGACACCTGCTCGGTGTCGAGACCGCTGTTGCGAAACACCTCGAGGATGCGCTCGTAGAGCGCGTTCTCGTCGGCGTCCATCTCGCGATGGCCCTGGAACGCTTCGCGCTCCTGCTCCTTCGTCGGGCGCCAGCTGGTGTCGGGTTCCGGCACGGTGCGCCGGGTGATCTCTTCATAGGTGGTCGGTGGGTTCGGCATATATCTCGCCTCCAGTCAGGTACTGATTCATGCACACCGCCGCGGCCGTACCTTCGCCGGCTGCAACGATCGAAAGAAACACGTCGCGCGATGCATCACCGGCGACGTACAGACCGCGAATCGACGACTCTTGCCGGCGGTCGACGACGACGTTGCCGTTCTCGTCGAGCTTCGCGCCGAGGTGGGCCGCGAACCGCGAGGCCGAGCGTCCGCCGAGGTGGTAGAACATCGTGCGCCGCCACAGCGGCTCGCCCTCGCCGAACTCGAGCCGGAGACCGTCGCCATCGCGTGCGACCGACCGCAGCTCGCGCGTCTCGATGCGAACGCGCCTTTCGGCGAGGCGCGCGAGGAGCTCGTCGCCGATCACGGGACGCCTCGGCGCGCAGAACACGACGTCGTCCGACCACTGGGTCAACAGGAACGCGTAGCGCGCGCCGCGGTCGTCGGGATGCGAGTACACGGCCAGTGGCTCGCCCGCGACCTCGTACGCATCGCAGTACGGGCACGGCACGACCCGATCGCCGTCGAGCTCGTCCACGCCGTCGATGTCCGGCAGCGTGTCGACGAACCCGGTCGCGACGAGGACCGCACGACACTCGATCTCACCGCGCGCGCTCGAAACGACAAAGTTCCGCTCCACGCGACGCACCTCGGTGACCCGGGCATCGCTGAACCGGACCGTCGGATATCGACCGAGGTCGTCACGGGCGAGCTCGCGCAGCTTCGCCGGTGCGATCTGGTCGCGCGTCAAGAATGCTCGCAGGTGCTTCGCGCGGGCGTTGCGATACCGCCCGTCATCGAACACGACGACGTCGCGGCGACACCGCCCCAGCACGAGCGCGGCGGAGAGACCCGCCGGCCCGCCACCGATGATCACGGCATCGACGTTCGCTGCGGACACACCTGATACAGATGCATCGTGCGTGCCTCCACTCGCTGCGCGCGAGAGCTACGGAGCGCGTGTGCGAGGTAGCCTGGTCGCGCGTCTATTTGCGGCTGCCGAGATCGATGCGCTTGAACGCCGCGCCGACCGCTTCGTCGTGGCCGCACTTCTCGAGCGAGCCGATCATGCGGCGCGCGCCGTCGAGCATCCGCTGCTGCGTCGTCGCGGGCAGCTTCTTGCCCTTCGTCTTCGCGTCCTTCGCCATCGCGATCGTCTGCTGGTTCGCGTCGACGAGCGCGTTGATCGATCCCGCCATCTTTCCGCAGTCGTCCCTGTTGGTGACGACCGCGTCGACGACCTTGTCGAACAGCGCGAGCCAGGCGCGAGCCTCGTTCGGCGTCACCTCGGCGGGCGCTTGCTTGTCGGGTGCTGCCTTGGGTTCCTGCGCGTACGCGGGCAGAGCAGCAGCCACGAGCACGATCGCGATCGACATCCGGACGCGCTTCATCGTCATTCCCCCGGGCATGACGATGACACATGGTCGATACGCGCGCGCTCCGAAGACCTCGCATGCGGCGGCGATTCCCGATCGATCCGCGAGAACGTCTGGCATGATCGAACCGATGAAGCGTCTCGCGATCATCGCGCTCGTCGCAGCTGCATGCTCTCGCTCGGAGCCAGCGAAGCACGACCGACCGCCCGAGGCGCCCGGAGCCGCGCACGAGCCCGGTCGAGCTGCCGGCCTGCATCTCGAGGTTCGCATCGACGGCGTTCCGGCGACGTGGACACAGGACGTGTTCGATCGCGTCGAGCACCACGCGGTGAAGAACAAGAGCGGTCAGCCACGAGACACGTGGTCGCTTCGCGACCTCGCGCACGCGACGGCCGGCGAGCACGCGCGCGTGGTGTCCGTCATCGGCACGACGACACAAACGATCGCGCCTGACGCGTGGGCCGATGCGTCGCGCACGCCGATCGTGCATCGCACCGGACGCGGTGGCCTCAAGTTTCGCTGGGCCGACGCGGCGGGGACCTGGGAGGAGGCGAACGTCGGCGACGTCGTCGCGCTCGAGATCGTCCGCTAAGTCAGCGCGTGCAGTCGTTGGCCGCGGCCGGGCGGCAGATGCCCATGTTGTTGCACATCTGAGCGACGCCGTTCTGCATCGGGCAGGTCGTCGGATCACCGGGCGTGCACGTCGTCGAGCAGACCTGGATTCCTGCCTGCTGGAACAGCTGGCAACTGCCCGACGTGCACTGGGTCGCGTCGGTGCACGGGTCGTACGCGGCACCGGTGCACGCGGGCGCGGCGGCGCCGCCGTCGAC
>JAEWJO010000627.1 GCA_023386455.1 Pseudomonadota bacterium | reverse complement strand
GCGATCACCGGCGCGGGGTTCTGGATCTGATCGCGGACGACGGTCAGCGCGAGCGCCGAGTGCGGATCGAACACGACCGCGGCGTCGGGCGGCGACAGCTCGAGCTCGCGGCGCAGCTTGCGCTCGGCACCCTCGCCCATCAGCGCGCGGCGCATCCGATCGGCGACGCCGCTGCCACCGCCGCCGGCGGCGCCGACGTCGATCGCGCGAACGCGCATCCCGGCGGCCTCGATCGCGGCGAGCACGGGCACGACGGCGGACGCAGGCGCGCCCGAGCTGGTGACGAGGAGGACGCTCGGCTCAGCCACGGAGGGTCACGTCCCGGTTCACGAGGTTCGCGGGCCGGTCGCCGGAGAGCACGGCGATCACGGCGTCTGCACACAGCTGGGCCATCTGGATCCTTGCATCGGTGGTAGCCGATCCGAGGTGCGGCGCCAAGACCAGGTGCGGCGCACCGAGGAGGCGCGGGTCGATCGCGGGCTCGCCGGTGAACACGTCGAGGGCAGCGGCGAAGATCCGACCTTCTCCGAGCGCCGCCGCGAGCGCGCCGTCGTCGACGCAGCCGCCGCGTGCCGTGTTGACGAGGATCGCGGTCGGCTTCATCCGGGCCAGCCGGGCCGCATTGACCAGGTGCCGCGTCTCGGGCGTCAGCGGGCAGTGCAGCGACACGATGTCGGCCTCGGCGAACAGGTCGTCGACCTCGAGCCGGCGCGACGCGTACGGGGTCGCCACGTCGCGACGCCCGCTGTAGACGATGCGCATGCCGAGGCCGGCGGCGCGCTCGGCGACCGCCTGGCCGATCCGGCCCATGCCGACGATGCCGAGCGTGCGGCCCTTGATCGGCTGGCCGAGCAGCTGGTCGAGGCGCCAGCCGATCCACGTGCCGCCGCGGACCAGCGACTCGCCCTCCGGGAGGCGGCGCGCCGCCGCGAGCATCAGCGCGGTCGTCAGCTCGGCGGTCGCGTCGGTCAGGACGTCGGGCGTGTTCGTGACCGCGATGCCGGCGCGCGTCGCGGCGGCGAGATCGACGTTGTCGTGGCCGACCGCACAGTTTGCAATGACGCGGAGCTTCGGCGCGTTCGCGATCAATGCCTCGTCGATCCGGTCGAGTAACAGACAGACGAGCGCATCCGCATCGGACACGTTGCAACGTGCCAGCCCGACCCATTGTTCCGCCGCCGAAGGCACTTCGACAAGCGCGTCCGGATGTCGTGCGCGAACCTGTGCCGCCAGATCGATCGGGAGATTCGAGGTCGAGACGACGCGCACGTCGAGAGGATACTGGAGATGGAAGCGCCGCGTGATAGCCTGAGGAAGATGCGGTGGTCGGCCTTGCTCGTCGTGCTCGCGCTGACGGCGAGCTCGGAAGGTCACACGCGGGCGAGCAAGCACACGCGCCAGCTCGGGAAGAAGCGCCCGCTCGCGGTCGCGATCACGAAGCCGGCGACGGTGGCGCCGATCGTGAAGCCCGAGACCGCGCCGCCGCTGACGCAGTTCACGAACGATCCGGCGGTCGGCTCGTCGGAGCGCGTCGTCGGCAAGCACGCGAACGGCATCGTCGCGTTCACGTTCGACGACGGCCCGAGTCCGGCGACGACGCCCGCCGTGCTCGATGCGCTGAAGAAGTACGACATCCCCGCGACGTTCTTCATCGTGACGAAGCACTTCAAGGGCAAGGACAAGGACAAGGCGCGCGAGCTGCTCGCCCGCGAGCTCGCCGAGGGCCACATGGTCGGCAGCCACACCGCCGGTCACGTGCGGCTGCGCGCCGCGACGCCGAAGGTCCTCGAGCAGCAGCTCGACGGCTCGTTCAAGGAGCTCTCGACCGAGGCGAAGATTCCGATCGCCCTGTTCCGCGCGCCCTACGGCTCGATCGGCACGGCGGCTCGCAAGCGGCTCAAGTCGCTCGGCGTGACCGAGGTGTACTGGTCGATCGACACGCGCGACTGGGAGATCAAGCACGGCGAGTCCCTGCGCAAGAGCGCGGTGAAGCAGATCGTGAAGCAGAACGGCGGCGTCGTGCTGATGCACGATGCAAAGGAGGTCACCGCGAAGGTGATCGCCGAGGTGCTCGACGACCTCGAGGCCGAGAACTGCCGCCGGCTCACCGCGAACGAGGAGCCGATCTGGCCGGTGACGCTCCACTACTTCCTGCGCGACGGCGAGACGCCCCGGGCGGTCCCCGCGGACGTCGCGAAGAAGCTCGACGCGTACAAGACCGCCCTGCCCGGCCGCTGCGCGCAGCGCGAGATCACCTCGAAGGCCGCGATCGTTGCGGCGCCGGCGGCGAAGTAAATCCTGTTGTTCCGCGTACTTTGAAGTTTCTTCGGCGTCCGATGGTTGTCGTTGACAACCACATCGAACCACATTAGGGTCCGCCGCCATCGTCGAGTCGGGACCCAGTGGAAAACGCATGCATTCTTCGAACGTTAGGGGCGCCGGTGGCGCAGAGTGGATGGCTATGGCGCCGCTGACATGGGATCGACATACCCCCCATCCGGGGGTCTCCCCCGGATCCCCCCGGGACGAACGGCTCGGGACCGAGCCATCGCCGACGTTCGAGCCGAGCGAGCTCGGCCTGGGTGAAGGGTTCGGCGAAGGCGAAGGCGAGCGAACCGTCATCACCGCGGCGACGCCCTACGACCTGCGCCCGAAGTTCACCGGCCGCGCCGCGGCGATCCAGCAGCTCCAGGAGCTGACCGACAAGGCGTGGAAGGAGAAGACGATCGCGTTCGCGGTCGTGCTCGGCGAGCCCGGCATGGGCAAGAGCCGCATCCTCGGCGAGGTCATCGCGCGCGCGAAGTCCCAGCACCCCGGCATGCACGTCCTCCAGGGCGTCGCCGACGAGAACGCGCACGCGTACGGCCCGATCGCCCGCGCGCTCACCGTCCGCTTCGGCCTCCAGCCCGGCGAGGATCCGGCGGAGAGCCGCGACAAGATCCAGGCCGGCGTCGCCGAGGTCGTGCAGCCGTCGCGCGTCACCGAGATCGCGCACCTGATCGCGCACCTGCTCCGCGTCCCGTTCGACGACAGCCCGGTGACGACGCCGCTGCTCGACTCGCCGCAGCGCCTCGAGGCGCGCCTGTTCATGGCGCTGAAGCGCCTGCTCACCGCCGAGGCCGAGCGCAACCCGGTCGTGCTCGTCGTCGAGAACCTCGAGCTGTGCGGCACCGACACGATCAACTTCATCCAGTACCTCGCGGCCGGCATGCGCGATCAGCAGGTCGCGATCCTCGGCACCGCGACGAGCGACGTGTGGAAGCGCCACGCCGCGTTCGGCGACGGCGAGGTCGCGCCGATCAAGATCGAGCTCGGCGCGCTGACCGCGGGCGAGAGCGAGCAGCTGCTCCGCGAGCTCTGCAAGCAGCTCTCCGACGTGCCCGCGCGGCTCGTCGGTCACGTGAAGAACCTCGGCGGATCGCCGCGTGCGATCCACGAGCTCGTCCGCCTGCTCCTCGAGAGCGACGTGATCGCGCGCGAGGGCTACCTGTGGCGTCTCGACGCCGAGAAGCTCGCCGCGATGACGCTGCCGCGGACGTACGAGGAGCTCGTCGCCGCACGCCTGCGCGTGATGGAGGCGACCGAGCGCCGCGTGCTCGAGATGGCCGCCGTCGTCGGCGAGACGTCGTGGCTCGACGCGGTCATCGCCCTCGAGCGCTCGAACCAGCCAATCACGGATCCCGACGGGCCGACGCTCGCGCAGATCGCCGCATCGGGCGATCACTCGCGCGTCTCGGTCGTCGCCGCGATCGGCAAGCTCGTCGAGCGCGAGTGGATCGTCGAGGTCCCGCAGTCGAGCGTCACCGGCGAGCGCGAGCTGCGCTTCGCGTATCCGAACCTGTGGTCGATCGTCTACAAGTCGATCGACGAGTCGCGCCGCCGCAACTACCACGCGGTCGTCGCGCGCTGGCTCGAGCTGCACCCCGAGGGCCGCACGCCGTCGGTGCAGGAAGAGGTCGGCCGTCACCTCGCGCTCGCCGGTCACCCGCGCGACGCGGCGACGCGCTACCGCCGCGCTGCCGAGGCCGCGCGCGCCCAGTTCGCGAACGAGCGTGCGATCCGGCTGTTCGATCGCGCCCTCGCCTGCATCGGCGAGCACGACCACTCGACGCGCATCTACCTGTGGCACGACCTCGGCTCGGTCTACGAGCTGATCGGCGACTTCGAGGCAGCGCTCGGCGCGTTCGAACGCATGCTGCGTCTGTCGTGGGTCGCGGCGAGCAAGACGAAGGCCGCCGTCGCGTTCAACAAGATGGGCCGCGTGTGGCGCCGCAAGGGCGACCTGAAGCTCGCGCTCGAGTACCTCGAGCGTGGCCTCGAGCTGTTCCGCGGCGCGTCCGACGCGCGCGGGATCGCCGGCTCGCTCGACGACATCGGCAAGACGCTGCAGATGCTCGGCCGCTACGACGAGGCGCACGCCAAGATCACCGAGGCGCTGTCCCGCCGTGGCAAGCGCGGCGACAAGCGCGCGATCGCGACCTCGCTGTCGCGGCTCGGCGACGTCCAGCAGGATCGCGGACAGTACGAGTCCGCGTACAACTGCCACAAGGAAGCGCTCGAGCTGCGCAAGGCCACCGGCGATCGCTGGGGCTGCGTCGTCTCGCAGAACAACCTCGCGGCGCTCGCGTTCGAGCTCGGCGATATCGCCGAGGCGCGCACGACCTGGCTCGCGGCGCTGCCCGAGGCCGAGGCGATCGGCGCGCTGCCGCTCGAGGCGCTCGTCCTCACGAACCTCGGCGAGGTCGCGCTCGTCGACGGCAAGGTCGACGAGGCACGCAGCCGGCTCGAGAACGCGCTCGAGATCATCGAGGACATCGACGACCGCGGCCTCGAGAGCGAGTGCTGCCGTCACCTCGCGACGCTCGAGAAGATGCAGAGCCACACGCAGGCGGCGCGCGAGCACGCCGAGCGCGCGCTCGAGATCGCGAAGAAGGCGGGCCTCCGCGAGAAGGAGGCCCAGGCCTACATGACGCTCGGCGACGTCCTGTCGACGAGCCTCTACGACGCCGACGACGCGCAGGGCGCGACGACCGACGCCGAGGTCGCCTACGGCCACGCGATCGAGGTCCTCCGCGCGATCGGCAACGAGGCCGCGCTCGGCAAGGCCATGTTCGCGTTCGGCCGGTACAAGGCCGAGACCGGCGCCATCGCGGCCGGCAAGGACATGCTCCGCGACGCGATCACGCTGTTCTCGAAGCTCGGGCTCGGCAAGCCGGCGTCCGACGTCGAGAAGCTCCTCGCGACGCTCAAGTGAGCTAGATCGCCTCGATCCGTTCCTCGGCGGTGAGCTTGCTCAGCACCTCCTCGACGACGGCCTCGCGGTGATGAAGCATCTCCCGGAAGTCGTGGCTGTCGGCGCGGGCGCTCTCCACTCGCAGCTCCTTCAGGCTGCCCTGGAGAACCTCGCGCAGGACCTGGACCTGTTCGTACTCGAGTGAGACCTGCATGCAGAGTCAGGGCTGCAACGCACGTTCCACGGCGTCCTGCGACGCGGCGACGCACCTGCCGAAAAGCGTAGAAATCCCGACGCGATCTGCCCGCCGCTCCTTGCGAGTCGGCGCCGCCCTAGGCATGTTTCCCCTCGCGGGATGATCTGGTTCTGGCTCGCCTTCTTCGCCCTGGTCGCATTCCTGTTGTTCCTCGACCTCGGGGTGCTGCACCGGAAGGCGGAAGAGCAGTCGCTGAAGACTGCGGCGCTGTGGACGGTCGGCTGGATGATCCTCGGCCTGTCGTTCTCGGGCGTCGTCTACCTGATGTACGAGAACCACTGGCTCGGCGTGCAGCTCAAGCACCCGCCGGCCGACGGTGGCTCGGGCACGTTCGCGGCGATCACCTATGTCTCGGCGTATCTGCTCGAGCAGGCGCTGTCGATCGACAACATCTTCGTCATCTCGCTGCTGTTCCAGAGCTTCCGCGTGCCGGTGAAGTACCAGCACCGCGTCCTGTTCTGGGGAATCATGGGCGCGATCGTGTTCCGCGTCGCGATGCTCGGCGGCGGCGTGTGGCTCGCGTCGAAGTTCGACTGGATCTTCTACGTGTTCGGCGGCTACCTCGCATGGCAGGGCGCGAAGCTCATGAAGGGCGGCGAGGATGACGAGAACGAGCCGAACAAGAGCACGGTCGTCCGCGCGCTCCGCAAGGTCGTCAAGATCGTCGACGGCGACTACGGCGGCAAGTTCACCGTCCAGGTCGACGGCAAGCGCGCGCTGACGACCGTCGCGGTGTGCCTCGTGTCGATCGAGCTGACCGACATCGTGTTCGCGCTCGACTCGATCCCCGCGGTGCTCTCGGTCAGCGAGGAGCCGTTCATCGTGATCACGTCGAACATCTTCGCGATCATGGGCCTGCGCTCGCTCTACTTCGTGCTCGCCGGCGCGATGGCGAAGTTCAAGTATCTGAAGATCGCGCTCGCGATCCTGCTCATGGGCATCGGCGTGAAGATGTGCCTGCACAACCACGTGCACATCTCGCACGTGATCTCGCTGATCGCGATCGCCGGCATCATCGGCACGGGCGTGCTCGCGTCGCTGCTCGCCGGCAAGGGCGAGATCGAGGCGCCGCACGATCCGTCGTCGAGCGAAGGCGATCCGAAGCCGCCCGCCGAGTGATCAGCGGACGAGCACGAGCATCTCGGTCTCCATGATCTCCTCGGCCCAGCGTCGCTTGTAGTCCATCTCGGTGCCGAGGTCGTAACGCGCGACCTCCTCGCCGCAGAGCTCGAGGATCTGCTGGTACTGGAGCAGGCCGCCGAGGCCGTACTGCGCGAGGTCGTCGTCGTAGGAGAACTGCAGGCCGCGGTACTCGTCGCCCATCACCGCGCCGAGGATGTAGCCGATGTCTTGATCGCCGAGCCGCGCGAAGATCGTCCGCTGCTGGCCGAGCGCGCACAGCCGCGGCAACATCGCGCCGTAGAACGCGCGCATCGGCCCGGCGCTGATGCCGACTCCCTCGCGCGACTTCCAGCTCTTCGCCTCGACGTTCTGGATCCGATCGTAGAGCGCGCCGGACTCGCGCTCGTGTGCGCGCACCGACTCGAACGTGATCCCCGCCTCCTGCGCGGCCCGCACCGACTTGCGGAGCGACTTGCGCAGCTCGCGCGAGCGACGCGCGAGAAACCCATCGATGCCGCCCTCGAGGCTCGCGACGTGGCGCACCGTAGGCTGACCGCGCCTCCGCTCCCACCGCGCTGGGAGTGTGGTGTCGAGGGCACGGCGTTGCGGCCCGTTCACGGTCAGGCCCGACAGGATCGCCAGCTGCCAGTCACGCCGGCCGGCAAGGAGCGGCACGACCTCCGACACGAGCCCCTCGGCGTCGAGCCCGACGAGCGGCGACGCGAGCCCCCAGGCGAGCTCGACCGGCTCGATGTAAGGGAATCCAGCTGGATGGACCCCGCGCATCGCGGCGAAGTACCCGTACGTGCCCTGGAACGAGAACGGCGCCCGAGGCGGCATCAGGGCCGCGGTGGCCGACAGGATCCACGCGCTCGACGAGCAAAATCGGTCGATCGAGGGCGTCTGTGCGACCTCGCGATCGAAGTCATCGGCAATCGCCGCGAGATCGATCGGTTCCACACTCCAACTCTAGCGCGCGCACGGTTTCTGCAATAATGCCCGGGATGCGCGTTCTTTCGGGTGTGCTGGCGACCGTCGTCCTGGTCACGGGATGTGCGACGCAGAGCTTCAAGATTCCGGCGAACGAGCTGCAGCGTCTGGCAACGCAAGCTCCGGAGACCCGCGGCCAGCACGTGCGCGTGCAGCAGGAGCTCGGCGAGGCCGACGTCGGTCCGCCGCAGCCGGTGACCGCGGAGACCCAGATCGTGTTCTTCCCGCAGATCAACGTCTACGGGCCGTACGAGCGACGCCGCTACTACACGACCGGCAGCACGTGGGGCGCGAACGGCTCGGGCGGCGGCGGCATCCGCACCGGTAAGGGCGGCGGGCTCGGCTCGTTCAACGGCGGCGCCGGTGACGGCAAGGGCGCCGCGATCGCGATCCTCGTCGCCGCCGCGGTCGCGCTCGTCGCGGTCGCCGCGGTCGAAGGCTCGCGCTTCGACGGCTACGCGCAGCTCCATCCGATGCACCCGGTCTACCTGACGGGCAAGGATGGCGGCCAGGTCGTGATGCCGCTCGCGTGGATCGATCCGCAGACCGCGCAATGGGCCGACCACGGCATCGTCAGGCGCAACGAGGGTCCATGGAACCAGCTCGAGCGCGCGCCGCTCGATCGCGAGGGCTGGAACTACGCCATGTTCGGCGGTATCGGCACGTTCCAGTCGGCCGACGGTCGCAAGGACAACGGCACCGCGACGACGATCCAGCTCGGCTACTTCCCGATGCACCAGGTCGGTATCGTTGGCTCGGTGTTCTTTGGCTGGCGCCAGAACATCATCGACGAGACGCTGTTCGAGTCCCGCTACACGCTCGAGCTGCAGGGCTATCCGATTCACACCGGCCCGCTGCAGGTCGGCGGCTACCTCGGCGGCGGGGGTGCGTATCGCTTCGAGGATGGAATCCCCGGCGGCAATGCGGGCTCGAGCGCGCTGATCGGCGGCGGCATGCTCCAGCTCGACATCAACACGCGGCTCGCGCTCACCGCGCGACTCGGCGTGACGCGCGCCCACCACGAGCGCATGACCGACGCGATGTTCGGCCTCGCGGTCTACTGAGCCAGGCTACTTCTGGTACTTCGACTTCCAGTCGTCGTACGGCATGCCGTAGATCGCCTCGCGTGCGTCGGGATCAGAAATTTCGACCCCGCGCTCGGCGGCCGCGGCGCGATACCACTTCGAGAGGCAGTTCCGGCAGAACCCCGCGAGGTTCATGACGTCGATGTTCTGGACGTCCGTGCGCTCGCGAAAATGCTGCACGAGGCGGCGAAACGCTGCGGCCTCGATCTCGGTGCGCGTCGGCTCGGGAATCTCGGTAGCCATACGAGGTGGATAGCACGTCACGTGGTATGCAGAACCAGCAGTGGAGCTCCCCAACTCGGTCACGACGCTCGAGCACGAGGGCACCACGTACTTCGTCGTCGGTACGGCCCACGTCTCGCAGCGGTCGGTCGAGGAGGTACGAGGCGTCATCGAGCAGATCCAGCCCGATGTCGTCTGCGTCGAGCTCGATCAGGCGCGGCACGATGCCCTGACGAAGGACAGCGCGTTCCGCGACCTCGACGTGTTCAAGGTCGTGCGCGAGGGCAAGACGCTCTACTTGCTCGCGCACCTCGCGCTGTCGAGCTACCAGCGCAAGATCGGCGCGAGCCTCGGCGTGAAGCCGGGAGCGGAGCTGCTAGCCGCGGTGAGCACCGCGCGCGACAAGGGCATCCCCGTCGAGCTGATCGATCGCGACATCAACATCACGCTGAAGCGCACGTGGGCAAACCTCGGCCTGTGGAAGCGATCGATGCTGCTGTCGAGCCTGCTCGTCGGCTGGGAGGACGAGAAGGGCGAGGCGGTCACCGAGAAGACGGTCGAGGATCTCAAGGAGCCGAAGGCGCTCTCGGAGATGCTGACCGAGCTCGGCAAGGCGGTGCCCGAGGTGAAGGGTCCGCTCGTCGACGAGCGCGATCAGTACCTGTCGAGCAAGATGCTCGACGCCGGGCGCGGCAAGAAGAAGGTCGTCGCCGTCGTCGGCGCGGCGCACGTGCCGGGCATGACCGCGAACCTCGGCGTGCCGGTCGATCGCGCGGCGCTCGACAAGCTGCCGCCGCCGTCGCTGCTGTGGACGATCCTGAAGTGGGGCATCCCTGCCCTGTTCGTCGCGGCGCTGATCTACGGCTGGCAGTGGAGCGGCTCGACGAGCCTCGCCGAGATGATGCTCGCGTGGATCCTGCCGACGTCGATCGGCGCCGGCGGCATGACGCTGATCGCAGGCGGCTCGATCCTGTCCGTGATCTCGGCCCTCGTCATCGCACCGATCGCCGCGATCCATCCGCTCCTCGGGACCGGCATGGTCGTCGGCGTCGTCGAGGCGTGGCGGCGAAAGCCGAGCGTGTCCGACTGCGAGCGGTTGCCCGACGACGTGCAGAGCGTGAAGGGATTCTGGCGAAATCCCGTCACCCGGATCCTGCTGATCGCGGTCGCCTCGGGAATCGGGACCGCCGTCGGGTTCTGGGTCGGCGTGGGCTGGGTCGCGAGCCTCCTGTAAAACGCCGGCACGCCGGTTCCGGGTGTGACTATCGCCGTGGACATTCCTGGTCGGACCGCTTTTAATGCGGGGCAATGATCAATCGACGGCAGGCGATCAAGCGAATGGGTGGGCTCGCGGGTCTCGCGGCCATGCCGAAGTTTCTCTCGGCGTGTGGCGGCGAGGACGGTCCGGTCGGCATCACGACGTACGTGTACGTCATGCTCGAGAACCGGACGTACGATCACGTGTTCGGCGCGCGCAGCTGGAAGGAAGGCAAGCCAGGCGATGGTCTGCGGGACGGCATCATGCTGCCAGACGCGACCGGGACGATGACGCCGCTGTACGAGCCGCCGAACCTGACCGCGCAGATGTGCGTCGGCCACGATCCGAATCACAGCTGGAATGGCTCGCGCGCGCAGTGGAACAGCGGCGCGAACGACGGATTCCTCAAGGTGCACCAGGACGAGTTCGGCGCCGGCGCG
This sequence comes from Pseudomonadota bacterium, assembly GCA_023386455.1. GTDB lineage: Bacteria > Myxococcota_A > Polyangia > Haliangiales > Haliangiaceae > JABFXX01. Next base: position 8,865 of record JAEWJO010000627.1, on the reverse strand, counting down.
ATGGAGCCGCTGCAGTACCTCACGCGCAAGCACCAGCCGATCAGCTGGGCGCTCGCCGATGCATACACGACCTGCGATCGCTGGCACTCGTCGATCCTCGGTCCGACGCTACCGAACCGGTTCTACTGGCACGCGGCAACGTCCGCGGGTTATCGGTCGAACGCGGTGCTATCCAACGTGTCGAACCTCGAGGTGCCGACGATCTATCACCGCCTCCGCGACAAGGACGTCGAGTGGGCCTACTACTATGGCTCGCTTCCGGTCGTCGCGGCGCTCGGCAACCTCAAGGGCCAGTACGCGATGCCATCGGAGTACGTCGCACCGCGCGTGCGCCGGTTCGGCGACTCTGATACGGGCATCGGTCAGTTCTTCAAGGACGCCGCGGCTGGCACGCTGCCGCCGGTCACGTACATCGATCCATTCTTCTATCTGAACGATGACCATCCGCCGTCGCACCCGCTGATGGCGCAGCAGTTCATCTCGGCGATCTACACGGCGCTTGCGAACGGCCCGCAGTGGAAGAACATCATGCTCGTCATCACGTACGACGAGCACGGTGGATTCTACGACCACGTGTCGCCACCGAAGACAATGGACGACACGCTCGAGAAGTTCGGCACCGACGAGAACGGCGAGCCCGCGACTGACTTCGACCAACTCGGATTTCGCGTGCCGGCGATGGTGATCGGTCCGTACGCGAAGCAGAGCTACGTGTCGAACGTCCTCTACGATCACACGTCGGCGCTCAAACACCTCGCGAACGCTTTCGATCTCGAGCCGCTCAACGTCCGCATGGCAGCCGCGAACGATCTCACCGACTGCATCGACATGGACCGATTGATGCGCGGCGATCCCGCCGATCCGATCGATCTTCCGCCGATCACGGTGCAGAGCGACGCGGGCACCTACGTTTCGATCACCGTCGGCGGCGAGGTGTGGCCGTGGAACGAGAGCGAGTGCGAGCTGACGAACACGTCGCTACGCCCAGCCGATCCGATCAGCGAGACCGCCGATCGCACGCCGCACGTGTTCGACGGCTATGCCGATTTACGGCCGCATGCCGAGACCTACCTCAACTCGATCGACGCGTTCCTCCGCAAGCACCAGCGCTAGAGCGCGCTAGAGCTCACGGTCGACCTTCAGTTCGTCGATGAAAGCCTCCTCGAGCTTCTTGGTGTACGTGTTGGCTGTGTAGCGGAGGTTATACTTGCCGGGCTGGAATTCTGGGTCGTCGGGGTCAGTGCACAGATTCGTCTGTTGCCAGGTGTTGTCATTGCCAGCCACGGCCGGGCCGAGAAGCTCGTACTCTCCGTTGGCGGAGACCTGGAGCACGCCCGAGCCTGATGTTCCATGGCAGCCGAATAGGTCCGTGACCACGCCCTCGCCGGGATCGAGAATCCGGGTACGGGGCGTGCCATCAGGCCACGGGATCGACTTGAGCGGCAGGATCGCGTTGAGGTTCGAGTCGAGATAGTGAAAGTTTCTTGCCTGCTCGCCGGGCTTCAAACTCGTGTAGTGGTCGAACCGATCATTCTCGTCGGGGTCCGGTCCTGATGGCTTTGACGTCGGCATCGATAGGAGCTCGTGGAACCAGTACATCTCGACGGGGCCGGTTCTTGGATCCTCCGTAGCGACGGGCAGCCACTCAGGGGGGACGTCGCGACCAAAGCAATACACGAGCGCGATATCTCCCGCGATGTCTGGAGGGCAGTTGTAGTTCGGCCCCCAGCCGCAGCGCGCTTTTAGAAAACAGCTGTAAGCCCGCCGTTCATAGCCGGGGATATCAGCAGCGGTCGCGCCCCCGCCCGGCCCCAACGGCGCGTAGTTTGGGAACGTTCCCTGGTTGATGGCGGTGGCCTCCAAGTGCCACGTCTCGACCACAGCACTGATGTCGTAGGTGTAAACGGGAAACACTAGATTCGGGTCGGGCAGCAGTGTCTGGCCGAGACAATGCCCCGCGGTGATCGCGAAATGCGGAGCAATGAACGTAACGCCGCACGTGCCTCGCACCTTGTACGACGGGGGAAAGGGAGGGGCCGCGTTTGATGGCACGGTTTGTTGCTGGCCGCGGCTGTCGACGAAGGGCACCTCGAGCATCCCGGTGGCTCGCGACGCCCGTGATCTGTCTTGGACGAAATCGAAGTGCCTATGAAGTGGAGATAGCTGCACCTCGGAGCTACTGCTACTTACATTTGGTCCGTCGACGCAGCCCGGGACGCTGGTCGCGACAACGAGTACGATCTTGAGATTGCGTGAGAACATTCGTGCACGGATGTACACGAGCGGGGGTGCACGAATCGATTACTGTGCAACGAGATGCTCAAAGGGTGCGCGCGATCTCACAGAGGAATCATGTCGGCCCTGGGCGAGCAGCAGTCGCAGATGTCGCACCGGCGTCCCGGCAAATCGCGTTGACGCTCGATCGCCAACGGCGCATGCTCTTCTCACCATGAAGAAGCTCGGAATCATCATCGCTGCCGCGTCGCTGAGCATCGCCACCCCCGTGTTCGCGTGCCCGGGCCACGACGACGCCGCCGCTCCCAAGACGGCCGAGAAGGCCAAGGACGACAAGGCCACCCCGGCCGACAAGGCGAAGGAGACGCCGAAGACCGAGGAGAAGAAGACCGAGACGGCCAAGACCAAGGTCGCGCCCAAGACGGACGCGAAGAAGGCCGAGAAGGTCTCGCAGAAGTAAGACCGCGAGTGGTCTGTCAGGAAACGGGACGCGCCGCGAGGCCCGTCCCGTTTTGCATTTTCGGACCTCGCTAGCAGAGGATGTCGAGCAGCTGCGCGCGCGTCAGGTAGCCCTCGAGCGCGGCCGTGAACTCGTCGATCATCATGTCGAGCTCGATCGTCATCTTCTTGCCGGACACGCGGTGGACGCGACCGGAGATCGGGATCTCGGTCCCCGCCAGGTGCGCGACGCCCGTGAGCCAGCTGCCGACCGCCGGCGGAGTGCCCGCCAGCGTCACGGTCACGTGCGTCCGCGAGATGTCACTGATCGGCGAGCTCGCGTTCTCGATGCGGCAGGTCGCGGCGAGCGTCGGCGGCGGCTCGACCCGGTAGTTCACGCGACGGTTGTGCGTGATCAGCTTGTCGAGCGTGTCGTGGACCGGCGCCGAGAGCGGCGTCTCGGGACTCTCGAGCACGAGCTCGCGGAGCCGCTTGAGCTCCTTCTGCGTCCGCACGAGGTTGCCGCGCATGTCGGCGATCCGCTCCTGATCGCGGTGCACCTTGTCGGCGACCGTCTGCAGGAGGTTCGCGAGGAACCGCACGCCGAGCTCCTGATGCTCGCCGAGATACGCCTGGAGCTTCGTCGCCGGCAGCGCCCACACCACCGAGCCCGGCGCGACACTCGCGCGCGTCGACCGCGGCAGTGACGTCAGCGCACCGAGCTCGCCGATCAGCGCCGGCGGAAACAGCCGGAACAGGTCGTCGCCCGGGCGGTCGAGGGTCACCTCGCCCTTCGTCAAAAGGTAGAGCGTGGTGGCTGACTCGCCGACATCGAACAGCGGCTTGTCGCCGGGTTCCACCTGTTTGAACAGACCCGCGATCTCGCCGAGGTCACCCTCGGCAAAGCCATGAAACAGCGGGATGGTTCTCAGCTCGCTGACGCTCGGGCCCATGGCGCGGAACATAACGCGGTATCGTCGAGCCGTGAGGATCTGGGCGCTCGTTCTCGTGGTCGCCTGCGGCAAGGAAGCGAAAGAGGCTTCACGCCCCGCTCCCGTGCGCAAGGACGCTGCTGTCGCGATCGATGCGCACGCGCCCGGCGTCCAATCAGACGCATATCCGGATCTCGGGACCGCGCTCCGCGCGATCGTACCGGCGACCGCGCGCGTGATCGGATTCGGCGAGTTGCACGCGCGCACCGATCGCGCACAGGTCCAGTCGGCGCTCGCGCGGTTCACCGCCGAGGGCCTGCCCGCGATCCAGGACAAGCTGTCCGACCTCATCGTCGAGACGTGGATCGTCGATCCCAAGTGCGGCCAGGCCGCGAAGACGGCGACCGCGAAGGTCGAGATCACGGTGCGCCGGCCGCAGGAGACGAAGTCCGAGATCGCGGTCCTCGCCGATGCCGCGCGCGCCGCAAAGATCCAGCCGCATGCGATGCGCATCAACTGCGCCGACTACGAGACGATCGCCCCGTCGGGCAAGGACGTGAAGCCCGAGGAGCTCCTCTCGCTGACGACGCGCGAGCTCGGCCGCATCGCCGACGAGGCGGTCAAGCATCGCGACAAGGAGCCCGAGCACCGGCCGTGGGTCGCGCTCTACGGTGGCGCGCTCCACAACGATCGATTCCCGACCGCCGGTGTCGAGGACTGGAGCTACGCGGCGAGCGTCGACAAGCTCACGAACGACGGCTTCGTCGAGATCGACCTCATCGTCCCCGAGCTCGCCGAGGGTGACGCGTCGATGCAGAAGCAGCCGTGGTACCCGCTCGTCGCATCGACCGAGCCAACCGTGAAGGTGTGGAAGCGCGGCGACCGCTCGTTCGTGATCGTGTTCCCGAGGACGAAGACGTGATCTCTGCGGTCGCAGTCCGCGTGCTCGAGGCGTGGTTACTGTGTGCCGTCCTGCAGGCCGTCCTCTGGTGGATCGCGGAGCGCACGAAGAACGCCGGCATCGTCGACGTCGGCTGGGCGCAGTCGTTTGCCGCGGTGATCCTCCTCTACTCGCTCGGCGCGAAGAGCGCCAAGTCCGCCTGGCTGCCGATCGCGATCCTCGTCATCGCGTGGAGCACGCGCCTCACCTGCTACCTCATCTCGCGCGGTGCTGCGACCGGTAACGAGGAGGGTCGCTACGCCGACCTCCGCCGGCGCTGGGCACTTCACGCGTCGCAGAAGTTCTTCGTGTTCTTCCAGGCCCAGGCCGCGCTCACCGCGATCCTGTCGACGGCGTTCGTGATCCCGTTCGTCGCGTCGCCGTGGGATGGCGGCGTGCTCCGCGTGCTCGGCGCGCTCGTCGCGGCGGTCGGAATCGGCGGCGAGGCGCTCGCCGATGCGCAGCTCGCCCGCTTCAAGCGCGATCCGCACAACGTCGGCCGCGTGTGCGACACCGGCCTCTGGAGTTATTCGCGGCACCCGAACTACTTCTTCGAGTGGTGCTTCTGGATCGGGCTCGCGTTGTATGGATTGGCGTTCGCGCCGGCAGGGCTCATCGCGCTGGTCGGTCAGGCGATCATCTTGGGATCCATCCTCGGAGTTACGGGCATTCCTCCGACGGAGAATCAAGCGCTACGGAGCAAGGGCGAGGCGTATCGCGCGTACCAGAAACGCGTCTCGAAGTTCGTTCCGATGCCGCGGAAGTCGCGCAGCAACGACGCGTGACCGATCTGCAAAAATCGCCGTTCTACCCCGGTTCTACCCCGACTTGTCGGAGGCCTGTTATAGGCTCCCTGTCATGATCAAGGTGCATGTGGCGGCGGATGGAACGAAATCGTTCCAGGTTTACGAGCGCGCGCGAGTCCGCGAGAAAAGCATCAAGGTCTACGTCGGCTCATTCGCATCACGGCGCGAAGCCGAGTTCGCCGAACAACAGCACCGAGTCACGCAACGCGGGATCAAGGCCGGCGAGCTCCCCGCCGCCGTGGACCACAAGCGCACAATGGGCGACGCGCTCGATGCGTGGCTCCGTGCGATCAAGGACCAGCGGTCGCATGACGAGTACGAGAGTCGGATGCGGCTCTACGTGCGGCCGACGTTCGACAGCACGCCGCTCGTGAAGATCACGAAGGCGAAGCTGATCGACCTGCGCACGTCGCTCAAGGAACGCGAAGAGCCGATCGGCAACGCGACCATAAACACGCTGTTCGCTTCGCTGTCAGCCGCTTACAGCTACTTCATCGAACAGGGCTGGTGCTCAGAGAATCCGCTGAAGTTCATCCGCGATCTCGAGGTCACCGAGCGTCCGTTCCTCTGGCTGCAATCGGCCGGTGAGGTGCAGAAGCTCCTGAGTGCGTGCAACGACAACGTCCGCACGCTCGTCGCCGTGCTTGTCGGCACCGGAATGCGTCTCGACGAGGCGCTCCACTTGATGTGGACCGACATCGATCTCCAGCACCGCGTGATCCACGTGCACCGCGTCGCCGTGGCGCCCCGAAGTCAGGCCGTCTTCGTCACGTCCCAATCTTCGACTCCGTGCTCACGGTACTGCGCGAGATGAAGCTGGCGAAGGGGAAGAACACCCTGCTTTGGCCTGGCGCGAAGCTCGACAAGTTCGACGAACAGCTACCTCGCAACAAGACGAGCGTGTTCCGGCCGTTCAAGGCCGCGGTGCTGCGCGCCGGACTGCCGAAGAAGCTCCGTCTCCACGACCTTCGTCACACGTTCGCCGGTCTCTTCCTCGCTTCCGGCGGCGACATCTTCAAGCTGTCCAAGATCCTCGGGCACTCCAGCGTTGCGATCACGCAGCAGGTCTATGCCCATCTTCATCCTGATGCGTTCGCGGAGGATTACAGCCGTGTTGCGTTCGCAATGCCCGACACGATGGGCAAGGTAGTTCAGCTACGCAAGGGCGGTCGCTAATCGGGGGCGACAGAACCCGGCAGCAGCAGCACGATGGCAACGACGAGCATGCCCCACCGCATTTACGATCCCCCCGCAGAAAAGCGATGGACGTGAAAACGGCGCTCGCCGCCCGGCTCGGGCTCAGAAACGTAGACAAGCACACAGCCAGCGGCTGTGCAGCTCAGTGCGTCTGAGCCGACAACTGCGTGCGCGTTGAGATCGCGCGAACCAATCGCCAACGAAGCGGTGAAGCGGGACCACGGGCCATTGCATAGAGCCGGTGCTGAACCGCGACTGGTAGGACTCGGTAGAGCACGTCCGTGAGGCACTTTGATCGTGACCTGGCGATATGTCGCTGTTGCTTGATCGTATTGGACGACACGCAGCTCGAGGGGATTCGTGCCGTTCATTGCAGTGCCATGCCACGCTTCGCAGCGCGCGTCTCACGCGCCAGCAGGCTCTTCTACTCGCACGGCACGATCTGCCGCGAGCTGGTAGAACCGATACGTGCCGCCGTTCGCATCATCGTAAGCAGTGATCACGAATAGCGTCGCATTCGCAACGTAGGCCGCGGCAAAGCTCGCGTCGATCTCGATCGGTTTTGCGTTGTCGCGTGTCGCCTGCACATAAGTCTGCTCGGCCAGCTCTTTGCCGCCCGTGTCTTTCGACAGGTCGTGGATGAGCCACGTTGAACCGTTCGCGACGATCAAACGATGTTTAGCGACGCCCTGCGGATCCACGCCGGGTCCGAACTCGGATGGCACCAGCGTGGATGTCGATGAGAAGTTGCGGAAGGTACCGTCCGCGTCGAATCGGCGCGCGACCAAGTGGGTATCGTCGAGCAGCACCCCTTCCTGGCAAAGGACGTAGAACCGATCGCTCTCATCGAGTGCGGTCGCCACGACATGACCGCGTTCACAGCAGCCAGTGGCGACGGCCTCTTCGCCACTTCGTGTGAAATCGACGACGCGACAGCGCGCGCTGCGATTCTTCTGATCGGCCTCTTCCTCGAACACAGCACGGACCCGACCGTTGGCCAGGGTCACAGGGTTCGCAACCGGCAGGTCCTCGCGGCAGACATCGCCAGTCGGAGTGTCTTTGCAGGGGTCTTCGGAGGCGTCTGCGGCCACCTTCGCGGGCGGTTTCGCAGGCGGAGTCTGTTGCGCCTTGTTGTTGGAACGACAACCGATCACCGCGAGGCTTCCCGCCAGCGACAGTACGCTCCACATCGTATGCCTCATTCGCAAACGAATCTCCCGCCCGACGCATTTGTATCAGTTATGGGCCCTTCGATCGCGACGTTCTGCTGGTCAATCCGCGAAACATAAGACGAGCGTCTTTTGCCCGTTCAAGGCCGCCGTATCCGCGCCGAACTGCCTAAGAGCTGCAGCTGCACGACCTTCGACACACGTTCGCCGGCCTCTTCCTCGCGTCCGGCGGCGACATCTTCAAGGTATCGAAGATCCTCGGTCACTCGAGCGTCGCGATCACGCAGCAGGTCTACGCCCACCTTCATCCGAACGCGTTCGCCGAGGACTACAGCCGCGTCTCGTTCGCGATGCCAGGGGAGTTGGGTGTGATAATCCAACTCGGCGATGCCAATCGCTGACCGCTCGCACGGGTTCGGATCTCGAACGTGGCGAGATGACCGCAAAGGTCCGCGAGGACACGGACCACGGTTTCTGCCTACCGACGCGTTGCCGTTTTCATACCCCTTGAACGTAGCTAAGCACGCGGTCGACGTACGTGCGGAGCTCGGGTTCGTTCGGGCTCGCCGCGTCGGCGTGCTGAAAGCGGCGTGCGTACGTGTTGAGGTCGTCGAGAGTGTCGAGCTTATGCTGAAGCCGAACGAGCGGCCCGGTCGTCGCGGTTCGGATGCGCGCGATCATCTGGCCGAGCATCGGATCGTCCGTGAAGCTCCCCGGGAATAAAAAGCGCAGCGCGCCTTCAACGTAGGGCCGAATCGCTCGTGCCACCGGAATCAGGTCGGTTCCCGGCGCAGCGCCATCGCGTTGGAATCGCTGCAACACGAAGTAGTCTTTGTGGCTCTGGTTCAGACAGTAGTCCTCAATGTTCCACTCGCGCAGCGTGTAACCGTTCCCCTTTCGCGCGACGTACAGCGTCTTAACGTCGGCAGCGCCTTCGTTGTCGCGGATGCCCTTCAAGAAGAATGGTTCGTGCGAGAGCACGATCACCTGCTTTGCCTTCTCGGCAACCCGAAGAACCCGACTGCTTGGCGTCAATTAGATTCTTGCAACTGACGACAACTACATCTCGCCATCGGCCTCCGTTCGTCGTTGTTGAACGCGTTTCTTGAGCTGGTCTCGGCGGTCGCTCGTGGATCCTCCTTGGGTCG
>JAEWJO010000605.1 GCA_023386455.1 Pseudomonadota bacterium | reverse complement strand
AGGTGACGCGTCGCCTCGACGAGGTCGCCACCGGCGCGGGCGATCCGGCGCAGGCCGCGCAGCGCCGGCGTCGCACGCGGATCGGCGAGCAGTGCGGCGTCGTAGTGCGAGCGTGCACGATCGACGTCACCGAGGCGCTCGCACAGCCGACCGGCCTCGATGCGCAGCGTCGCCGAGGCCGTCGGCTCGTCGACGGTCGGGAGCTCGCGCTCGTACACGAGCAAGGACGCGGCCGCGTCCTCGTCGAGCTGCGAGGTCGGCAACGGCTGGACCTGCTCGGGCCACTGGCTGTCGGCGCCGACCGAGTCGAGGTCGATCACGGGCTCGACGTCGGGCGCTTCCTCGCCGTACACCGGCCGCGTGTCGAGGCGCTGGACCTTCTTCGCCTGCGGCGCCTCGCCGCCGATCACCGGGACCGAGGTCGGCCGCTTCACGCGCGGATAGAGGTCGGTCAGTGCGGGCGGACGATCGGATGCGTCCTGCAGACCGCCGCCCGCCGTCGGAATCGGCGGTAGCCCGATCTCGAGGTCCTCCTGGGGCAGCGCCGTTTCGGCGTACGACGGATGCGCGGCCGGGCCACCCTCGAGCGGAACGTCGAGGTTGTCCTCCATCGGCGCCATCTGGACGTAGGCGTCCTCGTCGTCACCGTGGCGATCGACGTCACCGGGCTCGATGAAGCCGGTGTCGACCTGATCGTCGATCGCGCCCTCCTCGCTGACGACATCCGCGTCGTCGTCATCGACCTCGCGGATGATCGCGGACTCGGCGCGCGCCGTCGCGCTGCGGTGAATCGCGGGCGGATCGTGGGCGAGATCGTCGGCGGCGACCGCGGCGGCGACGTCCGAGAAGTCGTCCTCGGCGGCAGGCGCGACCGGCACGGCCTGCTGGTCGTCCTCGATGTGGACCTCGACCGGGTCGGACGCCGGGCGCGACGGCTGCGGCGTCACCGCGCGCCGGACGACGTTCGCGAGCGTGCGCCGCGGAGCGACGACCTCGGGAGCCGCGGCTTCCTCGTCGGATGCGCCGATCTCGATCTCGTAGTCGTCGTCGGCGGGATCCTCGGGATCCTCGAACGCCGCCGGCGTGAACGACATCGGCGGCGGCGCGGTCGGCGCCTTCGAGCGCGCAGCGACGCGACGCGACTCGTCGGCATTTGCCTTCATCTCGTCGATGTCGGCGATGCGCGTCGTCTCGCCGGCGCCGAAGTCGCTCGCGTCCGCTGCGAAGTCGGACGTCGGAACCCTCGGTACCGGGATCGAGACCGGTGTCCGGCGAATGATCGCCGGACCCGTGCGCCTGGCCGGCGCCGGTGCAGGACGCGGCGGCGGTGCGATCGGATCCTCGGGGAACCCGAAGTCCGGCGGCGGCGCCGCCTTGACGTCCGGGCGCGACGCCGACGTGTAGACCTCGTCGTCGTCGTCGTCGATCGTCATCTCGCGTGCGTCGACGTCGAGGCGCGTCTCGCCAACGTCGTCGAAGCGCGGAATCGGCGCGCCCGCGCCGAGGATCTCGCCGAGCGCCGCCGGTGCACCCTCGGCACCGACGTCGGAGAAGTCGGTCTCGTCGGCCGGCGACTCGACCCACGTCTCGCTGCGCGGCGGCGTCGGGCGCTCGGGATAGCGAGGCGCTTCCTCGATCGCGCGATCGAGCGTCATCTGATCCTCGAGATCCTCGGGGCGCGTCTCGAATGCAGGCGACAGATCGTCGAGCGCGACGCCCGCGGGTACCGTATGGATCGGATCGCCGGAGAACGCGTCCGGCGGAAGCGGATCGAGCGTCCGCGCCTGCGCGGGCGCGATCTCCGTCGGTGCGGGCCACGCCATCACCTCGGCGCCGGCGTCCGCGCCGCCCTCGGGCCCGGTGTGCAGCCCGTCGAACATCTCGTCCCACGCGTCGAGCTCCGACGACAGCTCGTCGTCGCCGAGGAACGGCTTCTGCGGGCCGCCCTTCTTGTCACCGCCGCTCATCGCGTTCCTTTCGCGGCCAGGCCGAGCCTGTCGCGCAGCCGCGCGTGCGCCTCGGAGACCGACCACGCGCAGAGATCGAGTGCGGCGGGGCTGTCGGTCAGCGCGCGGCCACCCTTGCCGACGTCGAGCACCGCGAGGGCGACCGCGAGATCGCCGGACCACAGGAGACCAGCGCGATGACCGACCGCGAGCGCGGCCCGCTTGAACGCCTCGACATCGACGAGGTCGTTCGGCTTCGCCGCGAGCTGCACGACAGCCGCCTTGGCCCTCCGGCTCAGCTCCTTCTTCAGCACCTTCGCGCGCTCCGCGATCGCGTTGTCCTCGCCGACGACGAGCTCGACGAGCAGCGGTGGAAGCTGGACGTCGATCGCGCGCAGCACCGAGGCGACGATCACGGCGAGCTCGCCATCGCGGAGGTGCGTCAACGTCGCGATTCCCTCGGCGAGCGTCGCCACCGAGCGCGCGAGCGCGAACCGGCTCTGTGGGGTCGCCGCCGCCGCGACATCGGCGCCGACGCACAGGATCGGCGTCTCGGCGGCGAGCGCGCGCGCGAAGCCCGTGCGGCCTGCGTTGATGTACACGTCGACGTCCTCGAGGCCGAAACACGCGAGCGCCGTCGCGAGCGGCTCGTACCGGTCCCCGAGCTTCTTGAGCGCGACCTTGTCGCCGCGGGCAAAGCCGAGCTTGCCGACGTCGACGCCGGTCGCGACCTGGACCGCGGGCGCGATCGCGCGCCACAGATCATGGAGCGGACCGCCGAGCGTGCCGCGCAGCGCCTTGCGCTGGGTGTCGTCGAGCCGGACGCGCTGCGGGCCCCGCTGCCCCTGGCGGCCCTGCGCGAGGATCTGGCGCTGCTCGACGCTCGGCGTCGCGAGCGCCTCGACGCCGGCGAGCGCGAGCCAGCGCGCGTCGGCATCCGCTTGCCACGCGTGAACCTGGGCGAGCTTCTCGTAGAGCGCACCGGTGCGCGGCGCCTGATGGATCGAATCGCGGAAGCTCGCCGCGGTGACGGCGAGCACCTGGCTGCGCGAGTTGCCCTCGAGCATGTCGGCGAGCTCGCGCACGACGTCGAGGTTCAGCGGATCGAGCGTGCGCGCGCGATCGAGGGTGGCGCGCGCGTTCATCCGATCGCCGACCTTGTCGCGGAGCATGAGCCCGAGCCGGAGCTCCTCGCGCGCCTTCTCCTGCGGCGTCGGACGCAGCCGGGCGAGCGCGCGCAGCTCGGTGACCGCGCGCTGCCAGTCGCTCGCGCGAAGGCACAGGCCGAGCAGGCGCTCGCGCAACTGGACGTCGTCGGGATTTGCCTCGACGACGCGCACGAGGCCCTCGATCGCGCCGCCGATGTCGTTCGTGTTCTCGGCGAGCACCTGCGAGAGCTGGAGCTCGATCTCGCTCTTGCGGCTCGGACGCGTCTCGGCGCGGAGATAGCGGCGCCACAGCGCGACCGCGGTCTCGACGTCGCCGCCGTTGAATGCGAGGTCGGCGCGGAAGCGCAGCGCCTCGACGTGCGCCGGTGCGCGCTCGAGCAGGACGTCGAGGTCGAGCATCGCCGCCTCGGTGTCGCCGAGGCCATGCAGCACGGTCGCGCGCTCGAGCAGGAGCGGCACCGTGGTGTCCGCCGCGTGCCCCTCGGCCTCGTGCCACGTCAGGCGATCGGTGAGCGCCGTGATCAGCGCGCGGATATCGGCGCGCTCGCGCAGGAGCTCGAGCAGGCGATCGAACTCGGGCGCGCCCGGCTCGTTCGCGAAGATGCGCTTGAACGCGGCGACCGCGTAGTCGGTGTTGTGCGGCATGCCGGGCCCGTCGAACACAGCGGCCGCCTCGCGCAGGAGCTCGAGCTTTGCCTGGCGATCGCCGATCAGGCGCGACAGCCCGTACGCCGCCGACGCCGCGTTCGCCTTGTCGCCGACGCGCTTGGCCATGCGGCGCAGCGCGGACAGCGCCCGCAGATCGTCGGGGCGCGTCTTCAGCACGGCCGAGATCACGGAGCCGGCCTCGCGCAGGCGGCCGGCGAGCTCGAGTGCTTCGGCGCGATCGAGCTCCCACGACGAGCGTGCGGCCGGATCGTCGGCGAGCGCACCGCGCATCTCGAGGACCTCGGCGCGCGCGAGCAGCGGATCGACGGCGCCAGACGTATCGCCGGCCTCGACCTGCGGCGCCGCGCCGGTCTCGGCGACGACGAGGAGCGCGCTCGTGTCGTCGGGCGCCGCGTGGCGCGCGTGGACGACGCGCTGGTTCGCGAGATCGAGATCGCCCGATGCGGCGGCGACGGCGGCGCTGCGCAGGAGCAGCGCGGCGGCGGCCTCCGGCATCTGCACCGAGGCGGCGAGCCCCTCGTAGCCCAGCGCCAGCTGCGCCGCATCCGCGCGGCGCGCGGCGACGAGCGCGGCACCGAGCTGGGCACCGCGGCGCGACGCATCGAGCGCGATCGCGGCCTCGAACGACTGTGCTGCGCGATCCATGTCCTCGAGGACGAGCGCGTACATCCAGCCGCTATCCTCGGCGAGCGCGGCGCCGAGTCGCGCATCCGACGTGCGGCCGGCGAGCGCCGCGGTCGCCTCGACCCGCATCACCGTGTCGCCGCGGGCCGCGGCAAGAACGCCGAGT
>JAEWJO010000600.1 GCA_023386455.1 Pseudomonadota bacterium | reverse complement strand
TCCCGGAATTGCACTCGTCATCGAGCGCGCACGCACGACATGCGCCATCTTCGCCGCAGACGGGTGCGAAGGGATCGTTGCAGTCGCCGCAGGCGGTATTGGCATCGACCGCGTCGGAAACGCACTCATGCGTTTCGAGATTGCATGACGTCCCGTTCGCGCAGGTGCTCGAGTCGTCGCAGTACGCCGGATTGGGTTTCGTACACCCGTCGCACGCCGCCAATACCACACACAGACCAAGAACCGACTGCATGCCGGCGACGCTAGCATTGTCGTTCAAACGGAAGGGCGCTCGCCGTCCAACCCGAAGCACGTTAGAGCGTCTATTTTTCGAGCCAGTCGCGTCTTGCATCGCACCGGTATCGGCAGCTCTCACGAAGGGTTGCGTCAGCGGAACAGCTAACGACGTCGCCACCTTGCGCATCCACGGCCAGGGCGGCGACGATCACATGATGAGAGTCCTCGCGGGTGTGGGGCTGGGGATCCTGTTTGTCCTCGGCGCGGTCGTCGGCCTGGTGATCGGGCTGTTCGTGTTCTTCGTCAGCCTGTACCGCCGCGCGCGGGCAGTGCACGCCGAGGGCATCGTGTGTCGCGCGGAGCTCGTCGCGAAAGACGACGTCATCGGGCCGACGATCGCGGGGCCTGCGCTCGTCCGGCTGTCGGGCGCGTTCGAGGGTCAGCAGACGACCGGCACCGACGTGCTCGGCTTCGACATTCGCATGCAGCGGACGGCGAGTCGCGATGGGAGCGTCGGCGATCAGGATCTGCTGCTCGGGTCGTTCGAGTCGTTCGCGACCGCGAAGCGCGATCGCGAGAACACCGACGTCGGCGACTACCTCGCGAACAGGTACTCGAGCGTCACGCCGTGGTGGGTGCTCGGGACGGGGCCGGCGATCCTGCGCGTGACGCCTCCCGCGCCTGCTCCACGGGAGCGCGGTGCCGATCGGATTGCCCGGCTCGATGCAGACCTCGCTGCAGATCGTGCACGGCTCGTGCTGAGCGTGCACGCGAACGGTGCGGCCATCGACGTAGCGGAGCTGCGGCTCGTGGAGAGATTCGCTGACGACGATCGTACGCTGCGAGCGTCGATGTTCCGGCAGGGGCGCGCGCTCCGACCACTCGGAGTGCGAAACGGGATTCGCGCGACGGTCTATCCAATGAGTCAGCTCGCACGGCGTCTCCGTGGCGGCTGATTCGTGTACGATCGTGGCGAGGGGATGACGGAGCTTGTCGGCACGATCGACCGTTATCAGGTCGTCCGCCGGATCGGTGCGGGTGGCATGGGGGTCGTGTACGAGGTCGAGGACGTCGAGCGCAGCCAGAAGGTCGCGCTGAAGACGATCGCGTCGCCCGACATCGAGAAGGTGTACCGGCTCAAGCGCGAGTTCCGCGCGCTCGCCGATCTCTCGCACCCGAACCTCGTCGCGCTGTACGAGCTCGTCGTCGCCGACGAGTCGTGCTTCTTCACGATGGAGCTGCTCGATGGCGTCGACTTGCTCGGCCACTTGTGGTCGCGCCCGGTCGACGACGTGCTCGCGATGGCATCGACGGTCCACACCCCGATGCCGATGGCCGCGCCGGCGATTTCGATGCCGACGGGGTCGGGGCCGATCGGTGCGGCGATCGATGCGCCGAAGGTCCGGGCGGCGAGCCCGGCCTGCGACATCGCGAAGCTGCGTGCGGCGCTGCCGCAGCTCGGGCGCGGGCTGCACGCGCTGCACGCGGCGGGCAAGATTCACCGCGACGTCAAGCCGTCGAACATCCAGGTGACGAACGATGGGCGGGTCGTGCTGCTCGACTTCGGGCTCGTCGCCGAGCTCGAGCGGCGGCACGGCAGCGAGGAGGTCGTCGGCACCGTCGCGTACATGGCGCCGGAGCAGTGTGCCGGCGATGTCGCGCTGACGCCGGCGGCCGACTGGTACGCGCTCGGCGTCGTCGTGTTCCAGGCGCTGACCGGGCGGCTGCCGTTCGAGGGCGCGCCGATGCGCGTGCTGTTCGAGAAGCAGACCGAGAAGGCGGCGCGGCCGTCGCAGCTCGCCGACGACGTGCCGCCGGATCTCGATCAGCTGTGCGCCGACCTGCTCGAGCGCGATCCGGCGGACCGGCCGACGGGGGCGGCGCTGCTGCGGCGGCTCGGCATCACCGACATCGAGCGGGTCAGCGTGCCGTCGATCAGCATCTCGCGCGACGGCGGGTTCACGGGTCGCGACGCGGAGCTCGAGGCGCTCGAGGCGACGCTCGAGCCGCTGGCGCGGGGCAGGGCGTCGATCGCGGTGGTCCGGTCGCCGTCGGGAATCGGCAAGACCGCGCTCGTGTCGCGGTTCCTCGAGCGGGTGCGTGCGACGCACCCGAATGCGCTCGTGCTGCGCGGCCGGTGCCTCGATCGCGAGGACGTGCCGTACAAGGCGATCGATCATCTGATCGACGAGCTGTCGGACTGGTGGCTGTCGTGCTCGGAGAGCGATGCCGACTCGTTCTTGCCGCGCGACGCGTCGCTGCTGTCGATGCTGTTTCCGGTGCTCGATCGAGTGCCGGCGATCGCGAGCGCTCCGCGTGCGGCGCGCGTGCCGGCCGACCCGCAGGCACGCCGGACCGCCGCGTTCGATGCGCTGCGCGAGACGCTGCAGCGGCTCGGCAAGCGCCACACGCTGGTGCTGTTCCTCGACGACATGCAGTGGGTCGATCGCGACACGATGGCGCTGCTCGCCGACCTGATGCGCGCGCCGGATCCGCCGCCGCTGTTGCTCGTGCTCGCGGCGCGGATCGAGGGCAGCGAGCCGATGCTCGAGGTCGTGCAGCGCATGGCGGCGGAGAAGGCGGTGCTCGATCTCGAGCCGCTGTCGACGGAGGCGGCGTTGACGATCGCGCTGACCCAGCTCGGCGATGGCCATGCCGAGACCGCGCAGAAGCTCGTGCGCGAGGCCGACGGCAGCCCGCTGTTCCTGCTCGAGCTGACGCGCTACGTGCAGGGGCGCAGTCTCGACGAGATCGCGGGCAAGGGCCTCGACGCGATGCTGACCGAGCGGATCGACTCGCTCGGCGAGGTGGGGCGCCTCGTCGCCGAGCTCGTCGCCGTCGCCGGCGAGCCGCTGCCGCGGCGCGTGCTCGCAACGCTCGGCGCGGTTCCGGCGACCGAGCTGTCGAAGCTGCTCGCCCAGCTGCGGGCGCAACGGGTGCTCCGCGTCGCGGGCTCGCGCGGCGACGACACGATCGAGACGCACCACGAGCGGATCCGGCGGACGATCCTCGGCCGGTTGAGCGGCGAGCGGCGGGCACGCCATCACCGCACGCTCGCGATCTCGCTGTCGGGGAGCGGAACCGCGGAGCAGCTCGCGCGGCACTGGTACGGCGCCGGCGATCTCGAGCACGCGGCACGACACGCGCGGAAGGCCGGCGAGGAGGCGAGGGCTCGCCTCGACTTCGATCGGTCATCGCGGTGGTACGCGATCGCGCTCGAAGGTCCGCAATGGACGGAGGCGGAGCGCCGCGACCTCCGCACGCAGCTCGCGGACGCGCTCGCCGATGCGGGGCGTCCGCGCGACGCCGCCGATCAGTTCCTCGAGGCCGCGACCGGCGCCGATGCACCGACCGCGCTCGAGCTGCGACGGCGTGCCGCCGGCTCGTTGCTCCAGTCGGGCTACGTCAGCGAGGGCCTCGAGCTGACCCGCAAGGTGCTCGCCGGGGTCGGCCTCGCGATGGCGAAGTCGCCGATGCGCGCGCTGATGTCGATGCTGCTGCGCCGCGCGTGGCTGCGCATCCGGGGGCTCGGCTTCCGGCCGCGCTCGCTCGCCGAGATCAGCCAGGCCGAGCTGACGCGCGTCGACGTCTGCGAGGGAGTGTCGTTCGGCCTCGCGATGGTCGACACGTTCCGCGGCATGGACTTCGGCGGCAGGTTCCTGCTGTCGGCGCTGCGCCTCGGCGAGAAGTGGCGCGTGTCGCGCGCGATCGCGCTCGAGGTCGACTTCCTGGCCGCGACCGCGAAGTCCGGGCGCGCCGTGCGCCTGCTCGAGCGGCTCGAGGACATGACGAAGACGCTCGACGAGGCCCCCGCGCCGTCGCAGCTGATGACGACGAAGGGCTTCGTCGACTTCTTCGTTCACAACCGGTTTCGCTCGGCGCTCACCCAGTTCAACGAGGCGATCGCGAGCTATCGCGCCGTCGTCGGCCGCGCTGGATTCGAGCTCGACACGGTGACGATGTTCTGCTGCCTCTCGCTCTACTACCTCGGCGAGATCGGCGAGCTGTCGCGTCGCGTGCCGGCGATGGCCGAGGCCGCTGCACGCGGTGGCAACCGGTACACCGCGGTGACGCTGCGCTGCGCGTTCCCGGTCGCGTGGCTCGCGACGGCCGAGCCGGAGGAGATCGAGCGCGAGCTCGACGCGGCGCTCGGCTCGTGGAACAGCGTCGACGGCGGCTATCAGCTCCAGCACCTGTTCGCGCTCGGGTCGCGCATCGATCTCGCGCTCTACCGCGGCTGCCCCGAGGACGTGACGGCGCGCATCGCGGCGGCCTGGAAGCCGATCCGGCGCGCGCTCGTCGATCGCCCGCCGATGCAGGGCATGCTGCTGCGGTTCGCGATCGTGCGCCAGGCGAGCGCGTGCGCGAACCTCGCGCCGCCCGGCTCGGCGCGACGACGCGAGGCGCTCGCGCTCGCGCGCAAGCACATCCGCGCGCTGCGCGGCAAGGTCCCGCTCGTCAGCCGCTGTGCGGCGATGTGCAAGGGGCTCTATGCCGAGGCGGTTGGTCGTCCGGACGAGGCGATCGCGCGGTATCGCGCGGCGGTCGTCGGTCTCGAGGAGGCAGGCGCGAACATGTTCGTCAACGCGGTCCGCGATCGTTTGGGCCGGCTCGTCGGCGGCGACGAGGGCGCGGCGATGCGCGCCGGCGTTCGCGAGTGGCTCGCACGCGAGGGCGTCCGCGAGCCCGAGCGGATGCTGCACATGATGCTGCCCGGACCCGAGGGCGACCGATGATCGCCGACTCCCTGGCCCGAGCCGAGGCGCGGTCCTGATGCGCAGCGCGACCCAGGCTCTCACCGTCATCGCCGAGATCGATCGGAATCATCGCGAGCTGCTCGACGATCGGCTCGCCGCGATCGCGGCCAGCCCCGAAGAGAACACGGTGATGCGGCCGCGCGACCTGCCGGACACTCACTTCATGCGGTTCGTCATTCTCGACGATCACGAGCTGCCGCCGATGCTCGTGTGGGAGAGCAACCACGATGGCAACACGGCCGCGTACCTCGACCGGGTCGCGAGCAAGACGCCGGAGATCGATCGCGTGTTCGAGTGCTGCGTCGGGTATCCGCCTCCGCGCGATCGGACCTACGACGTCCGCAGCGCGTGGCTGCTCGAGCACTCGGTGCGCGCGTCTGCGTTCTATACCGGGTATCGCGGTGTCCCGCGCAAGCAGGTCCTGAACGACCGCAAGGTCCACGATGCGATCCGGGTCGCGCTCGACGACAACGGCAACCGCAAGGCGCTCGAGGGCTTGCCGGCGCACGAGATCCAGCGCCGGCTGTGCGAGCACGTCCGCGTGACCGCGCCGCAGCTCGACATCTCGGGCAATGACTCGCAGGAGGCGAGGTGGCTCGCCGGCAAGATCATCGCCGTCGCCGTCCTGCTCGTGCTGTTCCTGCCGCTGGTCGCGATCGGGATCCCCTGGTATCTCGTGCTGCGCGCGAAGGAGAAGCGCGACGAGGCCGACATCAACACGCGGCCCGTGCACGACGACAAGGGCCTCGCGAAGGACGAGGACCAGGATGGCGTCAAGCAGAACCAGCTGACGCACGTCGTCGACATCAAGCCCGGCTGGTTCCGGCTGACGACGCTGCGCTTCGTGCTGACCGCGATCGACGTGATCGCGCGCGTGTACTCGGTGCGCGGCGATCTCGGCGGCATCATCAGCATCCACTTCGCGCGCTGGGTGATCCTCCTCGACAGGTCGGGCCGGGAGCGCCATCGCCTGCTGTTCTTCTCGAACTACGACGGCAGCTGGGAGAGCTACCTCGGCGAGTTCGTCGATCGCGCCGCCTACGGCCTCACCGGCGTGTGGTCGAACACCGTCGGGTTTCCGCGCACGCAGCGCCTGCTCGGAGCGGGCGCGCGCGACGAGGAGGCGTTCAAGCAGTGGACGCGCCGTCACCAGATCAAGACGGCCGTCTGGTGGACCGGCGTACCCGACTCGACGGTCCAGAACGTCCGCGACGACATCTGGATCCGCCAGAACCTCGATCGCGGCCTCGCCGACGACGAGCTCGCCAGCTGGCTCCGCAAGCTATGAAGACACGACCCGAAACCGCCGACCTCGACGACATCCAGGGCCTCGTCTACTCCGGCTGGGGCGAGCACCCGTACGGTGCCTACGTGTTCGCGACGCTCGGCGGCGACGTCGCGCGCTCGCGACGCTGGCTCGCGGGTCTGCGCAGGCACGTCTCGCCGGCGTCGCTCGGCAAGCGCGGCGATGGCGATCGCATCAACGTCGCGCTGTCACCGCGCGGCCTCGCGAGGCTCGGCGTGCCGGCCGAGGTCCTCGACGCGATCCCGCAGGAGGCGAAGAACGGGATGGCGTCGCGCGCGCGCATCCTCGGCGACGACGAGCCGTCGGGCTGGGAGCTCGGCCGCGACAACGAGCTCGACGTGCTCGTGATGGTATTCGCCCGCGATCCCGATCGCCGCGCCGTGCTCGTCACGCAGCACCGCGACGCGCTGATCGCCGCCGGCGCGAGCGTGCGCGACGCCGAGCTGACGCAGTCACTCGACGGCAAGGAACACTTCGGGTTCGCCGCCGGCGTCTCGCAGCCGACGGTCGCCGGCCTGCCGAAGGAGCGCCCGGGCGCCGAGCCGCCGCTCGAGACCGGCGAGATCTTGCTCGGCTATCCGAACGCCTACCGCAAGCTCCCGGCGAGCCCGATCTGGGACGGCTTCGACCTCGGCGCGAATGGCACCTACCTGGTGTTTCGCAAGCTGCACCAGCACGTCGATCGGTTCTGGGGCTACGTCGCGGCGCAGGCGAGGGCGATCGAGCCCGATCCGGCGGCGGCCGCGGCGCTGACGCAGAAGCTCGCCGCGAAGCTCGTCGGTCGGTGGAAGAGCGGCGCACCGCTCGTGCTCACGCCGGACCGCGACGATCCGAGCAAGGCGACGCCGGAGCGCGTGAACGTGTTCGGCTACCTCGACGAGGATCCGCACGGCCTGCGCTGCCCGATCTCGTCGCACGTCCGCCGCGCGAACCCGCGCGATGCCCGCGGAGGATCCGCGAAGGAGTCGCTCGCCGTCGTCAACCGTCACCGGATCTTGCGTCGCGGTCGGTCGTATGGCCCGCCGCTGTCCGACGAGCAGGCGCTCGCCGGTCTCGACGATCACCAGCCACGCGGCCTCTACTTCATCAGCCTGCAGGCGAGCATCGCCCGCGGCTTCGAGTTCATCCAGCAGACGTGGCTGTCGAACCCCGGCTTCAACGGCCTGTTCGCCGAGCCCGATCCGATCATGGGCTACGGCGACGGCACCGCCGAGGTCTCGATCCCCGCGATGCCGGTGCGCCTTCGCCTCGCGAACGTCCCGAGCGTCGTGACGGTGAAGGGCGGCGGCTACTTCCTCTTGCCGTCGCTCGCCGCGCTCGAGCGGATCGCGCCAGCGGTCTACGAGACCTCGAGCGACTGCCAGCCCGAGTCGGGATCGTTGCCCGGCATGTCGAGTCCCGCCTGGACCTCCCAGGTGTGATCGATGATCGAGCCGCGCAGCGTCGGGTGCGTGTTCACGGGGAGCTCGAGGATGCCGTCCCAGCTATAGGTCTGCCCCTCCTGGAGCTCCTGCGCGCCGGCGATCTGGACGCGCGTCTCGAAGCTGACCTTCGAGTGGCTGATCTTCTCGCTGTCCTTCTTGAACTCGGTGCGCTCGGTGCCGCGCACGAGCAGGTACACGGCGTCGACCTTGCCGTTCGCCTTCGCGGTCGCCTGCACCTGCACCGGGACACCCTGACCACGGCGTGCCGCCGGGACGCTGACGCGAACGGTGGCCGCGCCACCCGTGATCTTGTTCTTCAGATCCTTGAAAAAGCCCATTTCGATTCGTCCTCCGGGGAGACGAGCCGCGAGCGGGCCGCCGGTCGCACGAAAACGTAGGCTGACCGGCGCGGCATCCAGGTCGCGTGTCTCCGGCTACGCGGGTAGCCATCACAATTCGAGCAGAACTGCCGACTTGGCGCGGTTTTTTGGCCTCCGGACATGGATCGCTGCTTGCTCGATGGCAGCGCATGCGCAGCCAGCTGCTCGGTGGACTCCTCGTCGCGACCTGTCTCGCGTCCTGCATCGGTACCGACGACGAGCTCGGTCCCGAGGACGAGACGGCGCTCTACGAGGACGCCTACGACCAGGGCCAGCAGCCCGGCAAGGAAGACGGCACGGACTGCTCCGGCGTGCGCGTGCCGGACCGCAACGGCTTCGCGAAGCGGATCGCGCTGACGTTCGACGACGGCCCGAACCCGGCGACGACGCCGAAGGTGATCGAGATCCTGAAGCGCCATGACGCGCCGGCGACGTTCTTCATCAACGGCTCGAGGCTGTCGGCGGCGGGCGCGACCGACCTCGCCCGCCGGATCGCCGCGGACCCCGACTACATCCTCGCGAACCACAGCCAGAACCATCAGAACCTCGCGACGCTCGACTCGGCACGGGTCGCGCGCGAGATGGACACGACCGACGCGGGCATCCGCGCCGCCGGCGAGACGCCGAAGTACTTCCGGTTTCCGTTCGGCAGCTCGACCTGCAACACGATGAAGATGGCGAAGGACCGCGGCTGGGTCGTCACCGGCTGGCACATCGATAGCGCGGACTGGTGCTACGCGGCCGGCGGCGGCACGTGCAAGAAGTCGACGTTCAAGTACGTCCCGGACGAGATGCGCGGCGACATCAAGGCGTACGTGCTCTCGCAGGTCCGCTCGACCGGCGGCGGCGTCATCCTGTTCCACGACATCCACTCGTACACGGCAACGAACCTCGACCGGATCCTCACCGCGCTCGAGGCGGACGGCTACACGTTCGTCCGGCTCGACGACAAGACCGTGTTCCCGCGGCTGCACGGCGTGACGCCGAAGTTCATCGGCGACGCGTGCACGACGAACGCGGATTGCGGCTTCGCCGGTGGCCGCTGCCACGCCGCCGGATTCTGCACGCAGAGCTGTGCGGGCACCTGCCCCGACGCGACCGGCAAGGCGCCGACGTTCTGCATCGCCGATGCGGCCGCGACCGGCGGCACCTGCGTCTCGAAGGCCGCGGTTCAGAACCAGCAGTGCGCGTCGCTGCCGGGAACGACGGCGCGCGAGCTCGACCGCTACCTCGGCACGAGCAGCTCGTCGCCGGCGCGTGCGCTGGTCTGCGCACCTCGCTAGACCGGTAGCTGCGCGGCAGCGCTACGAATGCGCGCCCGGGCTCGGCTGCCTGCGCGGTAGCGCTCGTCGACAGAGCTGGAGGAACCGGCATCTGGGCGAATTCGTGCGCCCACGACATGGCCTCGTCCTTGAAGTGTGCGAGCGAGCCACTACCAAGGATCCCTTCCATGCCTTCGGTGCTGCTTGTTGAAGACGATGAAGACACCCGGTTGCTCCTCCAGGAGAGCCTCGTGCGTCGGGGTTTTTCCGTCGATGCCGTCGCCTCCGCGCAGGAGTGTCTCGACTGGGTCCGCGATCGCGATATCGATGTCGTCGTGACCGATATCCAGATGCCGGGGATGTCCGGCGTCGAGCTGTGCCAGCAGCTCCGCGAACGCCATCCGAATCTCCTCTCGATCCTCCTCACGGGTCTCGGCACCTACGAGACCGCCATCTCGGCGGTTCGTTCCGGCGCGTACGACTACCTCACGAAGCCGGTGAAGGTGGAGGTCCTCGAGGTCGCGCTGAAGCGCGCGTTCGATCATCTCGCGGTCGCGCGCGAGGCACGGCGACTGCGCGAGGCCGTCGATGTCGTGACGCCGATCCCGACGCTGATCGGAACCAGCCCCGCGATCCGCGAGATGAGCGCGATGATCCGCCGCGTCTCGGACGTCGACGCGACCGTGCTGATCACCGGCGAGAGCGGCACGGGCAAGGAGCTGGTCGCCCGTGCGCTGCACGACCTGTCGCCATCGCGACGCAACGAGCCGTTCATCGCGATCAACTGCGGCGCGGTGCCGGCCAACCTCCTCGAGAGCGAGCTGTTCGGTCACGTGCGCGGCGCGTTCACGGATGCGAAGGCGTCCCGCGCGGGCCTGTTCCTCCAGGCGAAGCGCGGCACCATCTTCCTCGACGAGATCGGCGAGATGCCGCTCGAGATGCAGGTCAAGCTGCTGCGCGTCCTGCAGGAGCGCACCGTTCGGCCGGTCGGCGGCGACGAGGAGGTGCCGTTCGAGGCGCGCGTGATCACCGCGACCAACCGCGATCTCGAGACCGAGGTGCACGATCAACGGTTTCGCGAGGACCTGTTCTACCGGATCAACGTCGTCGCGATCTCGGTCCCTCCGCTGCGCTCGCGGGGTGGAGATGTCGTGCTGCTGGCGCGACACCTCGTGCAGAAGATCGCCAGCCGCAGTGGCAAGGAAGCGCCGGCGATCGGTTCGGAGGCCGCGCGCAAGCTCGTCGCCTACGACTGGCCCGGCAACGTTCGCGAGCTGGAGAACTGCATCGAGCGCGCCGTGGCGATGTGCGGCACCGGCGACATCGAGCCCTCGCACCTGCCGGCGAAGGTGGTGAACCACGAGCCGACGCGGATCGAGCTCTCGACCTCGGCGCCCGCCGAGATGATCACGCTCGACGAGATGGAGCGCCGGTACGTCCGCCAGGTGCTCGCGAGCGTCAACGGCAACAAGACGCACGCGGCGCGCGTCCTCGGGATCGACCGCCGGTCGCTGTACCGGCGACTCGAGGTGTCGAGCTCGGCGCCGGCGGAACGCTGAGCTACTGGATCGTGCCGTTGATCGTCAACGTCGTCTGCAGGCGCAGCGTGCCGGCGGTGCCGGTCGCGGCGTAGCCGTACACGCGCAGCTCGATCGCGTTCGACGTCGGGCTCGTGCTCAGCGTGACCGTGCCGGCGGCCGCGGTCGAGACCGCCACCGTCTGCGCGAACGCGTCGACGCTCGTCGAGACGACGGCCGATGCCGGGCCGGTGCCGGAGGCCTTGGCATCGATCGCGGCTGTCGTCAGCGCGACCATGCAGGTTGCCGGCGGCGTGATCGTCAGCGTGTAGTACTTCGCGGTGTCGCGTGCAGCGGCCGCGGGCCAGTTACTCGCGCTGATCGAGTTCGCACCGCTGACCGCGGTGAGGGTCGCCGACCGCTGCACGACCGATGCGGTGACGCCGGTCGCCGACGACGCTGCCGCCGTCGAGGCCTGGTTGCCGGTCTCGCCGCTGAACGTCCACGTCGCGAGCACGCCCGAGAACGCACAGCCGCCTGTCGAACCGGAATCCGTGCCCGTGACCTGGCCGGCGTCCGGATCGCGCGCGTCGGAGCCACCGCCGACCGCGGCGTCGGCCTTGTCGTTTGCGATCTCCTCGCGCGCGCTCGCACAACCGGCGCACCAGGCGATCAGGAGGAGGCTCGACCGGAACAGCGACATGGCGTGCGTACGCTACTAGCACGAGGTGGCGCCCGGGTGGCGGTCTGGTGACCGGCGCTGACAGCGTTACGGCCGTCACATCACCGTCGAAACTCTCGGTCCTGGCTCAGAATTTCGGCGAGATGACGATCGAGCTCTCGTCGTCGCCCCGGAGGACGGCGAGCCGGAACGTCGTGGTCCCCGACAGCTGGGTCGCCACCCGCTCGAGATCGGTGAGCGAGGTCACCGGCTGCTCGGCGATCGCCGTGAGCACGTCGCCGTTCGCGAGGCCGACCGCGTCGATCATCGTGCCGCGCTTGATCGCGTACAGCTTGAAGCCGATCGGTCCCTCGTCCTCGTCCTCGACGGTCAGCACGAACCGCGCACCGGTCTGCGTGCGCAGCTCCTCGAGGAGAATCCCGACCGCCTGCGGTGATGCCCGGACGACACCGCCGGAGAATCGCTGGACGCTGAGCAGTGCCTCGTCGAGCTTTGGCTGCGAAGGCGTCGCCGATGACGATGCCCGGAAGTGGTCGATCACCAGGAACGTCGCGATCGTGGCGATGATCGCGACCCCGATCGCGATCCACGGCGTGCGACGTCGCGGCTCGAGCGCGGCGATCACGGTGTCCATGCTCGGCCACCGCCGCGCCGGGTCGGGGTCGAGGCCTCGGCGAAGCAGCGCGCGGAACCGTCGCGGGATCCTCGACGCGTCGAGCATCGCCGGACCGCGCTCGACCTGCGCGCGCAGCTCGTCGGTCGTCTCGCCGCGGTACGGCCGCTCGCCGGCGAGTGCCTCCCACAGCGCGATGCAGAACGCGAACTGATCCGCGGCCGGTCCGACGTTCTCGCCGCGCCACTGCTCGGGCGCCATGTACGCCGGCGTCCCGAGCACCGAGCCCGTGGCGGTCAGCGTCACCT
>JAEWJO010000588.1 GCA_023386455.1 Pseudomonadota bacterium | reverse complement strand
TCGGCTGGAAGGACACGCCCGCCGCCAAGGCCGGCCGCGGCGACGAGCGCGCGATGAAGCGCGACAAGGCCGCCGCCGACACGCTCGCGAAGGAGGTCTTCGCCAAGGTCCAGGGCGGTGGCGACATGGCCGCGCTCATGAAGGAGTACTCCGAGGATCCGGGTAGCAAGGACAACGCGCGCGTCTACCCGGTCACCCCCGACGCCCCGCTCGTCGAGCCGTTCAAGAACCTCTCGCTTCGCCTCAAGGAGGGCGAGTCGGGTCTCGTGAAGTCGCCGTTTGGCTGGCACATCATCAAGCGCGTGCCGCCGCCGCCGCCGCCGCCGCCGGACAGCCTCGAGTCGGTCGACATCCTCAAGCGCGAGCCGGTCACCCAGAAGGCGAAGGTCAAGCACATCCTCCTCAACTGGAAGGACAACAACGGGGGTGGCGATGATCCGCGCGCGAAGAAGCGCGACCGCGCCGCGCTCGAGAAGCTCGTCAAGGCCACCGTCGCGAAGCTCAAGAAGGGCGACAAGATCGAGCCGCTCATGAAGGAGCTCTCGGAAGATCCGGGCTCCGCGGCCAGCGGCGAGGGCTACGACGTGACGCCCGACGCGGGCCTCGTCGAGCCGTTCAAGAACCTGTCGCTGCGCCTCAACGTGGGCGAGGTCGGTGTCGTCAAGACCGACTTCGGCATCCACATCATCCAGCGCACCGAGTAGCGCGCGCTTACGGCGCGACGAGCACGATCGTCACGGCGTCGGCGCGGCTCGTGACCTTGCGCGGCTTGAACGTCGCCGACGGTTTGGTCGCCGAGACGGTGACCGGTCCGGTCACGTTGAACGCGTAGGCGACGCCGTCCGTGTTCGTCGTGAGGCGCACGGAATCCGGCAGGCCATCCGCGCCGTTGTAACAGTACTTGTTCGCAGCGGGCGTGCTCTGGACGGTCGCGCCTTCGACCGGGGTGTGCTGATCGTTGCCGACGAACGCGGCGACCATGCCGTTGCCGGACAGCTGATCGGCGCCGCACACGAGCTCGAGCGCGCTCAGCGTGTCGGACTTCACCATGCGAACGGGCGCACCGTCGTAGTTGGCAGAGAGCGAGTCCGGCGCGTAGACGTAGGTGTCGACGTAGCCGGCGGCACTCGCACGCAGGTAGCCATCGAACGGAGTCACGCCGTCCGTCGCGATGTCGAGGCTGTAGTTGCCGAGGACGTCGGTCGCGGTCTCGGCGATCGGCGTGACGTCATCGGTGCTGCGGTAGGCCTCGATCGCGAGATAGGCGAGCGGCGTGACCCCGCTCGTCGCGGAGACCTCCGCGGCCTGTCCAGTCACCCGGAGCTGCGTCGGAACGGGTGGCGCGTCGCCGGTCGGCTCGTCGGCCGCACACGCGTTCAGCAAGACAAGGACAAGTAGGTGCTTCGTCATGCGCCCGATGCTGCAGGAGCCCGCGTGGGACTGCCCGCCATTGGCGTTGTCACGAGCGGCCTACGTCGTTCGCATCTGCGGCCACCTACGTGCTTAGATCACCGCGATGCTGGTGCCGGTCTCCTATGTCGAGCGATACGTCGACCTCGTGGAGAGCCGGAAGCTCGATGCGAGCGACCTGCTGGTGCGCGCCGGGCTCGGACGAGACCAGCTCGCCGATCCGAACGGGCGCATCACGCTCGATGTCTTTCGCGACGTGATCTGCGGCTGTCTCGAGCTCACGCAAGATCCGGCGATCGGGATCGAGTTCGGCCTGGCGTTCAAGCCGTCGTCGCATGGCCTGCTCGGTCTCGCGCTCATGACCTGCTCGTCGCTGCGCGACGCGATCACGCTCGCGGAGCGGTTCGGCGAGCTGCGGATGAGCCCGTGGCGCATGCAGCTGCTCGTCGAGGGCGAGACCGCGATCATGCGGTTCATCGAGGTCGCGCCCATGGGGCCTGCGCGAGCGATCATGTTCGAGGCGATCGTCGGCGCCGCGGTCGTGATCGGCGAGTTCATCCTCGGCCAGCCGCTCGCGCGGCCCGAGATCGAGTTCTGGTCGGACTCGGACGAGCTGCCACATCACCGCCGCTATCACGCGCGGCTGCCGCGCATCCGGTACAACCGGCCGACGAACGAGGCCCGCTTTCCGACGAGCCTGCTCGATCGTCCCCTCGCGCTCGGCGAGCCGATCGCCCACCGCGAGGCCGTGACGGTGCTCGAGCGAGAGCGCGCCCTGTTGCCGGTCGACGACGACCTGCTCGCGCGGACGCGTGCGCTGCTGGCGGACCCCGCGGCCGGGTTCCCGGACCTCGAGGGCGCCGCGAGCAAGCTCGAGGTCTCGAGTCGAACGTTGCGCCGTCACCTCGCCCGCCGCGGCGCGACGTTCCAGGCACTGCGCGACGACGCTCGGCGAGGAAGGGCCGTCGAGCTGCTGGAGCGTTCGCTGCTGTCCGTCGAGGCGATCGCGCGCGAGCTTGCCTACGCGGACGCCGCCAGCTTCGTGCGCGCGTTCCAGCGCTGGACCGCGGACACGCCGCAGAGCTACCGGCGCCGCGTCCGCGGAGAGCCTGCCCCGACGCCCGAGTAGACACGCGCGGACACAAGTCACGACGTCGCTGGTTTCGTTGTCAGATGCTCACGCCGACGGCACGACGCACAGCGTCGAGCTACGGAAAACTACGCAACTTTGCGTGGGAGCGCAGCGAGCGTGATCGGTCGACGCTCGGGCGTGTTACCGGGATCGTGATGGCAACGGTGGCACCACGGTGGGTCGAATCTCGGCGCGTGCTGGTCGTCGATGACTACGTCCCGGGCGCGCATTCGCTCGAGAACGTGCTCTCGGAGATCGGGTTCACGGCGCGCATCGCGCACGACGGGCTGACCGCCCTCGAGATCGCGGCGGAGTTCCGGCCGGACTACGTGCTGCTCGATATCGTCCTGCCGATTCTCGACGGCTGCGAGGTCGCGCGCCGGCTGCGCATGCTGCCGCCGTTCCGTCGCGCGCGCATCATCGCGGTGACCGGGCTGCGCGACTACATGGATCGCGCGAGCTTCCTCGAGCTCGGCTTCGACGATCACCTGGCGAAGCCGTTCTCGATCTCGCAGCTGCTGCGCACGTTGCGTCCGCGAGACCAGGCGTAGGAGACGTCGCCCGCGCCGCGCGACTTGCTAAGGTGCGTGGAGACATGCCGAACGCGGAAGGCGACCTCCACGGCAACGTGCCGCATACGTGCCCGGTCGCGCTCGTGCTGATCGACGTCATCAACGACCTCGAGTTCCCGGGCGCAGACGAGCTGTTCGTCCGCGCGATGCCGGCCGCGGAGCGAATCGCAGCGCTGAAGACGCGGGCGAAGCAGCAGAGGATCCCGGTCGTCTACGCGAACGACAACTACGGGCAGTGGCAGTCCGACTTTCACAAGCTGGTCGCGCATTGCATTCACGACGACGTCCGCGGCAAGCCGATCGCCGCGCTCCTCGCGCCCGAGGACGACGACTACTTCGTGCTGAAGCCGAAGCACTCGGGCTTCTACTCGACGACGCTCGACACGCTGCTGACCTACCTCGGTGCGCGCACGCTGATCCTGACCGGGTTCGCGGGCAACTCGTGCGTGATGTTCACCGCGCACGACGCGTTCATGCGCGACTTCCGCCTCGTCGTGCCGGCGGACTGCATCGCGTCGATCGAGGACGAGGACAACGAGTTCGCGCTTCGCCACATGGCGAGCGTGCTGAAGGCGAGCACGAGCCCGTCGACGGAGCTGGATCTCCCGGCCCTGCTGGCCGCCTGCTAGCCGAGCGTGCTGGCCGTCAGCCCGCGCGGCTCGCGCTGCCGGTGACCTGCGTCTCGAACAGCCGGTCACCGATCGTCAGATAGATCGCGCCGCCGCTCACCGAGAGGTCCCAGGGGTTCGTGCGATCGAGCGTCTCGGCGACTCGATCGAGAAACTCGGGGTCGAGCTCCACGAGCTCGAGCGCCTCCGCTCGGTGGATCTTGCGCTCGGCGAGATCCTCGCGGACGCTGGCCAGCTTCCAGCTGTAGACCACGACGCGAGGTGAGGCCTTGCTCGCCTTGTGGAGGCGGTCCGCCGTCGGCGTGCCAACCTCGATCCAGGCGCGGAGGTCCCCTCGCAGATCGCGCTGGACGAGGGCGGGCTCCTCGTCGTCGGAGACGCCCCCCTTGCTGAACGCCAATCCATCGGTGTGCTCCCGCGCACGGGCGATCACGCGTGCGACGAGATAGCGGGCGCTCTCCGAGGGATGCTGCGCAACGCGCCAGTCGAGCGTCTCGTAGATTCCACGGTCAGAATCAGCGAGAGAGATCGTGAAACGACGCATGGTCGACGGTAAAGCCATTCCCTTGCAACCCTAATGGTTTGAGCACAAAGTAAACGCCGAGGTGTCCAGGACTGCTCGCACACTACTGGCCCAGGTCGCCGACTCGTTCGAGAAGGTCGAGATCCTCGTCCACCTGCACGGCGTCGGGTTCGCCCCTCGCACCGCGGCCGAGATCACGAAGGGACTCGCGATCTCGGTGCCGGCCGAGGAAATCGAGGAGTGCTTGCGCGCGATGCGGCCGACCGGTGTGCTCGACCCGAACGGGCCCTGGAAGGATGCGATCACGGAGCTGGTCGAAATGTACCGCCGTGACCGTATCGAGGTCCTCAATCTGATCACGAGGTTTGCGCTCGACCGCATTCGCAGGGAGACCGCTCAGTCGGCACGGGCGTTCGCCGACGCGTTCGTGTTACGACCGAAAAAGAAGGGAGACCCCGATGCCTGAGCTCGTGTACGTACTGTGCGCGCTGACGAGCATCGCGTGCGCCGGGCTCCTGTTCCGGAGCTATCGCGCGAACCGGACCCGACTGCTCCTCTGGAGCACGCTGTGCTTCGCGTTCCTCGCCCTCAACAACATCTTCCTGTTCGTCGACATCGTCGTGACGTCGCCGGATACGGATCTGCGTGCGTTCCGCTCGGGATCGGCTCTCATCGGCCTCGCGTTGCTCGTGTTCGGGCTGGTCTGGGAGAGCAAGTGATGGATACGCTCAACACGTACTTCCTCGGCGTGTTGTCGACGCTCTGCCTCGTCTGTGGCGTGTTCTTCCTGCGCTACTGGCGACTTGCGAGCGACCGCTTCTTCCTGTTCTTCACGATCGCGTTCGTCGCCCTGGGCCTCAACTGGGCGCTCCTGATCGGCAAGCATCCGCGTGACGAATACACGCCGTACTACTACCTGCTGCGGCTGTTCGCGTTCCTGCTCATCGTCGCCGCGATCGTCGACAAGAACCGACGCTCGTCGACGTCCGAATAGGATCGGCTGAAACGCCACGGTGTGACCTGGGCGACCAGGGCTTGGGTCAAAACGCCACGATGCCTCGACGAGAAGTCGGTGGCACGGGGGTTGTACGGGGCTTCTCTCATGAAGCGGCTCGCTGCGGTCCAGGATCACGACCTCTCGATCGTCCCGATTTCGCCGCAGGCGGAAACGGCTCTGACGTACGTACGAGGCGCACTGTTCAACCCCGTGAGCCTCTCGGTGATGGCGTTTGCCGTCTGCGTCGGAGTCGGCTACGCGGGCATGATCGGCGCGCTCATCGCGCTCGCGACGTTCGTGGCGATCGGTAGCGCGGCGACCCGATACCGCTTCGTCCGGCGCGCGCTCGACAAGCAGTTCGAGTACCGCGTGAAGCAGAAGCGCGAGACCGAGCGCCTGCGCCTGCTGAAGCCGACCGGCGCCGTACGCCAGCAGCAGTACTGCGAGCTGCGCGATCTCGTCGGCGAGATCGAGCGCACCGATCCGGGCGAAGCGCAGCGCTTCGAGCTGCAGCAGCTGCTCGATCACTTCTGCGACCTCGCGGTCAGCCACCAGCGCTGCCTCGACTCGCTCCGCCTCGCGGGCTCGAGCGACCTGCCGCGCACGATGCCGCTCCCGGACCCGCACCGCTCCGCGCGCCGCCGCGAGATCATGGCGCGCCGCCTGCGCCACCGCGACGAGTGCGTGCGCCGCATCGAGCGCCTCGCCGACGAGCTCGAGGCCGTCGACGAGCTCGTTCGCCTGGTCGCGCAGCGCGCCGCGTGCCCGATGCTCGATGGCGAGCTCGACCGCGAGATCGAGCGGCGCCTGTGGGAGCTCGACGAGGTCGACGAGGCGCTGAGCCAGCTCTCGGCCTGATAAGCCCGCCGACTCGTCTCACCGCCGCCTGATCCGCGGCGGTTTTTTCGCCGCAAACGAGCTATTGACTTATGGTCAATAGACACCGTAGCCTCGAGGCATGCTCTCCGCGGTCATCGTTGGCGCCGGCTTCTCCGGTCTCTGTGCGGGCATCCAGCTGAGGCGGCTCGGGATCACCGACTTCGTCATCCTCGAGAAGGCCGACCGCGTCGGCGGCACCTGGCGCGAGAACACGTATCCGGGCGCCGCGTGCGACGTGCCCTCGCACCTGTACTCGTACTCGTTCGAGCCAAACCCGAGCTGGTCGCGCGCGTACGGCGGCCAGGCGGAGATCCTCGCGTACCTCGAGCACTGCGCCGACAAGTACGGCCTGCGCGGCCACATCAAGTTCGGCCAGAAGGTCGACGAGGCGCGCTTCGACGACCAGACCGGCAGCTGGCAGCTGAAAACCGCGAGCGGCGAGCGTATCGAGACGCGCGCCCTGATGCTCGGCAACGGCGCGCTCCACATCCCTTCGCTGCCCGACATCCCGGGGCTCGCGTCGTTCCAGGGCACGACGTTCCACTCGGCGCGCTGGAACCACGACTACGATCTCGCGGGAAAGCGTGTCGCCGTGATCGGTACCGGCGCGAGCGCCATCCAGTTCGTGCCGCAGATCCAGCCCGACGTCGCGCGCCTCGACCTCTATCAGCGGACGGCGCCGTGGGTCGTGCCGAAGCGCGATCGCGTGATGTCGAGCGCCGAGCGCTGGATGTTCGAGCACGTCCCTGCCACGCACTGGCTGCGCCGCACCGGCCTCTACTGGCTCATGGAGAGTCGTGTCGTCGGCTTCGCGTACGCGCCGAAGATCAACGAGCTGCTCGAGAAGATCGTGCTGCGGTACCTCGCGACGGCCGTCGAGGATCCCGAGCTGCGCAGGACGCTGACGCCGAACTACCGGTTCGGCTGCAAGCGCGTGCTGATCTCGAACGACTGGTACCCCGCACTGCAGCAGGACAACGTCGACGTGATCACCGATCCGATCGAGTCGATCACACCGCGCGGCGTGCGCACGAAGGCAGGCGCCGAGCGAGCCGTCGACGCGCTCATCCTCGGCACCGGCTTCAAGGTCACCGACTACCTGTCGTCGATCGACATCGTCGGCAGCGGCGGCGTGTCGCTCAACGACGCCTGGCGAGCGTCGCTGCGCAACTACCTCGGCATCACGGTCTCCGGGTTTCCGAACCTGTTCCTGCTGATGGGGCCGAACACGGGCCTCGGCCACAACTCGATGATCTTCATGATCGAGGCGCAGGCTCGCTACGCGGCGCGCGCGGTGTCGCTGATGCAGGAGCAGAACCTCGCCTCGATCGACGTCCGGCCATCCGTCGAGCAGGCGTTCAAGACCGAGCTCGCGGCGCGGATGAAGAACACGGTGTGGGCGACCGGCTGCCAGAGCTGGTATCAGACGCCCGACGGCGAGGTGTTCCTGTGGCCGGCCGCGACGTTCGACTACTGGTGGCGCACCCGCAAGGTCGAGCTCGCCGATTTCCAGCAGGTCGCACTCGCACCCGCGCGCACCCGCCGCGCCGCGTAGTGACGCGAGCCGCGCCCGCGGCCACGACAGGCGCGGTATCGTGGAGTCATGCGTGGGGGCTCTCGCATCGCGATCGCGCTCGTCGTCGTCTCGGCCTGCGGTGGTGACGGAGGAGGCGGCGACGACGGTCCGCATCCGACGCCCGCCCCTGCATGCACCGCGGCCAGCGGCGGTGGCAGCACGACGGTCTCTGCACCGGTGCTCGCGTACACGCTCGCGGATCGCTACCAGGAGACGTGGCTGTCCTCGCCCGCGGTCGCGGACCTCGACGGCGACGGCACGATGGAGATCGTCGCGCCGCGCAGCGACCTGCTCGTCGTGTGGCACGTCGACGGCTCCGTCGCGTGGCGCGCCACCCTGCCCGGCCGGATCTGGAGCTCGCCCGTCGTCGCGGATCTCGTGCCCGCGAGTCCCGGCCTCGAGGTCGCCGTCGCGTCGCGCGGCGTGATCGCGGTCTACGACGCGCACGGTACCGTCGTTCCCGGCTTTCCGTTCACGTGGCGCGACGAGCTGCGCTCGCTCGCCGCCGGCGACATCGACGGCGACGGTGCGCTCGAGCTCGTCGCGGTGACGTCGTCGCCGCTCGCCGGTGGAGGTCAGCGCGACATCGTGATCGCGATCGAGGCCAGCGGCACCGTCGTGCCCGGGTTCCCGCCGAACACGACCGGCTCCGCCGGCTGCGACGGCGCGTGCTACGTCACCGGCGGCTACGATCAGAACGTCGCGCTCGGCGACGTCGACGGCGATCACGTCGCCGACATCTTCGCGACGCAGGACAACGCGTACATGTCTCTGCACGCCGGTACCGGCCGCGCGTTCGACGCCGCGCCGATCTTCTCCGGCCGCACGAAGTTCAGCGGCATTCGCTGGATGGTCGACTACGCGCTCGCCCAGCAGGGCTATGCCGACGACGAGGCCGTCGACGAGCAGGCGCACTTCACGAACACCGCGCCGGCGCTCGCCGACCTCGACGGTGACGGCGTCGCCGAGCTGATCGCGCTCGGCTCGATCCAGAACGCCTCACAGGACGATCGCGAGCGCGGCGTCGGGCTCTACGTCGCGAAGCACGACGGCACGCGTCCGGACGCGTGGCTCGCACCGCCGCGCTTTGCCGACTACGTCTCGGGCCTGTGGGACCCCGGCGCCAACCTCGTCGCGGTCACGAACCAGGTCTCGGTCGCCGACCTCGATCCCGGACGCGCGGGACCGGAGCTCGTGTTCGCCGGCTTCGACGGCCGCATCCACGCCGTCGACGCCTCGGCGCAGCCGCTGTGGCAGACGACGTACACGACGACGCCGGACGTCGCGACGGGCGGCATCGCGATCGCCGACCTCTCCGGCGACGGCAGCCCCGAGCTCGTGTTCACGACCTACAGCGCGAGCGGCGGCGATCTCGTCGTGCTCGACGCCGGCGGCAACTTGCTCCATCGCATCGCACTCGGCGGACGCGGCGCGATGCCGGTGCCGACGATCGCCGACGTCGACGGCGACGGCGATCTCGACATCGTCGTCTCGCTCAAGGATGCCGAGGACAAGATCCGAAGCGTGCTCGTCTACGAGGTGCCGGGCTCGTCGGTGAATTGCCTAGCGTGGCCGACCGGTCGCGGGAACTATCGACGCGACGGTTATCTGCCGCCCAGCTGATCCGCGCGCATCGTGCGTAGAAGCGCGCGCCCTCCCGAGCGAGTGGCGAATGCACGGCTCATTCGCCGTGGCAACCCTCTTGCAGAAGTCCCCTAGCAACTAACTGCAAGCGAGGACTCCCATGAAATTCGCACGCGCGCTCGGGCTGGCGCTTGCCGCCGCCCTCATCCCCTCGGTAGCCGTGGCCGACGACGTTCCCAGCAACGATCCGTACGAGCCGCAACCGACGCAGCAGCCCGCACCGGCTCCCACGCAGGCGCCGTCGACGACGTCGACGACGATCGTCACGCCGCCTCCCGCCCCGGCGCCGCAGGCGCAGAGCCCTGTCGTCGTCGTCCCGGATCAATCGCCGCGTACGACGATCATCGAGCGCGATCCGGAAGGCGTCGAGCACTACGACAGGTGGAACGCGCCGGTGTTCGCGACCGGTGCCGTCGTCTTCGCCGGCAGCTACGGCGCCTCCGCGATCGTCGCCGCGACGAGCGACCACGTCGGCGCCGCCCGGGTGTAGGTGCCGGTCGTCGGTCCGTGGCTCGCGCTGAACGACTGGGGCGACTGCCCGATCGAGCAGCCGCGCTGCGACAAGAACACGACCGACAAGGTCCTGCTCGTCGCCGACGGCGTGTTCCAGGGCGCCGGCGTGATCACGATGATCACCGGCCTGCTCTCGCCGACCCACAGCACGGTCTACGCGAACGGCGGCGTCGCCAAGGTCGACACCAAGGTTCACGTGACGCCGACCCACAACGGATTCGCGGTGCTCGGCCGGTTCTAGCCGCACACCCGACTCCATCGCCGCCAAGACCTGATTTCAGGTACCTGGGGGATGTCTTCGAGGGGCCTCTGGCCTCTCGAAACATTTTTGTTTCGGCCGACCTATCCATTCGCAGTGATAGTGCTCGCGCTCCTCGCGATCGGTGCCGTCGCCCTGACGGCCGTGATCGGCGAGAGACGCGTGCGCCACGCGCGCCGCGAACGCGACTGGGTCCTCTACCAGGCACAGAAGCGCGCCCGGCGTTACGCGAAGTCGCTGAACCAGAGCCCGATCCCGCTCGCGCATCTCAACCCGACCACGCGCTGCATCGTCGAGGTCAATGACGCGTTCCTCGTGCTCCTCGGCCGGTCTCGCGAGGAGCTCATCGGTGCCGCGGTCGCCGAGCTCGGCATCGGCTCGGACGCGGAGCGCGCGCAGTGGCTGCGGCGCCTCGAGCGCAGCGGGCTCGTCCGGAACATCACGACGACGCTCGTGCGAGGCGACGGCCACGTCCTCGACATCCTCATCGGACTCGATCTCCTCGAGGAGGACGGCGAGCTCCAGGTGCTCGCCACCGTCATCGATCAATCCGACGCGAATCGCGCGCTCGCCGCGCTGCGCGCCACCGACGAGCGCATGCGCGAGCTGACGACCGTGATCGACGAGGTGCTGTGGGTCAGCTCTCCCGACCGCCGCGCGATGCACTACATCAGCCCGACCTACGAGCGGCTCTGGGGACGCCCCTGCCGGACCGTCTACGCCGACGCGCACGCGCCGTACGAGCTGATTCTCGACGAGGACCGCGAGCGGATTCGCGAGCAGACCGTGCGCTTCAATCATCGCGACCCTCACGACCGCGAGGCGCTCTATTCGCGCGAGTTCCGGATCCGCCGCGACGACGGCTCGATCCGCTGGATCCGCAGCAAGGAGTTCCCGGTCCGCGACCCGGCCGGCACCGTGCTGCGCATCGTCGGTGTCGCGACCGACATCACCGACCAGCGCCTGCTCGAGGACCAGCTGCGCCAGGCCCAGAAGATGGAGTCGCTCGGCATGCTCGCGGGCGGCATCGCGCACGACTTCAACAACCTGCTCGCCGTCATCTCGTCGTGCAGCGGCCTCCTCGCCGAGACCATCGGTCGCGACAGCCCCGATGCCGAGCTCGTCGACGACATCTCCGAGGCGGTCGTCCGCGCGAGCGCCCTCACCCGCCAGCTCCTCGCGTTCTCGCGCAAGCATGTCGCCGAGGCCGTCGTGCTCGACCCGAACATCGTCGTCACCGACACGCGCAAGCTGCTCCGCCGCATCGTCGGCGAGACGATCGAGGTCGAGACCTCGCTCGAGCCCGAGCTGCGTGCCGTCCGCATCGATCGCGGCCACCTCGTCCAGGTCATCCTCAACCTCGCGGTCAACGCGCGCGACGCGATGCCGACGGGTGGCCGCCTCCGCCTCGCGACCCGCAACCACGGCGAGTCATCGATCGTGCTCGAGATCGCCGACACCGGCTCCGGCATGGCGCCCGACGTCGTCGCCCGCGCGTGCGAGCCATTCTTCACCACGAAGGAGCTCGGCAAGGGCACGGGCATGGGCCTCGCGGTCGTCCACGGCATCGTCGACCAGGCCGGCGGCAAGCTCGAGCTCGACAGCGAGCCCGATCACGGCACGACCGTTCGCATCGTCCTGCCGGCG
This sequence comes from Pseudomonadota bacterium, assembly GCA_023386455.1. Lineage (GTDB taxonomy): Bacteria > Myxococcota_A > Polyangia > Haliangiales > Haliangiaceae > JABFXX01. The sequence goes on along the minus strand of JAEWJO010000588.1, from coordinate 2,813 downwards.
CATCAGGGTCCACTCCAGGCGAGCCGCACGACCGCGGACGAGTCCGAGCGCGGCGTCGAGACCATCCTGATCGTCGATGACGACGAGTACGTGCGTCGCGCGACCGCCCGCGCCCTGCGCGCCCGCGGCTACAACGTCGTCGAGGCCGGCAACGGCCGCGCCGCACTCGCGGCACTCCCGACCGCCAAGATCGACCTGATGCTGACCGACATCGTCATGCCGGGCATGAACGGCCGCGTGCTCGCCGAGGCCGCCCGCGCCCGCTTTCCGGACCTCAAGGTCGTGTTCATGACCGGCTACACCGACGACGAGGTCGTCAAGCACGGCGTCGCGCGCGGCGAGGTCGAGCTCATCGAGAAGCCGTTCACGATCCAGGCCCTCGCGCTCAAGGTTCGCGGCGCGCTCGACGCCGAGGTCGCGGTCACTGGCCCCATCGAAGTGGTTGCGCCCGGCTCCAGCGTGCGGCTAGGTTCGACCGCACATGACCCGTCCTGACGCCGCATTCTTCGAAGCTCACTGGATGCCGTTTACCGGCAACCGCCAGTTCAAGGCGAACCCTCGCATGTTCGTCTCCGCCGAGGGTGCGTACTACACGGACGACAAGGGCAAGAAGGTCTTCGACGGCCTCTCGGGCCTGTGGTGCTCGGGCCTCGGCCACGGCCGCCGCGAGATCGCCGAGGCGATCGCCAAGACCGCCTCGACGCTCGACTACGCGCCGGCGTTCCAGTACGGCCACGCGCACTCGTTCGCCCTGGCAAACAAGATCAAGGAGCTCACGCCGGCCGGCCTCGACTACGTGTTCTTCACGAACTCGGGCTCCGAGTCGGCCGACACGTCGCTCAAGATGGCGCGCGCCTACTGGCGGGCGAAGGGTCAGGGCACCAAGACCCGCCTGATCGGCCGCGAGAAGGGCTACCACGGCGTCAACTTCGGCGGCATCTCCGTCGGTGGCATCGTCGGCAACCGCAAGGTCTTCGGCCAGGCGGTCGAGGCCGACCACCTGCCCCACACGCAGCTCGCGCTCTCCGATCGCGCGCACGCGTACACGCGCGGCATGCCCAAGACCGGTGCCGAGCTGGCCGACGAGCTGCTCCGCCTCATCGCGCTGCACGATGCCTCGAACATCGCTGCCGTCATCGTCGAGCCGTTCGCGGGCTCGGCCGGCGTCGTCATCCCGCCGCAGGGCTACCTGCAGCGCCTGCGCGAGATCTGCACCAAGCACGACATCCTGCTCATCTTCGACGAGGTCATCACCGGCTTCGGCCGCGCGGGCGCGTACACCGGCGCCGAGGCATTCGGCGTCACGCCCGACATCCTGAACCTCGCAAAGCAGGTCACGAACGGTGCGATGCCGCTCGGCGCCGTCGTCGCCAAGAAGGAGATCTACGACGCGATGATGGCCGCGGGCGGCCCCGACTACATGGTCGAGTTCCCGCACGGCTACACCTACTCGGCGCATCCGGTCGCGTGTGCCGCCGGCGTCGCCGCGCTCGACCTGCTGGTCTCCGAGAACGCGGTCGCGCGTGTCCGCGAGCTCGCACCCTACTGGGAGAACGCGGTGCATTCGCTGAAGGGCGCCAAGCACATCACCGACATCCGCAACTTCGGTCTCGCCGCGGGCTTCACGCTCGAGGCCGCGCCGGGCGAGCCCGCGAAGCGCCCGTTCGAGGTCGCCATGAAGTGCCTCGATGCGGGCATGTACGTCCGCTACGGCGGCGACACGATCCAGCTGGCGCCGCCGTTCACCGTCGAGAAGGCGGAGATCGATCGCCTGATCTCCGTGCTCGGCGACTCGCTGAACGCGACGGCGTAGTGGAGTCGCTGCCATACATCGACGAGCACCGGCGTCACGTCGATGCGCCCGTCGACGAAGTCTGGACGGCACTGCTGCGCATGCTGCGCGGCATGACCGGCGGCTTGCCGCTCGCGCGGGTACTGGGTTGCGAGCCGCGCACCGCCACGACGCAGTTCGCGGGCGTACCGGGCGACGCGGTGCCGGGCTTCCGGGTCGTCGATGTCGAACCGGGCCGGCGCCTCTCGCTGCGCGGCAAGCATCGGTTCTCGCGCTACGAGCTGACGTTCGTACTCGACGAGGGCGAGCTGCGCGCGGTGACGCACGCGGCGTTTCCCGGCGTGCTCGGCCGGCTGTATCGCGCAGCCGTGATCAGCAGCGGAGTGCATGCGTTCGTCACGCGCCACATGCTCCGTCGCGTCGCGCGCAGGGTCTGATCGGCGCACGACACGTGGGGATGACTTGCGGCGAGCTGCGGCGCGCGCGCCGGCGACCTGCCGATCGAGGATCGCGGGCTGCTCGGCGCGTCGAACATCGCCTTCGCGCTCCTGGATCGCCGAGGCTCCGATGAGGACATGGTAACGGGACAACCTTGCTCGACACGCGCACGTCGAGAGGAGTGCGTCGCATTGCCTGCACGCGCGACAGTCGACACGGTGCTTATACCCACGTGGGGGCGGGAGACGGCGAGTTCCGAACGTCGCGAGTCTCCCGCTCACCGGTACGACGCGCGCCGCCAGCGTCCTAGCGATCGAGGACGAGTCCCGCTTCGTTCGGCTGCTCGCGTCGTCTGTGCCGAATTCCCCACGTGGGTATGAGAACCCCGCGATTCCGACGACGGCTCGCAAGGGGCGCGCTGCCTTCCACGATGTCCTGCACGACAGGCTCGTGCGTTTGTGCCCTTCGAGCTGATTACCTCGCGCGTCGCTCGCGCCGAGCGCCACGAGGTCGGCGCTGTCAGGACCGCCGGCATAGCTCCGTTCGCTCCGACGATCCACTCGTGCTCCCCACGTGGGTATGA
>JAEWJO010000585.1 GCA_023386455.1 Pseudomonadota bacterium | reverse complement strand
CAGTAGCAGAGCGTGTCGGCCATGTAGAGGTAGCCGTACTGGTAGAACGTGGTGTTCGTCGTCTTGTCGACGAGCCGGCGGCGGTGGGTGTCGTGCAGGTCGCGGTGGCGCGACGTCACGCGGACGCGCGCTCGCTCGATCAGCGCCGCCGCCCGATCGTAGCCCGCGAGCGCCTCGGCCTCGTCGGCGCCGATGTGCGCGATCACCGCCTCGTACGTCGCGATCACGAACCGCGTACGCAGCTGGTCGATCTCGACGCCGTCGCGCAGCTCGCGGCTCCATCGACTGTCCGGCAAGGGCAGACCGGCGAGCCGGCCCGCGATCTCGTCGAGCCGGTCGGCGTGCGCGCGCAGCGGATCGAGCACGCTCGCCGTGAACGCGGCGACGTCGGGGCTCGCGACGAGCCGATCGAACGTCGTCCGGTCGGGCTGCGAGATGATCGGTTCGGGCATCGCCCGGCCGGCATCGATCGCGAGGTCGCGCCCGGCGAGGTAGCCGGCGAGCCGCTCGTCCATGAGGCCGCGCTTCTGCTCCTTCATCAGCGTGTCGATGACGTCGGCCGCGTCGGTGCCGAGGTCGGGCGCATAGGCATCGCGGATCAGGTCGTGCGGCGCGGCCGGTAGCTCGTAGCTGGCGCGCAGCGCGGTGACGTCGTGGAGCCAGTAGCCCCACTCCCAGCCGGTCGTGAACAGGAGGTGGTTGTCGAGCGGGTTGCCGCAACCGTCGCGCTTGAGGCCGTCGAGGTCGCGCCAGCGGCTGTAGACGTAGAGCGGCAGGTACATCGGAAGCGAGTCGTCGAATGCGACCCAGTACGACGTCTCCGGCTGGTACGCGGCCTTCTGGCCGGCGCAGATCCGGTCGAGCAGATACTGGCGGTGCTCGCTGAAGTCGTCGTGCTGATACGCGCCGCCGGCGTCGTCGTAGAGGTTGTAGTACATGACCGAATGGATGTCGGGGATGATCGACGGGTCGGCGTACTGGACGAGGAAGTAGTACAGCAGGTCGCGATTCATGTACTGCACGCGCTGCTTCGCGCCGACGTGGACGACCGCGTGCATCTCGGCATTCGGCGCGAAGATGCGCAGCTGGTGGGCGACCTCGTTCGTCGCGTCGATGAACTTCTGCGGCTCGGAGTTGAAGAACTCGCCGAAGCTGAGATCGTAGACGTCGAACGGCAGGTCCGCGGTGATGAGCGGCAGCCGCTCGGCGATCGAGTCGGCGAGCGGAATGTCCTCGTCGTCGGATAGATCGAACGCGTTCTGCAGGTTCGAGTTGCCGAACAGCTGGATGTTGATGCCGACGCGAACGCCTCGCATGTGCGCGTACGCGATCAGCTCCTGGGTGAACGGCTTCCATGCCGCGTGCGCGTCGGGATCGCGGAGGATGTTGTCGAGCGCGACCCACTGGATGTAGTTGCCGCGGTTCTTGACGACCCAGTCGATGATCCGGTGCGCGTCGCTCGTGCTGCCCGCGGACGGCTCCCAGAACGCGAAGTACGTCTCGATCGGGTGCAGCGTGTGGAACTGGAACCCGCGGACCCGCACCTCGGGCTTGTGGACGATGCCGTCGGGCGCGCTCGCAGGCGTCGGGCCCTTCGGCGCGTAGATGTCCGAGGGATGACGGAACCGAAATCCGAGGTTCTCGAGCGCGGCCGCGACGCCGTACTGCGCGCCGAGGATGTCGTGGGCGTGAACGGTCCACGCGTCACTCCCCGCCGCCTCGATGCGGTAGCCCTCGAGCGGGATCGAGTCGTCGTCGACGAGCGCGATCTTCAGGTCACCGCCGTCGCCGAGCGAGAGCCCGCTGTACGGGGTCAGTGCGACGAACTCGGTCATCGCCGGCGACCAGGCCTCGGGGACCTGGATCGAGATGTTGCCGCGGACATCGTCGCCGCACGCGGTGGCGACGATCAGGAGGGCCAGAACTGCTCGCACGGCGCGAGCATACAGCGATGGCCGCGCGTACGAGCTTCGCCGCGGGCGCTCTCTCGCATTTGCGCGATCAGCGCAAGTCGCGCTCGAGCGGCACGGTCACGGTCGCGCCCTCGGCGAAGTGAATCTGCCGGGTCACGAACCGATGCTCGCCGCCGGGCAGCTCGACATCGATACGGAGCTCGCCGTCGGTGTCGGGCAGAGAGCCCTCGAACTTCGTCGTGCCGATATAGGCGCCGTCCATCGCCTGCCGGCGGAACTCGGTGACCTGCGCACCGTTCATCCAGATCTCGGCCTCGACCGCCCGGACGTCGTGCGCCGCGGCGCCGAAGTCGAGCACGAACGTCGCGCGCGTCCGCTCCTGCTTGTCGCAGGTGTCGTACGCGATCCACGCAACACCTGCGAGAAACAGCGCCGGTGCGATGCGCTTGCGAAACAGCTCGTACCGCGTCACGGGCGGTTTCTAGCACGGGGCCTGTCGGAGCGCCGGAAAAACGGCAGGCCGCCTCGACGACGACCTCGGTCCTGATCGAGCGCGAGATGAAGCATTGCTCGTGCGCGAGGTGGTGCAGCTCGTCGAGCTCGCCCGGGGTCGGCTGCTTGTCGCCGGTGCACGCGAGGAGTACTTGCCCCGCAAGAAGTCCGCCGGTGCCGCGATGCACTGCCAGTCGATCGTCGCCCTGTGCTCCCCCATCGCCGAACCGAAGCACCCGAAAATAACGAAGGGCCCTCGCAGGGCCCTCCGGGTCAACTCACGGCGGTGACCACGCCAGCGCCGATGGTGCGCCCGCCTTCACGGAGCGCGAACCGAACGCCTGCCTCGAGCGCGACCGGCCTGTCGAGCGCGAGGTCGACCTCGGCGCGTGCTCCCGGCACCAGCTCTGCCTCGCTCGCGAGCGTGGCCGTCACGTCGGTCGCACCGACGAACAGCTGCGGCCGGTAGCCCGTCCGGATCGCCTTCGCCCGACCACCCTCACGCGGGCTCAGCAGGTACAGCTCTGCCTTGCACGCGCGATGCGGCTGGATCGACCCCGGTGCGGCGAGCACCTGCCCCCGTGCGACGTCGCCCTTCGCGAGCCCGCGGACGCGGAGGCCGACGTTCTCGCCGGCACGCGCCTCGGTCTGCTCGCGATGGAACGACTCGACGCCCGTGATGACGAACGCACGACGCTCGTCCGTCCGACCGATCAGCTCGAGGGTGTCGCCGACCTTGACGGAGCCGCGGCTCACGCGACCCGTCACGACCGTGCCGATACCGGTGATCGTGAGAACACTCTCGACCGGCATGAGGAACGGCGACGTGAAGTCACGAGCAGGGTCCGGGATCGTGCGGTCCATCGTGGCGACGAGCTCCTCGATCGTGGCGATCCACGGATCGGTGAGCCGCCCCTCGGTCACGGCGTGCAGCGCGCCGAGGGCAGAGCCCTTGACGATCGGCACGTCCGCGTAGCCGAAGCTGCGCAGCAGGTCATCGATTTCGAGCACGACCAGGTCGACGAGCTCCGGATCGGCGACGTCCATCTTGTTCACGAACACGACGAGGTGAGGCACACCGACCTGCCGTGCGAGCAGCACGTGCTCGCGCGTCTGGTCCTGGCTGCCCTGCGTCGCGTCGACGAGCAGGATGGCGCCGTCCATCTGGGATGCGCCGGTGATCATGTTCTTCACGTAGTCGGCGTGGCCCGGGCAATCGACGTGGGCGTAGCGCCGCACCGCGGAGTCGTACTCGACGTGAGCCAGGTTGATGGTCACGCCGCGGATCTTCTCCTCGGGCGAGCTATCGATCTGATCGATCGCCAGGCCGTCACCACCGTTGCGTGCGGCCATGACCTGGGTCAGGGCAGCAGTCAGCGTGGTCTTGCCGTGGTCGACGTGACCGATGGTTCCGACGTTGATGATGGGCTTGCGCATGAAACTCTCTCTTTCCGTTTCCTTTCCTTGGTTGACCGGGCGCACGCCGGCGGATCCGACGTGCGGACCCGAAGACGAAACGCATACGGGGCCCCGCAGGGGGGGCCCTCGTCCCGAGGAGTCGGGGCCCCGGAGCCGGGGGGGAGGGGGCCCCCCGGG
>JAEWJO010000579.1 GCA_023386455.1 Pseudomonadota bacterium | reverse complement strand
GGCCGGGTCCGCGGCGGCGGGATCCGCGACGTCGCCGGCCCCACCCTCGCCGGCGGCCGTGTCGCCCGAGGCGGCAAAGGAGGCGGCGAAGGATGCCGCCAAGGCCGCGGTGGCCCCCGCGCAGATGCCGGTCGAGGGTGCGCCTGCGAAGGACGCCTGCCCGGTCGCGAAGAAGTCGAGCACGCCGAAGAAGCCGTTCTGGGAGAACTTCCTGCCGATCGCGATCCTGATCGTTGTCATCGCGCTCGTGCTGTGGCGGCTGCCGAAGGTCGAGCTCGGGCACACAAAGGCGTTCCGCCATCGCCGGCTGCTCAACTGGCTCCCGCTCGGCCTGACCTACTCGTTCCTCTACTTCGGTCGCTACAACATCAAGTCGTTTCAGGGCGTCGGACTGACCTCGTCGGAGTTCGGTGATGTGATGGCCCTCGGCGCGCTCGTCTACGGCTTGGCGTTCCTCCTGAACGGCCCGCTCACCGACCGCTGGGGCGGCCGCAAGACGATCCTGATCTCGGCCGCCGGATCCGGAGCCGCGAACTTGTGGATGGGCTACATGGCCGCGACCGGCAACACGTTCGGCATGTCGTCGGTCACCGCGTTCACGGTCGCGTACGGGCTCAACATGTACTTCCAGAGCTTCGGCGCGGTGTCGATCGTCAAGGTCAATGCCGCGTGGTTCCACGTCCGCGAGCGCGGCACGTTCGGCGGCATCTTCGGAATCCTGATCTCGCTCGGCCTCTACTTTGCGTTCGACGTCATCGGCAAGATCAAAGCGGCCTTCGACATCCAGTGGATCTTCCTGATCCCGGCGATGATGCTGTTCATCTTCTTCGTGCTGTCGTTCGTGTTCGTCCGCAACAATCCGAGCGACACGGGTCATGATGACTTCGACCTCGGTGACGCGACCGCCTCGTTCGACGACGCCGGTACGAAGCCCGGACTCCTCGAGTGGTTACGCCAGATCGGCCGCGTGCTCTGGAAGATGCTCTCGCATCCGGTGCTCCTGACGATCGCATTCATCGAGCTGTGCTCCGGCTTCCTGCGCCAGGCGATCCTCCAGTGGGGTCAGGATTTCGGTAAGGGCGTCGGCATCGGCGACCACTTCGTGTTCGAGAACTGGGGCATGGTGTCGTGTATCGCCGGCATCACGGGCGGCATTTTTGCCGGCGCGATCAGCGATCACGTGTTCCAGTCGCGGCGTAGCCCCGTCTCCGGCGTGCTCTACGCCCTGATGCTGGTGGGCTCGATCCTGATCCTCGCGCTGTTCGGCACACCGGCGGCGATCGGCTGGGTCGTCGCGTTCATGTCGATGGCGATCATCGGCGTTCACGGCATGCTCACCGCGACCGCCTCGGCAGACTTTGCCGGCAAGAAGTACACGGGCGTCGCGGTCGGCTTGATCGACGGATTCGTCTATCTGGGAACCGCGATCCAGGCGAAGTTCTACGGCGCCATGTTGCCGGAGGCGAAGGTACGCGACGCGGCGGGCTGCCTGGTACCGAACCCCGAGGCGGCCAAGGTCGACAACTGGCATGTCTGGCCGTACGCAATGATCCCGGTCGCCCTCATCGGCTTCGTCCTGACACTGCGGATCTGGAACGCGAAGCCTCGCAGCGGCGCCTCCGGCGGCCACTAGCGCGTCAGGTCCCGGAAAACTCCGTCCCACCTCAACATTCCGCGAGATGGGTCGAGTCACCGAGCATGTTCGCGTGGATCCGTGCGCGCTTCGGCAAGCGACGGGTGGCTCCGGCCGCCCGGGTGACCGCCGCGCGTTCCTCCGCGACCGGAACGAAGCCTGCGGGTGAGGGCGCTGCGCGGGCGGGACGCTCCGAGCCGCTGTCGCTCACAGATATGTTGAAGGACGTCATCGACGACCTCGGTGGCCCGATGGTCGAGCTCGATCCCGAGCAGTGGACCTCGCTCGCGAGTCGCATCGAGGAGCTCGCGGTCCACGCGCCGCCACCGCCGTCGTTCCCGGTCGTCGCGAGCCAGGTCGTCGCGCTCGCGAACAAGCCCGACCTCGATCTCAACCAGCTCGTCGGCCTCGTGTCGCGCGACGCTGCGATCGCCTCGTCGCTCCTGCGCGTCGCGAACTCGGTCGCGTTCTCGCCCGCCGCTCCGGTGACGACGCTGCGCGACGCGATCGGCATGCTCGGCATCAAGCACGTCGTCGAGGTCGTCCTCGGCACCGCCGGCCGCTCGTACTACAACGTCGCCACGCGCGCCGAGCTCGAGCTCTATCCGCTCCTCTGGCAGACCATGTTCGACGAGGCGATGGCCAACGCGTTCTCCGCGGGCCGGCTCGCGCTCGACGTTCGCGAGGCGCGCGGTGAGCGCGCGCTGCTCGCCGGGCTCCTCGTCGATGTCGGCCGGCCGATCGCGCTGCGCATGCTGTCGCGCCTCATCATCGGTGCGCACGGCATGCCCGGCATCGAGAAGCCGAGCGATGCGGTCGTGCTCGCGACGCTCGACGAGGTCGCGCCGTCGCTCGGCAAGCGCGTGATCGCCGCGCTGGGCCTCCCAGAAGAGCTCGCATCGGCGTGCATCGTCGATCTGGAGCGGCCGACACCGGATGCCCAGATCGCACGCCTGATCGGCGCGATCGGCGCGATCCAGCGCCGCAGCCCGCGCCTGTGGTCGAGTGCCGGCGACGTACGCGCCGCCTCCGAGCGCCTCGGGCTCGAGCCGAGGTTCGTTCGCGCGCTGTTCGCGCAGCGCACGCAGGACGTCATCTCGGCGGCTCAGATGTTCTCGGCGAACCAGCCGAACTGAAGCGTCGTCCGGGTGATACGCTCGACGGCGATGTCCACTCGCATTGCGTTGTTCGTGATCGCCATCGCGCTGGCCGCCTGCGGCAAGGGCGACGACAAGAAGACGCCGCCCAAGGAGACCGGCTCTGCCGAGGTGAAGCCGCCGCCCGCGCCCGCCGGCGTGGCAGTGTTCATCGACGACAAGCAGGTCGCGACCGTCACCGACGCGCAGATAAGCGCGTGGCCCCGCCTCGACACGCTCGTCCCGGCGGAGAACCAGCGCCTCGGAACGTGGGACGCGCTCGTGCTGACCGGCGCCGGTCCCCAGCCGACGGAGATCCAGAAGCCGTCGGCCGCGCACCCCGACCTCGTGCCCGCGCTCTACCCCGGCGACGGCGGCAAGGCGGCGTTCGGCCTGTTCGATCCGGTCGAGCTCGCGAAGCGCGGCAATCCCGCGCTCGGCGAGACGCAGCTGCGCGAGGTCCGGATCAAGCTGTCGACGGCGTCCGGCCACGGCGGCAACGATCACCAGGGCGGCGCGATCCAGGATCCGACGAAGCTCGAGGTGATCATCAAGACGGCGAAGGGCGAGCAGACCGTGACCGGCGACAAGCTGCTCGAGGTCGCTCGCGTCGCGGCGCCCGGCGAGGAAGACGCGAAG
>JAEWJO010000529.1 GCA_023386455.1 Pseudomonadota bacterium | reverse complement strand
GCCTCGGCCCGTACAAGGGCGGCGCCGAGACCGGCACGATCTCGACCTATCCGCTGTCGCTCGGCGCCGACGTCACCGCGCTGTCGTCGGGCCAGAACAGCCTCGTCGCGACCGTCGATGTCCAGCCGCCGATCAGCGGCCGCCTGCACACGCCCGACTTCGATACGTCGGAGAAGGCGCGGACGATGCGCGGCTACGCCGGTGTCGGCTACCGCCACGTCTGGTGGCAGGAGCGAAAGAATCCCGATGGAGGATCCGGTCCGTCGCGGCCGGTCGGCGCGATCACGACCTCGCTCGGCCCCGAGCTCTGGTACACGGCCTCCGCCTATCACTCGACGTCGACGAGGGTCGGCGGCGCGTTCTCGCTGATGATCGAGGTGCGCGCGACCGCGCTCGGCGAGATGTTCGATTGCCTGGGCTCGAAGCACGGCTGCGAGTGAGAGCGAGAAACAGCGGCGAGGCCTCAGTACCAGCTCGCGCCGACGCCGATCGCCGTGTTCCAGATGCGAGCGTCGTCGTTGTAGAAGCCCGAGCCGCCGCGGAGCTGGAGATCGAGTCCGAACGTCGGCGTCTGCACGAGCTCGACGCCCGCACCGACGACGAACGCCGGGACGGTGTCGCTCTCGCTCATCGCGGTGAACGGTCCTGCATCGAACTCGGCCGACGTGCGCGCGGCGCCGAGGCCACCCTGCAGCCACAGGCGCGGCACGACGAACGCGCGCAGGTTCGCCGTCAGGAACACCTGGCTCGCGCTCCAGTTGTCGTCGTCGTGGCGCATGCCCCACAGCTCGCCCATCACGGCGAGTGCCGGTGCGGCCATGCCGCCGAGGTGGACCGAGAAGCCGCCGGCCGGATGGGCACCGTCGCCGCAGTCGTCGCCGTCGGCCGTCTCGCAGCCCATGTGACCGCCGGTGATCGCGCCGCCGAGAACAAGACCCTGCCGATGCGGAGCCGGGTCCGCCGACGCGGCGGTCGAGAACGTGCCGATCGCGAGCATCGCGCCGGCAATCAACGAGGTACGGAGGTTCGTCATCATGGCACTCCGACCTCAGCAGGAGGCGTGCCGAGCGCGAAGTACGCGAACAGCCGTAGCGACGCGACGTCATGCGTGCGGTGCGGCCACAGCTGCGGCGCGTCCGCGCGGCCCGTGCGCGAGGGCGCTCGCGCGATCGATCACACCTTCGCCGCGAGCTCGTGGATGCCGGTGGCTCCGGACGGATGCGGTGGTGCGACGCGGACGTCTTGCGGCGCGCCGGTGCCGTCGAACGCGCGGACGCGAAACGTGTGCGAGCCCGGCGCGTACGGCCAGTCGTACCGCCACAGGACCCAGCACAGCGGACCGAGGGGTGGCGCGACGAGCGACGCGGGTTGCCAGGGACCGTCGTCGACCTGCACCTCGACGCGAGAGATGCCGCGCGCGCCCGCGTACGCGATGCCGCCGACCGGAACGACGCGCGACGAGCCGCGGTCGAGCGGCGTGCCGACGGTATCGATCACCGAGGTCGTGTGGGGAATCGCCGTCCGGCTCCATCCGCGATCGACCCAGTACCCCGGGCCATCGCGGTCGGCGACGTGAAGCTGGGTGATCCATTTCGGCTGCTTCATGCCGTGGCGGTTCGGGATGTAGATGCGGAGCGGAAAGCCGTGGATATCGGGCAGTGGCTCGCGGTTCATGGCATAGACGAGCAGCGTGCGCGGATCGTTCATGTCGGCGAGCTCGACACTCTCGTAGAACCCGTCGGCGGCACGGACGTGAATCGCCCGCGCGGCGGGCTGGATCCCGGCGCGGTCGAGGAGCTCGCGCAGGCGGACGCCGGTCCACAGGCTCGTGCCGATCAGATCACCACCGACCCGGTTCGAGATGCACTCGAGCGTGATCACCTGCGACACGGACGGCATCGCGCGCAGCTCGTCGAGCGAGAGCGAGAGCGGACGGTCGACGAGACCGTCGACGGCGAGGCGCCAGTCGGCTGCATCGATCCGCGGCGGCTCGAGGTTGATGTCGATGCGGTAGAAGCTCGCGTTCGGCGTGAGCTCCGGGCGCGTGCCCTGCACGGGCATGATGCGCTTCGCGAGCACGTCGGCCCGTGGCGACGCGGCGGCGCCGGACGTACCCGAGAGGTCGCGCACGCGCGTGGTGCGCGCCGCGGCCGGACGCGCGGTCGCGGCAGACGGGCGCAGCCGGCGCGAGATCGCGAACACGACCGACGACAGCATCGCGACGCCGGTGAGGCTGCCGAGCAGGAACATGCGCCTCGCGGTCTCGGCCCGGACGGGCATCGTCTCGCTGTCGTGCGCGATCGCGCCTCGCGCCGCGACGAGCTGACCGACGAGCAAGCCCCAGCCGAGCAGCACCGCGGCGGTCCACACGATGTCACCACCGGACGCGCCCCTCTGCGCGGCCAGCGCAGCCGCGAGCCACACGACGCCTGCCGCGACGCCGCAGACGAGCGCGCTGCGCGAGCGCCCGCGTGACACGAACGCGACGATCGCGCCGAGCACCGCCGAGCCGGCGACGAACATCAGCACGGCCATCGCCTGCTCGGTGACCTTCGCAGCGACCGAGGTCGGCCGGATGCCGAGCGCGCTGATCAGCGAGACCATCGCGTCGATCCCGACGGTCACGAGCGAGCCGGGCAACGAGCGCGTCACGAGCTCGAAGATCGCGAACGGCGCGAATGGAAAGCCCCAGGCTGCCGCGCCGAGCTCCAGGATCGCGATCGCACCGATACTCGTCACCGCACCGACGAAGAGTCCCGACCCGATCGACACGCGCTGCATGCGATCGAGCGATGCAAGCAGCGGCCCTCGGGCGCCGCGTCGTTCGCTGTCGCGCGCGCTACGGATCGCCTGCGGCTGGCGTCACGGGATCATGATCCGCATGCGCAGGCCCTGTGCGATCGCCTGCTCCGCGACGGCCTCCTCGATCGCCGCGGCCTCGAGTGCCTCGGCGCCCTGGACGATGCGCACACCGGTCGAGCTGCTCTGCACCGCGATGCGAATGCCGGTGACGACGCGCAATCCCGTCGTCGCCGCGGCCGTGCCCTCGACGACCGTGACGCCCGCAGCGACCTCCCCGGTCGCGACGGCCGCGCCTCCGACGGCCGTCACCTCCGCCGTCTCGAGTGCGACCACCCCGCCCATGGCGGCGCCACCGAGCAGCACCTCGCCGCCGACGACCTCGCCGACGCCGGGGATCATGAGCACGGTGCCGACGGCGGAGATCGCGATGGTGCCAGACGACAGGACCTTGTACTGCGCGATCGCCTGGCCCCCGACCGTGCTCTCCCAGCGTGGCGACAGCAGGTTGATCGTGTCCTGCACCGGATTGGCGTGTGCCTGCGCCTGGAGCTGCTCGATCGACTGTTGCATGAGCTCGTACTTGCGAATCATGAGCTCGCGCTTCTGCGCGATCATCGCGTTCGCCATCTCCTCGGCCGAGGGAACCGCGACACCGCGTGCTCGCGCCTCGAACCACGACCGGTAGGCATTGGTCGTCGAGTGCGACAGCCAGTCCTCGGCCGTGATCTTGCCGTCCTTGTAGTCCTTCGTCAGCTGGTTGTCGGTCGGCGTCTTGATGCGAGAGTGCGCCTCGGCGAGCACGATCGTCGGCGAGTTGCGGTTCCACCACGACGATTCGTCCTGGAGGAACAGCTCACCGCCCTTTCGCGTGATCAGGTGCTCCGCCTCGTCGGCGCGCCTCTTCGAGCCGAGCATGTCGAGGTAGTTCGCCTTGCCCTGATCCTTGTAGCGCGCGGTGTCGCCGATCGTCCGCGTCTTGTGCGTGATCTCGACGTTCTGCAGGTTGTACTTCTGCACCATCGCCATCGCCCGCTTGGCGAACGCGCCCGTCGCACCCGTCGCGATCGCCATCTGGAGTCGAGGCTCCATGTTCGCCAGGAACTTGTGCAGCTCCGCGTCGGTCATCTGCATGATGACGCGGTCGACCTCGTTCGGCTTCTCACCGGCCGTACCGTTGGGGTCGTAGAGCACGACCGGGCTGTTCGTCGCGTAGGCGTAGAGGTTCGGGCCGTCGCCGATGCCGATCGGATCGGCGGACGTCCAGCGCCCGAGCCACGGCGCGTAGTAACGCGCGCCGTGATAGGCGAGCCCGCTCTCCTCGTCGCGCTCGAGGCCACAGTAGCGATAGCGCTTCTGCGAGACCTCCGCGAGCGAGCGGCCGGCCTGCCATGCTGTCGTGCCGAACGGGTGATACTCCTCGTAGCTGACGATATCCGCCGACTCGTCGAGCTCGAGCACCGCCGACTCGAGGTGGTTGCCGAGCTGATAGCGCACGGTCCGCGCGGGTGCATCGTCGTCGCCGGCGGTCCGCGTCTCGACGACTGCGATCCGGCGATGCGCATCCATCACGTGCTGCGTCTCGCGTTCGAGGATCAGTGCACCGTTGCGATAGCGGCGGAAGATCTCGAACGGCCCGAGGTAGAGGCGCACCTCCCGGAGCCCGCCCTGCTTCTCGACGACCTTGCGCGTGCGGCGGCCCTGATCGTCGTACGAGTAGTACGCGTCGGTCGTGCCCTGCCGCACGTGCTGCAGGTGCTCCAGCGCATCCCAGGTCATCGCCTGGAGATGGGGCATCGACCGCATGCTGCCGTGCTCGTTGTACGTGTACGAGAGCGTCGTCGCACCGACCGTCGTCGACTCGAGCCGGTTCGACGCCGGCGCGTACGCGTAGTCACGGGTCCACCGGTTCTGAAACTGGCCGCCGCTCGCCGCGGCGTGAACGAGTCGAGACAGGTTGCCTGCGAGGTCGTACTCGTAGCGCTCCTCGTACGACTGCATGGCCTGCGCGTCGCCGGGAAGGATGTGGCGCGCACGTTCGGCGTCCCACTCGCTCGCCGGTGCGTTCTGGCCGATGTGCTCGCGGCCTTGCGCGCGGATCAGCCGGTAGAGCGAGTCGTACTCGTACCAGCCGGCCGGCGAGGCGACGGCGCCGGCGAAGTACGTCGTCTGCTGTGCGTCGTCGCGCTGGCCGAGGATGTTCGCGACCGGATCGTACGTGTAGTGAAGGTCCTGGAGCGTCTCGGCGCCGCCGCGCATCGTCGTCGCTCGGCGGAGGCGAAACGTCTCGGGGTCGTACGCGTAGCTCGTGGTCGCCCCGTTGCCGTAGCGGATCGCGAGACGCTGCCCCTTCTCGTTGTAGGTGATGTCGTCGACGAACGTCGTCGGCGCACCGCCGCGGATGGTCCCGGCGACCCTCGCGAGTCGTCCACCGACGTCGTAGGTGAGCGCGAGCTCCGAGGCCGGGATCTCCGGCGTGTCGGGCGAGTGCATGCGCAGCGGCCGATCGAGCGCGTCGAACCGCGCGCGCGTGCGAAACGTCTCGCTGTCGAGGAGCGCCTCGCGATCGAGCGCCGGCCAGGCCACCGTCGCCGCGTAGGACGTCGTGTACCGGCGCCGGCTCTCGGTCCGGTTCCCTCGCCGATCGAACGAGACCGTCTCGAAGAGCCCCGATGGATCGTAGAGCCTCCACAGCTGACCGCGCAGGTTGCGCAACGCCGCGTCGGGCGCCGCTTCGCCCCACTCCTGCGCGAGGACGAGGATCTCCGGCTCGTCGCCGACACGCAGCCACTGCTCCAGTGGGCGATGGAGCACGTCGTAGACGTGACGCGCCCGCGCTCCGCGGCTATCCCAGCGCAGCACGGGCGAGCCACCGACATCGGGCAGCGTCCACCGCTCGCCGGTATCCATGCCCGTGACGTGGAGCGTGCGCCCGAGCAGGTCGTGCCCGTTCTCGAGCAGCAAGTTGCCTCGTGCGTCGATGACACCGAGCAGGTTCCCCTCGATGTCGATCCGGCCGAGGAGTGCGGGGAACGTCTCGACGATCGCGCCCTGCGCATCGATGCCACGATGATGCGCGACCGAGCAGACCTGGCGGCCGAGGCTATCGAGGTGGAGCGTCAGCGGCGTGTCCGCGTGCAGCGCGGTCTGCTCGGCCGCGGCGCGCTCGGCATCGCCCGCCGGTAGCGCGATGCGCTCCGCATACCAGCGGCTCGCGAGCACCGTGTCGTTCTGGTCGTGCAGCTCCTGCGACCACGAGTCGAATCGCGTGAAGTCGAACGTGCCGTCGGGATAGTCCGTGCGCACGTGACGTCCCACGGGGTCGTAGGTGATCAGCGGCGACACGCCGGTATCGACGAGCAGCTGGGCCGGCTCGAACGCATGCGTCGCGGAGAAGTACGGCTCGAACTGCTGGATCGGCCGGCCCTTGTTGTCGACGACGGTCCGACCGTTGCCGAGCCAGCCCTCGGGCACGCGGACCTTCTTCAACAGCGAGCGACCATCGCCGCCCGTGTACTCGAACGCGAGCTGGAGCGCGAGCGCATCGCCGCTCTCCGCGAGGTCCGCGACGTGACGCTCGCGGGCGATGCTCGCGGCGCGCGGTGGAACGGACGCGTCGTCATAGACCCAGCGCGTCGTCGCGTCGGCGAGGAGCCACGTCGCGGTGGCGTCGTCTCCCTGCGCGAGGAAGGCAGCCTCCTGGGCCGCCTGGGCGACGCGTTCGGCGAGGCGAGCGCGCAGCACGTCGAGCCCGTCGGCGTCGTCACCCTTGCCGAGCGTCGCGGTCGCGATGACCCGCCCGAGGTCGTCGAACACGATCGCGCTGCGGTTGCTGTTCGCATCGACGAGCTCGGTCGGCGCGAGCGTCCGGAAGTCGAACGACGCGACGCTTGCCTCGTTCCCGGCGGCGTCGCGCGTGACGGCGACGAGGCCCCAGTGCGCGCCGGCGTTCGAACGCGTCGCGTCCTCGCCGAGATAGCGGACCTCGGTCGTCGCGCCTCGCGGGTCGTTGTAGGCCGCCGGGTGGTAGAAGCGCTGGGCCGCGCGCGCCGGATCGAGGTAGTCGACCGTCCCCGACGGCACCCACCAGTCCGCGTCGAGCGTCCCGTGGCCGTCGTCGAAGTGGACGTAGTGCCCCTGCCCTGCGAGCACCGCGTCGACGCCGAGCTCGGTGAACCGGTCGTCCCCGAACAGGCTCCGCAGCACCGGCTCGGTGAACGCGAGCTGGTACGACGAGTACGGCAGCCCCAGCGGCGAGGCCTTGCCGAACGCGCGCGGCGAGGTGAGATCGTCGTCGAGGTAGAGCACGCGCGCGTGCTCGACGAGGCGCTTGCGCACCTGACCATCCGCCGGCGGCACGACCTCGTGGCCGACCGTGACCGCGCCGGCGACTGCCGCGGCGAGCGCGTCGAACGTGACGAGTCCGGCCGGCTCGACCATGCCGGTGAGCTCGTAGGTCCGCGACTCTCGCTCCATCGGCAAGCGATACGGAGACGCGGTCGACGTGAAGTCGTCGTCGGTGAGCGACCTCTCGGTCACCGAGATGTGCATCGCGCGCTGCGCGTCCCACACGCCGGCCGGCAAACCCGGCGGCGGCTGTGGCAGACGGCGTCCGTAGACGACCTGCGCCGTCGTCAGCGCGACGCCGTAGCGATCGTGCTCGAGCTGGAGCACGTGCTGGATCCGGACGTCCGCCGGCGCGCGCTCGTACGCGAGCGTGAGCGTCTCGCTCGGCCGGACGAGGAACACCGCGTGCTCCTCCTCGGCGCGCGGCTGGACGAGCTGGACCTCGCAGCTCTGGAGCGTGACCGAATACGGCGTCAGCTCGGTGATCCGCTGGGCATCCGTTGCACCGTCCAGCGGCGCGTCGAGCGCGAACACCTCGCTGCGCAGCGCCATCCCCTTGCACGCCCGGTAGGCCTCGCGCTGCTCGTCGGCCGCGAGGCTGCCGGGCAGCCGCGCCGGTGGCAACGCGAGCTCCGCGTCGACCGCGGTGAGCGCCAGCAATGCAGGGTTGCGGTACCAGTAGTCCGCGGCATAGAGCGCGAGCGGATCGCCGTCGTCGGCCGGCGCTCCGGTATGGAACCACGTGCGCGTGAGCACGACCGGCTGGTGGAAGCGCTCGTCGACGGTGTTCGACGCGCCCTGCTCGACCCAGTGCGCGAACGTCTCGGTGTCGCGCTGGTCGACGCGCGCGAACCCGCGCAGCTCGCGTTCGACGTGATCGTAGTAGCCGTGGTGATACGAGTACTCCTGCACGAGCAGCGAGTCGGTGACCTGTTCACGCATCTCGACGCGCGAGACGCACTGGACCGGAAACGGCAGCTTCGTGCGCCACGGTGCCCCCGCGCGCGCGTCGTCGAGATAGAACCGCGTCGAGCTCCGGTACCCGATCGTCGTCGTCCTGCCGACGCCGTTGTCGTGGCCGACGAGGACATGCGGCTTGCGCCCGCCGAACAGATCGATGTAGCGAAGCGGCCCGTGGGCGTCGCCGGGAAGGGGCGGCCGCCCC
>JAEWJO010000499.1 GCA_023386455.1 Pseudomonadota bacterium | reverse complement strand
GGTCCCGCCGGTGCGACCGGCGCGACGGGTCCGCAAGGTCTCGTGGGGCAGACGGGCGCGGCGGGTCCAGCAGGTCCGATCGGCGCGACTGGCGCGACTGGCGCGACTGGCGCGACTGGCGCGCAGGGCCCGCAAGGTCTGCAAGGTCCCGCGGGTACCGGCGGCGGTGTTGTCCTCAAGGACGCAAACAACGTCACGCTCGGCACGGTGATCAGCATCGGCCAGCCGGTCGGTGGCTCGGGCTACACGGCCGCGCACAACGCGTACGTGGTGCTCAAGACGTCGACGGGGCACATCGTTCCGCTCGGCTTCGACGGTCTCGTCGTGTTCGGCCAGATGTACTGGAACGGCGGCGGATGCAGCGCCGGCCAGGGCATCATGAACAGTGGCTCGAGCACGGCGGTGCGCAAGAACTTCTGCAAGCTCGTCATGCGCAGCGCCAACGGCATGCTCTGGACGACCGGTGCCACGGGTTGTGACGCGAACGGCCTCGTCGATTCGGTCCAGATCGGCCCGACGCACATCGAATCGACCGGCGTCTGCAACACGACGACGTCCAACAACTACGGCTGGCGAGTCGCCTCGGTGACGAATACCGACGTCGGCCTGCCCGCGACGATCGCGCTACCGCTCTCGATGTGAGCGCGGCCATGACGACCCGGCTGGCATTCTTCGGTCTTCTTCTCGTCGGCGCGTGCAAGGACACGCCGCGCACGCAGGCACGCGACATCGAGCCGCCGAACCCGGGCGCGTCGCGAGTCACGCATGCACCCGTCCTGACGCAAGCCGAAGGCCCGTGGATCGCGAACCTCGACGCGATGCCTGCGAGTGCATCGGCGCGGCTCGAGTCGACCGTGCTTGCGATCGTCGAGAACCGGACCACGGACTTCGTGGACTCGGTCTCGACCGGCGGCTTCACGATCGGTTCGTTCGCGCTGACGAAGGAACAGGCACAGGCGGAGCTCGCCGGTCGCACGGTGTCCGAGCTGACGAACGTCGCGTGCGCATCGGTCGACGCGTGCGCCTGGAGTGTCACGGAACGTAGCCCGAAGGAGCTGCAGCTCGAGGCGCGCGCGAACGGAGCCCTTGTCGGTGCCGTCGTGTTCGCCCTCGAGGACGATGGCTCGTGGGGCGTGATCGGCGCGATGTCGGTGCACGGCGGGTGAGCGCAACTCTCCTCGGGAATCCTCACGCTCCTGCCGTGCGCGGCCAGTTTGTCCACGAGTTTCACGAGCTCGTATGACATGGATGTCGGCATCCATCGCGACCGCCGGCGGCGCGTTGTTCCGCGCGGGCGTTGTTTGCCCTACTCGATCGACGGAGGAGGTGGATCGTACCCGAGGAGCGGCACGGCGAACGCTGCCGAGTGATGCTCCGTGGTCGTACCGTCGGTCAAGAACTCGATCCGCGTGGACACCGACGTTTGTCCGCACAGCGTCGCTCGAAATGGCTCATCGCTCTCGATCCAGTGCGGCCCCGCGTTGAATGGATAGTCCCACGGAGCAAACGCCTGCATCGCAGTTACGAGTGCGATTGGCTTGTTGGCGGTCACGTCCCGACCAACAAACCCGTCTTCGGTCAAATGCGTGAAGTACTCGCCGCTTTCAAGGGTCAAGGTCCTTGTCGACCCGTCGAGCTCACCAAAGGTGACGACGGCTTCAGACTCTGCCGTGACGATACTCGTTCGCCTTTGGGGCGTCGCACTGTCCTGCAGACACCGAGCGCGGCGCGGCGCCTTGGGGACGTTACAGCTGGCGCGCGCGAACAACGACGCGGGTACGCGCGCGACGTTGACGTTCGCATAGCCGCATCGTCCGGCCAACCATCGTGTCGTTCACAAGGCCCGGGCTGCGGCTCCTCGCAGTGCTCCGAGCTCGTTTCCAGTTGGCGGACGTAAAGGTCGTGAAAGGACGCGGAGACGATGTGCTAGCCGGCACGAAGCTCGAACCGAGCGATGGTAGTTTCGCGAGGTGTACGAGCTACGCACCACCGCAGGTAACGCGCACGGCCACGCTGAGCTCGTGCTCGCGCTGGAAGATGCCGCGCTTGCCGAGCAAGGCACCTATTGGATCTCCGAGCTCGATCGTCGCCTCGGTGACGGCGAACGCTTCGAGGTCGGTCGGGTGCCCGTCCTTGACGGGTGGCCGGTGCACCCCATCCTGCGTCCCGACGGTGCGCTTGCGCTCCACGCCCTCATCCTCGAAGACTACCGCGCAGGTCGCACGACCCTCGCGCTCGATGAACCCGCACGTCTCGCGCAGGCGCAGCGGCAGTTCGCGACGGCATTCGGCGCCTTCGCGCCGCCACACTGGCTGATGTCTGTGCTCGTGTGTCCGCGGTGGCAGCACTCCGCGGAAGTGCTGACGCGCGAGGCGCCAACTGGCAACCAGTCAGGTTGGGTGATCGCCTGCGGTGAGCGGCACTGCAGCGCATGCCCGCGCCACGAAAGGTTCCACTGCCCCGCGAGCGGGTGGCTCGTGCTCGACATCGCCGAGCTCACGGTCGCGCGGCCGGGTCTGGTGCAGTTCCTCGGGCTCCCTCCTGGGCATCGCATCGAGACTCCGTTTGAGCGGCTACGTGTCGACTCGTTCGCGGTCGAGTACGGCCACGACCTCGCGCGGCTCGCAAGGAACGAGTTCGGCACGTATCACTTGCGGTGCGAGCTCACACCAGCGCACTCGACGGAGCGTGATACCGCCATCGAGCTTGACTTCGCGCGCGAGGAGAACGTGTATGACGGGGCGAGCTCGGACTATTTCCTTGTCCCCGAACTGCGCGAGCGCTACGGACTGAACGAGTTGGCGGCCAAGGCGACGCTCGCGAAAGCGCGTTCGTTCGAAGTGCTGCTCGCCTACGCGCGTTGGCGCGTCCGCGACCAGCTCGCGCCAGAGCTACGCGAGGTAGTCGAGACGGCGCTGGAGGTGCCCGAGGCCGATCGATGGAAAGTGATCAACGAAGCGGCACGAAAGCTCGTGCCGATCACTGGCAAGCCATTCGTCGTGTGGAAACCGATCGTCGAGGCCTTCGACAAGATGCTCGAGCGCGCGAAGAACGCGCGACAGCGCGGTGCGTAGAGCGTCGTCACGCAACGCGAGCGGAACGGGTTACATGTGAATTGGTCCGTTGTCCCGTTACCGGCGTCCGGTCCCGCTCCCGCGATCGACACCCGGCACTCGAATCATCGCTGCGCAAAGCGCATGTGATGGAGTAGCGCGACGATCAGGCGATGCGATTCGCTGCGGCGACGGCAGCTATTTCCGGTGCATCATCGGGCAGCTCGCATCCGTGCCCGCGGAGCCGTCCATCTTTGTAAAGGCTGGCTCGTCGACGATTTCCTGGCGGTACGTATCGTGGCAGCCCGTGCAGGTCTCGAGAGTCGCGCCGAGCGCCGCGGCGACGCCTGCTCGGTCGCGATGCTTCGCTGCGTCCACGATCGTGTCAGCTGTCTTGTGGAAGTCCTCGCCAACCTCCGCGAACCCAGGGGCACCGGCCCCCATGTGCTTGCACATCATCGCCTGCCGCTCGGACCAGCCGATCCTCGCTGCAGATTTCGCGATCGCGTCGAAGTCATCTTTGGCGAGCGCCGTCGTGATCTCCTGGACGACGCGCAGGTGATCGCGCATCTCCTGCTTTTGATGGTTCGCCATCATCGCCGTGAGCGGAAGCGGCGTCCGCGTGTCGGGGTTCGCGGCCGGTGCTTGCTTTGCGGCGGGTGGAGCCGCGCCGTGCTTGTCTGGCGCTGCCGATGAACCCCGGCATCCGGCGAGAGCTGCTGCGAGTACGACGCTAACGAAGCCGATGCGAGTCATGATCCTCATCCTTCCTTGTCCTCGGAGCTGGACGTCATCTTCGCCAGCGCAGAAACAAGCTCTCTGAGAGAGCCCAGAACCTCAGCACGGCGCCGCGCTGGCACATGCTCCAGCAGGCGCGTGAAGCGGTCTCGACTTGCCGCCTGAACTTCGGCGGCGACGCGAGCGCCCTTCTTCGTGAGTCGGATCGGCTTTGCGCGCGCATCGTCCGTGCCGGGCGCGGAGGCGATGTGGCCCGCATCGGTCAGCCGAGCGACGACGCGGGTGGCCGTGCTCTTATCAACGCCGAGCTGGGTCGCGAGAGCAGACGGCAGCATCCCGTCCGCGCCGGCGACGACCAGGAGCATCAACGCGTGCGCGTCTGACGAGGCGAGCGGCTTGCCACACGGCGTGCGATCCGCGCCCAGCAGACCGAATCGCCGGATGAACTCCTGCATCAGCTCGCGGAACTCGTCCGTCACGGCCGTAGTCATGCCTCAAGTTGGTTGCGAACGCAACCAAAGTCGTTGCACCCGCAACCATCGGACGGCGCCTCGATCAAGAGAGCGCGAGATCGGAGGCGCGTGGGCTTCCGAGGGAGAAACCGTGGGACCGCTAGCTATCTGCGCAAGACGTTCTCGTCGAGGAGAAGCGCGTCGCGGGAGACAAGAGGGAGACAGGAACTGGGCTGATCTTGGACGCGAGACTTGCTGCGCCTGTTCTTTGGTTCATGTGCGTCATCGCGGCGATGAAGATCGCCGACGCGAGCCCGACGTCGTAGTGCGAGGTGCCGCTTTGGCAGCGATCAATGCAGCTGCCCAGGTTCCAAACCGGCGCCGTCCCGCGACGTAGAGGTTGGCGTTGCGGCGCATGATCCGCGCCGAGTTCACGGGCAGGCCCTTCGCGACGTCATCGCGGATCGCGGCGATCACCGCGTCCTTGGTCCACGTGAGGGTCTCGGGCGGCGCACAACCGGTCGCCTCGAACGCGGCCTTCCACCCTCCGAAATGCCTGCGCGCTCCGGTCGCCACGATCGGATGATCGCCTGCACGCAATGTTTCCCCCTCGGTGACCGCGAGCTTGCGGATTCTGTCCAGAACCTCGTCGGCGCTCAGCGCGGCTTGTTTCTCGTCCCCGTAGTTGAAGCCTGCCCGCTCGTCCGAGAGATCGACCGGGCCGTCGCGAAGCTCACCGGCAAGGCGCTCGGTGGGCTCGATCGGGTGATGAAGGGCTACGACGCGAAGCCCACGATCACCACGGGGAATGCAGCACGAGCCGTCGGCCTTGAAGCGGACGGATTCGTGGCGCTCGCGAAAGCGATCGGGGTGGCGCCGAAGCGGCGAGCGGACGGCGGGATCTGGAGCGAGTGGGCTCTGTTCTCGGTGCGGCGCTCGATCTGGCGACAAGAGAAGAGCGGCGGGTAACGAGGATGCGTCCGCCGCGGGCTTGCTTAGGGTGACCGATCAACCGCGCCGCGGGAAGCGCGGGAATTGCGCCGGGCGTTGCCATCGTGGGCTTGTCGCGGCAATCTGGTCGCGTGCCGATCGCCGTGGACGTGCCGCTCGACGACGCCGAGCTCGACGTGCTCGAGGAGCGCGGGCTCGACGTCCACTACGCCCTCGGCGTGATCCACGCCGTCGGGGTCGCGCCGGGCATGATCCCGACGCCGCAGTGGCTGCCGCTCGCCTTCGGGAACGTGCCGCCCGATCCGACGACGATCGGCCTCCTGCTCCGGCTGTACAATCAGGTCATCGGCATGCTCGCCAAGGGCCGGGAGGTCATGATTCCCGAGGCCGAGGACGGAGACGCGTGCGTAGCGTTCGCCTCGGGATATGTGGCTGCCGCGAGCCTTGACCCCGAATGGGTAGGCCACTCCGCGCGGTGGACCTTCGCCGCACCGCTCGCATTCCTCGCAGAGCGTCACGACTTGGTCCCGGCCGGCTTCCTCGACGAGGTGCCGAACCGCGAGGAAGCACGCGAGGTCGCCCTTCGAGATCTCGGCAAGCTGGTCTACGCGGCATACCAGAGCTTCGCGAAGGAACGCCTCGCCACCGCCCAATCCGCGCATGGCCGCGCAGCAACAGCACGCATCGGGCGCAACGAGCCTTGCCCGTGCGGGTCCGGGAAGAAGTTCAAGCGCTGTTGCATCGGACGAACAGCGTGACCTCGCGCGGTCCATGCCTGGAGATACCGGTCCAAGATCTCGTGCTTTGCCTGCGTATGCGGTTCGATCGTCCATACGGTCGTCTTCGGCGCGCCCATCCCTCACCTCACGATCGCTAGCCGGTCTCCTGTGACACGTAGTGGGGTGGGCATCTCGTCCCACGTACGGCCATCGAGCACGCGCCCCGTGACGTGCTTGCGAACACCGCCCCACTGCTTGAAGAAGAACTTCACGTTGCTGGCCCTCG
>JAEWJO010000477.1 GCA_023386455.1 Pseudomonadota bacterium | reverse complement strand
CATGCCGGGTGGGCAGGGCGCGACGCCTTACGGCGGTCCCCCCGCGATGCCCGGCGGCGGAGCGGCTCCCGGTGGCGGCAACATGCCGTACGGCGGTCCTCCGGGCATGCCCGGTGGCGGTCCGCCGGCGATGCCCGGCAGCAACGACCGGCGCGACCCGAGCATGTTCGGTCGCGGCGGTGTCGGCGCGCCCGGTGGCGCCGCGCGCCCCGGCGACGATGCCGAGAAGAAGGTCCTCGTCGATCTCGGTCTCGAGTTCGATCCGCAGAAGGCGGACACCGAGCTCAAGGCCGTGCGCGCCGACCTCGAGAAGGCGACGGCCAACTACGAGCGCGAGGTCGCCGACGGCAAGCGCATCCGGGCCGAGGCCGCGTCGTTGCGCGAGCGCATCGACGAGCTGAAGGCCGCCGTCAAGGATCGCGAGGAGCAGGCCGCCGCCCACGATCGCGTTGCCGACGAGCTGCGTGACGAGCTCACGCAGATGCGCAGCGAGATGAACAAGCTCCGCCAGGAGATGGGCGACATGGCGGAGAACGTCGCGACGCGCGAGCGTCAGGCGGCGCGCGCGCAGGAAGACGCGACGAAGATCCGCGAGGACATGGAGGACCTCAACCGCCAGCTCATGGAGCTGTCGCGGACGAAGGACGAGGGCTGGAAGAAGCTCAACCAGCAGCTCACCGAGATCGAGCACCTCCGCGAGGTCATCAACGAGCAGGAGCGCATGCTCGAGGAGCGGCGCGTCGGCCTGATCTCGCAGGAAGAGGTCATCAAGGAGCTGCGCGCCGACAAGGAGCGCATGCTGAAGCAGATCGCCGGCCTCAAGGCCGAGCGAGACGAGGCCGCGACGAGCGCCTCGCGCAGCGCGAGCCAGATCGTCGCGGTCGAGGAAGAGAACAAGCGCCTCGGCCGGCTCCTCGTCGAGACGCAGAGCGGCGGCGCGAACGCCGGTCAGTCCGATCACATGATGCGGCTGACGAACGACATCAAGGATCTGCGCGTCGAGATCAAGAAGGTCGAGGCGGATCGCGAGCGGCTCACCGACCAGTACGAGCGGACCGAGAAGGATCGCGAGAAGCTCGAGGGACGGCTCGCGCAGGTAGAGGTCGAGCTGCAGGAGGCCGTGCACGCGAAGATCGCCGCCGAGAGCGCGCGCTCGGTCGCGCAGGAGGCGCTCGCGAAGGCCGAGGTCGCGCGCCACAAGGCCGCCGAGGAGGCACTCTCCGCGGCGAAGGCACGCGATCAGGCGGCGACCGGCGGCGACGATGCGCGCCGCGAGGTCGACAAGCTGAAGAAGAAGATCGCCGACCTCGAGGTCGTCGCGAAGGCGGCACCCGGTGCCGGCATCGATCAGGCCGAGCTCGCCCGCGAGCGCGAGGCGAACGACCTGAAGCTCAAGGATGCGCTCGCTCGCGCCGACCAGGCGGAGCGCGCGCAGAAGTCGCTCGAGGCCGCCGTCGAGGCCGCGAAGACCGACGCGCAGAAGGCGCGCGCCGAGGCCGCACGCGCGAAGGCATCGGCCGACGCACAGGCCGAAGCGATCGTCGAGGCGGTTGGCTCACCGGCAGGCTCGCCCGAGCTGGCGGCGAAGGCCAAAGAGATCTACGACGCGATCAACGACATCCTCTCCGAGATGCGCAACAACATGGTCCTCGTCCAGGGCGAGCTGCCGAACCTCAAGGCAGACGGCGAGACGATGCAGGCCGTCAGCGACGCCGTCGAGGCGCTCGTCGACAGTGCCGAGACCGCGAAGGGTGCGTTGCGCGGTCTGCGCGACCTCGCCGAGAGCAAGTGAGTAACCTCCGTTGACGGAGTAATCGGAGCGAACGGAGTCAACTGTGACGATCGAACACAAGCGCAGCAGCAAGGCCGAGATCGAGGACCTCATCAAGGCTCGCTATTCGCTGATCTGGATCACGTCGGCGGAGGAGCAACGCGTCGAGGAGCAGCTGCGGAAGCTGTGCGTCGAGCGCGAGATGCGCCTCGAGGTGTGGTCGATCACCGAAGGCTTCAAGACGATCGCGAACGGGCAGGGCACGCGCGACGTGAAGGACCCGATGAAGGCGATCGATCACGTGGTGCGCAGCGAAGGCCGCGCGCTGTTCGTGCTCCGCGACTTCCATCCGTTCCTGAAGGAGCCGGCCGTCGTCCGCCGCCTGCGCGACGCGGCGACCGAGCTGCGCAAGACGAAGAAGAGTCTCCTCATCCTGTCGCCGGTGACGAAGATCGCCCCCGAGCTCGAGAAGAGCATCTCGGCGGTGCTCGACTGGGAGCTGCCGAATCGCCAGGAGATCGAGCAGGCGGCGCGCAAGATCCTGCCGAACCTGCCCGCCGCGACGCAGCAGGTGATCGAGAGCGATCCGACGATGATGGAGCGCGTCGTCGAAGGCGCGCTCGGCCTGACGCTCGTCGAGGCGGAGAACGTGTTCGCGA
Organism: Pseudomonadota bacterium; assembly: GCA_023386455.1. Lineage (GTDB taxonomy): Bacteria > Myxococcota_A > Polyangia > Haliangiales > Haliangiaceae > JABFXX01. The sequence continues at coordinate 3,447 of JAEWJO010000477.1, read as the reverse complement.
AGAGCGCGGTGCGCACGCACACGTTCGACCTCGAGACGATCCTCGAGGAGAAGAAGCAGATCATCCGCAAGAGCGGCATGCTCGAGTACTACGAGCACCGCGAGGAGTTCTCGGACGTCGGCGGCATGGAGGTCCTGAAAGACTGGCTCGTGAAGCGCCGCAACGCGTTCGGCTCTCGCGCGCGCGACTTCGGCCTGCCATTGCCCAAGGGCATCCTGCTCATCGGCGTGCCCGGCACCGGCAAGTCGCTCACCGCGAAGGCGGTCGGCGCGCTGTGGCAGATGCCGCTGTTGCGCCTCGATGTCGGCAAGATCTTCGCCGGTCTCGTCGGCAGCTCCGAGGAGAACGTGCGCACCGTGATCAAGACGGCCGAGGCGATCGCGCCGGCGATCCTGTGGATCGACGAGCTCGAGAAGGGCTTCTCGGGTACCGGCTCGTCGGGCCAGACCGACGGCGGCACGACCTCGCGCGTGTTCGGCACGTTCATCACGTGGCTCCAGGAGAAGACGTCGCCCGTGTTCGTGATCGCGACCGCGAACAACGTCCACCAGCTGCCGCCCGAGCTGCTCCGCAAGGGCCGCTTCGACGAGATCTTCTTCTGCGACCTGCCGGATCGCGAGGACCGCCGCCAGATCCTCGACATCCACCTGCGCAAGAAGAACCGCGATCCGGGCCAGTTCGAGATGGACAAGCTCGTCGACGCGACCGTCGACTACTCGGGCGCCGAGCTCGAGCAGGCGGTGATCGCGGCGCTCTACGATGCGTTCGACTCGGGCAACGACCTGACGACCGAGGGCCTGCTGAAGACGACCAGCGAGCTCGTCCCGCTCGCGATCACGATGCGCGAGATGATCGAGCAGATGCGCGAGTGGGCTCGCACGCGCGCCCGTCCCGCGTCGATGCGCGCGAAGGCTCCCAAGAAGGAGGGCTGGATGGCGCGCTATGGCGCTCCGAAGGCCAACCTCGGCGACAAGGGGCCGGAGAGCGGCGACGACGACAACCGGAAGCTAGAGCTCTGAAATCGCGTATAAGAAGCTGGGGCGCCTCGCGCCTTCCTGGAGCCGGTGATGTCTCATTTCACGAAGTGCGCGCTCAAGATGACCAACCTCGCGGCGATCAAGAAGGCGCTCGAGGACATGAAGATGAAGGTCAACTACGCCGAGCAGGGCCAGTCGGTGACCGTCCGCGGCTACCGCGGTGACACGCTCAAGGCGGCCGCGTCGGTCGATATGGGCCGCTACGACATCGGCGTGATCGACAACCAGGACGGGACGTACGACATCACCGCCGACTGGTGGGGCGTCGAGACGACGAACGGCACGTCCGAGGAAGAGTTCAAGAACCAGCTGTCGCAGAAGTACCAGTATCACAACGTGAAACAGGCCTGCGAAGAGAAGGGTTACGCGGTCGAGGAAGAGGTCAACGAGGAAGACGGCTCGATCCGTCTGGTCGTCCGAAAGTGGGTGTCCGAATGAGGAAGCAAGACATCGAGATCGTCATCAACCAGAAGGGCGAGGTGACGTTCCAGGTGAAGGGCGTCAAGGGCGGCAGCTGCCTCGACGAGACGAAGTTCCTCGAGGCGGCCCTCGGCGGCGACGCGGCGGTCGTCGACCAGCAGAAGACCGGCGAATACTACGAGCAATCCGAGGGTTACGTGTCGACCTGGGCGTCCGGGGAAGGCAAGGACGAGTAACCTCGTAGAAGGACTAGCGTGTCGGACAACGAGAACCAGGGCGGCACTGCCGACGAGCTCACCGACGAGCTCGCGAAGAAGTACGACCCCGACCGCCTGCTGAAGCTGTTCGCCAAGCGCGCCGGCCGCGGCGAGGCGCTCGATCACTCGATCCGCGCGAAGTACGAGAAGCGATTCGGCGTCGACCTCGGTCACGTCCGGGTCGTCACCGGCGAGTTCGCCGAGGAGTTCAACCGCAAGCGCGACGCGTACGCCGTGACCGTCGGCTCGACGGGCATGATCCTCATGGGCAACTCGCCCGACAAGTCGATGGCGAGCGCCTCGGGTCAGGCGCTGCTCGCCCACGAGCTCACGCACGTCGCCCAGGCCAAGCAGGGCCTGCATCGCAGGGGCACGTTCGACGGTCAGATGGCGTTCACCGAGGAGCACGAGCACGAGGCTCACGAGGTCGAGCACGAGGTCGAGTCCGGCGGCCATCCCGAGGGGCAGGGCGCATCGCGCGGCGCGGCGGCGGCACAGGCCGCCAAGCAAGCGTCCGAGAAGGCGATGAAAGAGAACATCGAGAAGATCAAGGCGCGCGTCATCGAGCTGATGGGCGAAGCCGCGCGAAATCACTACGTCCGGAACGGCTCGGCCCGCCGGCCCTAACGGCCGGGGACGCGGTATCCTTCGACGGTGAGCGACCAGAGCGCCGATGCCGGCGTTGTCCAGTCACGAGTGCAGCTCGAACGGCTCGTCGCCGACGACGAGCTCGCCGGCCGCACGATCGCGGGGTTCGCCGCGCAATCGGTCGGCCTGCGGTCGATCGATCTCGACGGCGTGACGCTCGAGCGACTCGATCTTCGCGGCGCCGATGCCGACGACACGCGGCTCGAGCGCGCGGAGCTGAAGCAGAGCGACCTGCGGACGTCGCAGTGGAAGGGCGCGCTCTGGCATCGCGTTCGCGCGAAGGACTGCGATCTGACCGAGCTCGATCTCAGCGGCGCGCAGCTCTTGCGCTGCGAGCTCGGCCCGGTGCGCATGGCGCGCGTCCGGTTCCATCGCGCGCGCATCCAGGAGTCGCGGTTCATCGATAGCGAGCTGTACTCCGCCGACTTCGCCGGCGCCGTGCTGCTGAAGGTGACGTTCGAGGGCTACGAGCACGCGACGGTGTCGCTGTCGCGCACCGACTGGTCGGGCGCGTCGCTGTTCGAGGTCGACTTCAAGCGCGCGAACCTCTACGGCGCGAATCTTCGCGGTGCGGTGCTCGTGCGCTGTGATCTGCGCGGCGTGAACCTTTGCAGCGCCGAGCTCACCGGCGCACGGCTGATCGGTTGCGACACCACCGGCGCCGATCTCGACGGAGCCACGTTCTAGGAGTCCTCATGCCCTCTCGTCCCGATTTGCGCGAGCTTGCTGCCAACGTCAAGGAGGCGTTCGGCGACATGGATCGCGAGACGCTCCTCGAGATCCTGACGTTCGTCGTCAAGGAGTACGTCGTCGAGGGACCGCCACCGATGCTCGTCCACCAGGCCGAGACGCTCGCGGATCTCAAGAACGCGAGCTTCGCGCAGGTGATGAGCGCGCTGCAGACACGCTTCGACTTTCCCGAGCTGCAGATGTTCGTCGTCGACGGCGAGCAGGTCTCCGTCCGCGTCGGCGGCGTGATGCTGCCGCTGCTCGCGAGCCGCCAGCCGAGCGCCGGTCAGGCGCCCGCCGCCGAGCTGCCGCGCCCCGCGGCCGGCGTGCGCGTCGTCGAGACGACGCTGCAGCAG
>JAEWJO010000339.1 GCA_023386455.1 Pseudomonadota bacterium | reverse complement strand
TCGTCGAAGAATCCCTTCGGTGCGACGTCGGTGCCGGGGGCGCCGGCCTTCGCGGGCTGCGGGAGATCGTCGAAGAATCCCTTCGGCGCCGGCAGATCGATGTCGCCCTGCGTGCGCGGCCGCGTCGACGAGGTCGCGGGCTGCGGGAGGTCGTCGAAGAATCCCTTCGGCGCCGGCAGATCGTTGTTCGCGCCCGGCTTCGGCGTCGGCAGATCGACCTCGGCGTCGAGCGCACCCGAGGGTCCGAGATCGATCCCACCGTCGAGCGGCGGCGGCGGCGCGGGCTTCTTCGCCGCCGGCGGGACCGCGGGGGCTCGCTTCGGCGCCGGCAGATCCGCGAGGCCCGCGACACCGGGCTTCGGCGCCGGGAGATCCGTGATGCCGGCCGTCTTCGGCGTCGGTAGATCGGCGATGCCGGCGGGCTTCGGCGCCGCCACATCGAGCGGCCCCTTCGGCGGTGCCTTCGGCGTCGGCAGATCCGCCAGCGCCGACGACTTCGCCTTCGGTGCGGGCAGATCGGCGAGCGCGCTCGCCTTCGGCGCGGGCAGATCGGTGAGCGGCGAGTCCGCACCGGCGAGCGGCGAGGTCGCCTTCTTGCTCGGCGGCAGGTTGCCGAGCGGCGACGACGGCTTCGCTTTAGGCGCGGGCAGATCGCTGAGGCCGCCGTCGGACTTCGCCTTCGGCGCGGGCAGGTCGGCGCCGGCCATCACGTCGTCGAGATCGAGCGGCCCCTTCGCGCCGCCCCGGGGCGCCGGCAGATCGACGGCGCCGAGCGCGCTCGGCACGGGCTTGCTCGGCACGTCGGTACCGGCGAGCGGGCTGTTGCGCTTGGGCGCCGGCAGATCCGCGAGATCGATCGTGTCGGCCTTGCCCTTGATCGGCGCACCGGGCTTCGGGATCGACGGGATCACCGACGGAATCGACGGGATCTTCATCCCCTTCGCCGGCGTCTGCGTCGCGGCCTTGGCGGCGGGCAGCGGAACACGCGACTTGCAGCTCGCGCACGTCACGAATTTCGCCCCTGCCGGGACGTCGGCTTCGGCAATGCGGGCAGCGGTCCCGCAGGCCGCACAGGTAGCCTCGATCATCCGCCGATCATCATACCCTGGCGCGTTGGCCGTTGCCCTTTATCGGCGGTCGCGAGCATCCCCGGCATTACCCCGACCGACGAGGCGGGTGCGCGAATTTCCCAGCTCTACTTCCGGGCGCCGCAGCCGCGAGCGTCGGTGAACGGGTCGCACGCCGGCTGCCGCGGCGCGGGCCGGCCCTTGGCGGCGGGCGGACCGAACGGGTTGACGCCGAGGTCGCCGCCGTCGTCGTCGTCGTCGACGGGAGCGCCTCTCACCGCGGCCTTGCGCATGGCGCGGCGGAGCTGGTGCTGGATCTTGCGCTCCATCGCCGGCAGGACGACGAGCAGCCGCGCGGTCTGCGCCGGCGTGAGGATCTTTCGCAGCTGTGCGAGCCGCTTCTCCTCGGTCTCCCACATCGCGCGCTGGTTCGCGGTCGCGTCGTCGATCAGCTTGTCGAGCTGCTTCGGATCGCTGATCTGCGCGGAGCCCTCGAGCCGGCGCTGGAGGTCGGCGCGCTGGACGAGCAGCTTGTCGAGCTCGTCGTCGAACTTCGCGAGCACCGGGAACAGCCGTCCGGCGGTCTGCTCGTCGAGCTGCAGCTCCTCGGTCAGCGTGTACGCACGCAGCGCGCGGATCCGCTTCTTGATCTTCTCGCGCCGCGGCTCCTGCGCGGCAGGTGCGGGGGCGCCGCGAGGCGCCGGCTGCGCGGCGACGGGGCCTGCGATGGCGAGTGCGAGCACGACGATCAATGTCTTCATCACGACTTCTTCCTCGCGAGCCACTGCTCGGCCGTGGCGAGATCTTCGTCGTCGAGGTCATCGACCCACGACAGATTCGACGCCGGCAAGATCCCGCCGGTGACATCGCTGTCATCGGTGCGCAGCGCACGGCGCGCGTCCTCGTCGAGCTCGTCGAGCGCCGGCGCGAGGGCCTCGTCGACATCGACCGCCTGACCATCGAGCCACACGTACGGCGCCTCGTCGGTCGCGGCGGCGGGAGGCGCCGGCGGGCGTGCGTCGCGGTTGACGATCGGCGGCTGCGGCGCGCGGTCGTCGTGCGTGCGCTGCTCGATCACGACGAATGCGAGCGCGGCGGTTCCGGCAAGCGCGCCGATCGGGACGAGCCACTGCCAGCTGCGCCACCACGGCCGCGGTGCACGCGTGCCGACCTCTGCGCGGATCGCGGCCGAGAGCTTCTGCCAGTCGGGCTCCTCGCCCTCGGGCCCCAGCGTGCGCAGGCGCTCGACGAGCGCGCGGTCCTCGTCGTCGAGCTCGAGGCTCGCCGGATCACCCTCGTCGCGCATCGCCGGCTCCGAGGATGTCACGCAGCTTCTTCACCGCGTAGTGGAAGTTCACCTTCGCCGTGTTCTCGCTGCAGTCGGCGAGCTCGGCGACCTCCTTGAACGACAGCTCGTCGAACACGCGCAGCTCGAGCACGAGCTTCTGCTTCGGCGGCAGCTTCGCGATCGCCGCACGCAGCAGCGCGCCATCCTGATCGCTCGCGATCCGGGAAGGCGCGACCGGCAGCTCGCTCAGCGAGTCCTCGGCGATCTCGGACGGCTGCTCCCGCCGGTGGTCGCGCAGCCACGACAGCGCGCAGTTGATCGCGATCCGGTACAGCCAGCTCCGGACGGTCGCGGCGCCGCGAAACATCGCCAGGCCCTTGAACGCGCGGACGAAAACCTGCTGCGTGACATCGGCGGCGTCGGCGTCACGGCGCACGTAGCGGCGGACGACCCGCCACACGCCCTTCTGATGACGCCTGACGATCGCGTCGAATGCGCTACGATCGCCCTGACGAAACTTCTCGGCGAGCTCGCGGTCGGGATCGATCGCTTCTGTCACGCTCGCGAGAGCCCGGTCCAGCGCGGGCAACACTGCCGCTTGCACGACGCATTGGACCCCGGCCTTGCCACCGGCGTTAAGAGCAAGGTAGGGTCCGCTCCCAACCCGTAGCGATCATTGAGGTAAGCCATGCTCGACCCAGCCCGAATGGACGACGTACTTCGCCGAGGTGGCGATGTTGCCACGGTCGTGGGGTCGTGGAAGAGCCTCGACGAGAAACGCCGAAAGCTCCAGGGCGAGCTCGACGGTCTTCGCCAGCAGAAGAACGCGGCGAACGAGAAGATGGCGAAGCTCGACAAGAAGAGCGCCGAGTTCGTCGCCGCGCGCGACGAGATGAAGGCGCTCTCGACGCGGATCAAGGAAGGCGAGGCGCAGCAGACGTCGCTCGAGGCGGAGACCGAGACGCTGCTGATGTCGATCCCGAACGCGCCGCACGCGAGCGTCCCCGTCGGCGCGAGCGAGGCCGATAACCCGGTGCTCCACACGTGGGGCGAGAAGCCTACCTACGCGTTCGCGCCGAAGCCGCACTGGGAGCTCGGCACCGCGCTCGGCATCCTCGACTTCGAGGCGGGCGCGAAGATCACCGGCGCGCGGTTCACCGTGCTGCGCGGCGCGGCGAGCAAGCTGACGCGCGGCCTCATCAGCTACATGATCGATCTGCACGTCCAGCACGGCTACGACGAGGTCTGGCCGCCGGCGGTCGTGCGTCGCGCGTCGCTGCGCGGCACCGGTCAGCTGCCGAAGTTCGAGGCGGACCTGTTCAAGCTCGACGTTCCTGTCGGGCCCGACCACGTCGCCGAGAACGATCTGTTCCTGTCGCCGACGGCGGAGGTCCAGGTCACGAACCTCCACGCCGATCACATCTTCGAGGCCGGCGAGCTGCCGCGCCGCTACACCGCGTACTCGCCGTGCTTTCGCGCCGAGGCCGGTGCCGCCGGCAAGGACACGCGCGGCCTCATCCGCCAGCACCAGTTCGACAAGGTCGAGCTCGTGAAGTTCACGACGCCCGAGGCGAGCTACGGCGAGCTCGAGGCACTCCGCCAGGACGCGGAGCGCGTGCTCCAGACGCTCGGTCTCCACTACCGCGTCGTCACGCTGTGCACCGGCGACATGAGCTTCACGGCGGCGAAGACCTACGACCTCGAGGTCTGGCTGCCGGGCCAGGATGCGTATCGCGAGATCTCGTCGTGCTCGAACTTCGAGGACTTCCAGGCGCGGCGCGCGAAGATCCGCTACCGCCCCGATGCCGGTGCGAAGCCGCGCCCGGTCCACACGCTCAATGGCTCGGGCATCGCGATCGGCCGGACGATCGTCGCGATCATGGAGCAGTACCAGCAGGCGGACGGCTCGATCGTCGTCCCGGCCGCGCTGCGCCCCTACGTCGGGGGTCTCGAGCGGATCACGGCCAGAGGCTGAGGCGGTTCTTCGTGAGGCAAGCTCGCGAGAGTAGGGAAAAACAGAGATCCGGCTTTACATCACTCCGTTGATCCCTATAAATACGCCCTGCCTCTGGGACCGCCTGGAGGAGTGGCCGAGCGGTCGAAGGCAGCGGTCTTGAAAACCGCCGAGCGCAAGCTCCGGGGGTTCGAATCCCTCCTCCTCCGCGACGTTTGATAATCGAATAGTGTCACGCAAGTGGTCATGGGCGGGACGTCGCGCCGTAGCGTACGTCCCCGCCCACTACACAGTTTCTTTTTTGGCAGACCAGCCGCCTGGAGCGATGGCCGAGTGGCTGAAGGCACCGGTTTGCTAAACCGGCATATGGGGTATTTCCTGTATCGAGGGTTCGAATCCCTCTCGCTCCGCAACGTTTGAACAGTTTGGATCCGTAGCTCAATGGATAGAGCACCGGTCTACGGAACCGGGGGTTAGAGGTTCGACCCCTCTCGGATCCGCGATGATGACAGACGAACAATGGATGACCGTCGCGCTCGATGAAGCGCGCGCCGCGTTCGCGGCCGGAGATGTTCCGGTCGGGGCGGTGATCGTCGCCGATGATTCGATCATCGGTCGCGGTCACAACCGGCGCGAGGTGGATCGAGACCCGACGGCGCATGCCGAGGTCGTCGCGCTTCGCGATGCTGCCCGCACGCTCGGGATGTGGCGTGTCGAGGCGACACTCTATGTCACGCACGAGCCGTGTCCGATGTGCGCCGGCGCTCTCGTCAACGCGCGCATCAAGCGACTCGTCTACGGCTGCCCCAACCCGAAGGCGGGGGCGGTCACGAGCCTCTACTCGATCGTCACCGACAGTCGGCTGAACCACCGCATGGAGGTCACCGCCGGGGTTCGCGCCGACGAGTGCGCCGCGCTGCTCTCCCAGTTCTTCGCCGAGCTGCGCCGCGGCCCGACGTATCACTAGCTTCTGGACAGGTGTCCGAGTGGCCTATGGTGTCTGATTCGAAATCAGATGTGCGAAAGCACCGGGGGTTCAAATCCCTCCCTGTCCGCCAGTTTCTTCTGCCTCCTTCAGGAGGGATGACCGAGTGGCCGAAGGTGCACGCTTGGAAAGCGTGTGTATCGCAAGGTACCAAGGGTTCGAATCCCTTTCCCTCCGCCACCATGCCCCTTGCGTGACGCGTTTATGGTCCCGGATGACGCTAAAGCTGTGAACCCCGCCAGGCCCGGAAGGGAGCAACGGTAGCGGAATAGGCGGGTGTCTGGGGCCACCTTTTTTCGAGCGACGATTTTGCGATCGTCGCTCGAACGTTTTTCGGGCTCCGGGGGTTCGGCCGCCGGCGTGGTATCCCTGAAGGGGATGGCTTTCTCGGGGAACCACGTCGCGCTCGCCGCGCTCGCGCTCGCGCTCGGAGCCTGCGATCAGATCGAAGGTGGAGGTTCGGGCAGCGGTGCGCCGAAGGCGGCCGAGTCGGGGACGAAGCGAGGATCGGCAGACGGGTTCTCCGCGACGCTGTCGGCCGAGCTGGTCAAGCAGGATCCGTCGCTCGCCCAGACGACGCCACCGCCTGCACCTGCACCTGCACCTGCAGCCGCGAAGGCCACTGCGACTGCGCCCGCGACTGCGACTACGCCCGCGACGGCAACGAGGCCCGCGACCGCGACCACGCCTGCGGACACGACGAACGCGAAGACGCCTACGCCTACGCCTACGCCAGCAGCCGCGGGGACGACGAACGCGAAGTCGCCTACGCCAGCAGCCGCGGAGACGACGAAGGCGCCCGCTCCGTCGACGATGAATCGTGCGCTCGTGAAGCCGTCGGCGGAGGTTGCCGCCATCAAGATGGATCTCGAGCCGAACTGGGAGCGCGACCTCGGCGAGGCCGGCACGTTCTCGCTCGTCGTGAAGGTCCAGAACACCGACGAGACGCGCGTGTTCCTCGCGCGCTACGGCTACGAAGACGACGCAGCGCCCGTCGACTGCGATCTCTACAGGAAGTACCTCGAGGACAACAAGGTGATGACGGTGACGCTCAACCGTCAGCGCGGCGCCGCTTGCTACATCGAGGGCAACGAGGGCAGCGCGGGCATGGCGTTTCGCTACCTCGTGACGTACGGCGGCAAGCACCTGCTCTGTCGCGGCTCGCTCTACAAGGACGCTGCGTCGTCGGCGCTCGGCGATCTGCGCGACAAGGTCCTCATGCAAGCCAAGAAGATCTGCGAGACCTTGGCGTTGTAGCGACGGACCCACCGGGTATAGTGCCCGACGGGTCGCATGTCCTATCTCGTCCTCGCTCGCAAGTATCGACCGGCCACGTTCTCCGAGGTCGTCGGCCAGGAGCACGTGACGCGCACGCTCGGCAACGCGTTCGCGACCGGACGAGTCCACCATGCATTCCTGTTCTGCGGCCCTCGCGGCTGCGGCAAGACGACGGTCGCGCGCATCGTCGGCAAGGCGCTGAACTGTCTCGACCTGAAGGCGGGCCCGTCGGGCGCGACGCTCGAGCCATGCGGCGTGTGCGAGGCGTGCAAGAGCATCGGCGCCGGCAGCGCGGTCGACTACCAGGAGATGGACGGCGCGAGCAATCGCGGCATCGACGCGATCCGCGAGCTCACCGAGGCCGTGCGCTACCAGCCGGCGGTGCTGAAGAAGAAGGTCTACGTCATCGACGAAGTCCACATGCTCACGACCGAGGCGTTCAACGCGCTCCTCAAGACGCTCGAGGAGCCGCCTCCGCACGTGACGTTCGTCCTCGCGACGACCGAGCCGCACAAGCTGCCGAACACGATCCTGTCGCGCTGCCAGCGCTACGACTTCAAGCTCGTGCCGGCATCGCGGCTCGCGCAGCACCTCGCGGCGATCTTCAAGAACGAGACGCTCCAGATCGAGCCGGGCGCGATCAGCCTCGTCGTCCGCGAGTCCGGCGGCAGCGTGCGCGATGCGCTGTCGCTGTGCGACCAGATCATCTCCTACGTCGGCGATGCCTCGATCACCGAAGCACATGTCGCCGAGGTCCTCGGTGTCGCCGACCGCTCGCTGACGCGCACGCTCGTCCGCGCGCTCGCGACCGGTGATGCCGGTGCCGCGCTCGGCGCGGTCGAGTCGGCGATCGAGCGCGGCGTCGACGAGGTCCAGCTCGCGCGCGCGATCGTGCGCTACCTGCGTGACCTCGCGGTGCTGCAGGTCGCGCCGAACAAGCTCGAGCTCGTCGATGCGTCCGACGAGGAGCGCGCCGAGCTCCTCGCCGAGGCTCGCGAGGTCGACCGCTCGCGCGTCCAGCAGATGTTCGATCGGATGCTGCGGTGCTGCGACGAGCTCGGCAAGACGCTGCAGCCTCGGCTCGTGCTCGACTGCGCGCTGATCGATGTCGCGACGATCGAGCCGCTCGTTCCGCTCGGTGATCTGATCGATCGACTGGGTGATCTCGAGTCGCGCATCGCGGGCAAGGGCGGCACGCGTCCGGCGCCGTCGAGTGGTGGGGGTGGAGGACGGCCGGCGCAGAGGCCCGCGCCGGCGCCAGCGTCGAAGCCTGCCGCGCCGGTCCGGACCTCCGAGCCTGCACCTGCACCTGCACCTGCACCTCGGACCCAGAGCTCGCCTACGCCTACGCCTACGCCTACGCCTACGCTTACGCCCACGGCGGCGCCCGTTGCGGTTGGCGAGACGAAGTCGGCGCCGGTGTCGATGCAGCCGAGTGGGCCGGTTCCCAAGATCGAGGCCGTTGCCAGTGGAAGCGGACCGCAGCGGATCCCGCTCCCGAACAACGCTGCCGAGGCGCTGACCGCGTGGGCGAGCGTCATCGACTACCTCGAGGAGCAGCGCAAGATCTCGCTGCGCGGCTACTTCGAGTTCGCGCGCGTCCTCAAGTGGACGTCGGCGGAGATCGAGCTCGGCTTCGCGTCCGATGCCGACGACGCGCGGTGGGCGGGCGAGAACGCGAGCGAGCCGGCGAGCATCAACGACATCCGGGCGGTGCTTGCGGATCTCGGCCACAAGGTCAAGGTGTCCGTGAGGATGCTCGAAGCCTCAGAGACCAAGGACGCGGGACCGCGGTCGATCGTCGAGTCGACGCGCGAGAGCAAGTACGCCGAGCGGAACAAGCGCGAGAAAGAAGCGCGCGAGCACCCGATGACCAAGCACGTCCTGCAAACGTTCGGCGCCTCGATCAAGGAGATCAAGACCGATGTCTAACGGAAAAATGCCCGACCTCAACGCGCTGATGAAGCAGGCGCAAAAGCTTCAGTCCGACGTCAGCAAGGTGCAGGAAGAGCTCGCCGCGATGCAGTGCGATGGTGCTGCCGGCGGTGGTCTCGTCACCGCGACCGTCAACGGCCAGTTCGAGGTCGTTCGCGTGAAGATCGACAAGTCGGTCGTCGATCCGAACGACGTCGGCATGCTCGAAGATCTCGTCACCGCCGCGATCAACGCGGCCGCGGCGAAGGTTCGCGAGGTCAGCAAGGAGAAGATGCAGTCGGTGATGGGCGGAATGGGCGGCTTGCCGGGGATGCCAGGACTGTTCTAGATGGCCGCCGATCCGATCCGCCGGCTCGTTCAGGAGCTGTCCCGGCTGCCCGGTATCGGAGAGAAGACGGCGACGCGGCTCGCGTTCCACCTCGTCCGCGGCAATCGCCAGCAGGTCCACGACCTCGCGCAGGCGCTGCTCGATGTCACCGACAAGATTCGGCTTTGCTCGGTCTGCATGAACATGACCGAGCAGGACCCGTGCGTCCTTTGCAGTGACACGCGGCGCGAGCCCGACACGATCTGCGTCGTCGCGACGCCGTCGGATTTGATCGCGATCGATCGCGGCGGCCACTTCAGGGGCCGCTACCACGTGCTCCACGGCCTGCTCTCGCCGCTCGAGGGCATCGGTCCCGACGACATCCGCGTCGCCGAGCTGGTCCGCCGGCTCGGGCCCTCGTCGGACCCGGCGATTCCGTCCGTTCGCGAGGTCATCATCGCGACCAGCCCGAGCGTCGATGGTGAAGCGACCGCGATGTACGTCGCGCGCGTGATCAAGCCGCTCGGGATCAAGGTCTCTCGGATCGCGACCGGGCTCCCGGTCGGTGGCGAGCTCGAATACAGCGACCAGGCCACGATCGCGCGCGCGCTCGCCGGCCGGGCGACCATGTAGGCCGCCTCCGGGACCGAGCTCACCCTGGCACGCGCCCCCGGCGCCCGAATGATCGGCCAGAGAGTTGAACGAAATCGGGGGGGTTGCTACCGTGACTCGACGGCGGGGAGCCTTCGTTTCGAAGGGCTACACGCGAAGAGGAGCCAGAGGCCGCGATGATCCAACAGCTCGTCATGTACGAGGAAGAACTTTCGCAGATCAATCATGTCTGCGAGGTCCTTCATCGAGACGCCAACGCCAGGGCGGTGCTCGTCATCGACAAGAACGGTCAAGCGTTCGCGTCGGCAGGTGAGGTCGAGCAGCTCGACGTCACGTCCTTGTCTTCGCTGACGGCCGGCAACGTTGCCGCGACCGGCGCCATCGCCTCGCTCTTGGCCGAGAAGGAGTTCGCCGGCCAGTTCCACGAGGGCGAGAAGACGAACGTCCACATCTCGATCGTCGCGCAGCGCGTGATCCTCGTGGTGCTGTTCGACGAGCGCAGCTCGCTGGGGCTGGTTCGACTCCGCGTTCGCAAGGCGACCGCAGAGCTCGTGAATGTTCTCGACGTGCTGACCAAGAAGAGCGCGTCGGGCACGCAGCCGTCGGTCTTCTCGGAGATCACCGACGACGACATCGACAACCTGTTCAACGACTAGGCGCGCGAAGTCATGAGCTTCATCAACTACAGTTCGCGCGAGATCAACTGCAAGATCGTCTACTACGGTCCGGGTTTGTGCGGAAAGACCACGAACCTGCAGTACATCTACAACAAGACGAACCCCGAGGCGAAAGGCAAGATGATCTCGCTCGCGACCGAGACCGAGCGCACCTTGTTCTTCGACTTCCTCCCGCTCTCGCTCGGCGAGATCCGTGGCTTCAAGACCCGCTTTCACCTGTACACGGTGCCCGGCCAGGTCTTCTACGACGCGAGCCGCAAGCTGATCCTGAAGGGTGTCGACGGCGTCGTGTACGTCGGCGACTCGCAGATGGAGCGCATGGAAGCCAACATCGAGTCGCTCGAGAACCTGCGGTCGAATCTGCAGGAGCAGGGCTACGATCTCGACAAGCTTCCCTACGTCGTCCAGTACAACAAGCGCGACCTGCCGAACGCGATCCCGATGGCCGAGCTCGAAGAGGCGTTGAACCCGACGAAGGTTCCGAGCTTCGAGGCCGTCGCTCCGAAGGGCGTGGGGGTGTTCGATACGCTGAAGGCAGTCGCCAAGCTCGTGCTCACCGAGCTTCGCAAAGGCGGATAAATGCAGACGAGCGTCGACCGGCCGCGATTTCGTCAAGACCTGGTCGCCGAACCGATCGAAGACGGCGGCGCCAAGTTCATCGACGTCATGGATCCGGACAGCGGCAGGCTGTTCCGGTTCTTCGAGGTCGAGTACTCGCTCGCCTGCGCGATGGATGGCCAGCGCGACATCGCCGGCATCGCGAGGTGGGCCGAGGAAGAGCTTGGCCTCAAGGCGAACCCGAACGAGATCCGCACCGTCATCGCGACGCTCGGCGATCTCGGCTACCTCGAGAGTGGTGCCGCTGCTGCAGCGGCCGCCGCGACGCCGACCGAGAAGCCCGCGGCCGCACGTGACGAGTATCTGAAGCCCGGCGTCGTCGCCGCCAAGCCGGCCGCCGCGGCCGCGATGCCCGCCGCCGAGGTCGAGCTCGGCCACGCCGGCACGGCCCGCGCCGCGAAAGCGGAGGAGCTGCCGCGCGCGCCCGAGCTGGAGCTCGGTGCACCCGGTACGAGTGCGCCTGCCGCACGCGCGCCCGTCGCGAAGACCGAAGACATCGGCCTCGGCGTGTCGGGTCCCGGCAGGCCGCAGGTCTCCGACGTGTCGATCGATCTCGCCGACCAGGTCGGCATCGGTCTCGACGACGTGAAGGAAGCGGTCCGTGCCTCGCAGGTCATGAAGGCCGTCGAGGTACCGCCCGAGCTCGCCGCCGAGCTCGAGGCTCCGAAGCCCGCCGCGAAGGTCGAGGCTCCGAAGGCCGCCGTGCCCGAGCCGAAGAAGCCCGAGGTCACGCCGACGCCGAAGATCGAAGCCAAGGCAGAGCCGAAGCCCGAGCCGAAGAAGGGCGAGCCGAAGAAGGTCGCCGCAAAGCCGGTCGTCGAGGAGAAGCGTCCGGTCACGGCGCCGCCGCCGCCGGCGAAGTCGGGAACGAGCCCGGTGCTCATCGCGCTGCTCGTGCTCGCCATCCTCGGTGCCGGCGCGTTCCTCGCGTACAAGTTCGTGTTCGCGAAGAAGTCGGAGTCGACCGAGACGAGCGTCAAGGACACGCCGCCTCCGCCTCCGCCGCAGCCCGAGCCTCCGCCGGTCGAGACCGCCAAGCTCGCTATCGAGCAGCCCGCGCCCGAGGAGATCAAGCCGGCCGGTGCGGGTCAGATCGCCGTGCTCGTTCCGAACGACACCGTCGTGAAGATGGGCGATCCGATCGCGAAGCTCGTCGGGTTCAAGTCGCTCGAGGCCGACGTCGCAGCGGTCGAGAAGACCGTCGCGAAGGCGAAGACCGACATCGCGAACGCCGAGAAGGAGCGCGATGCCGCGCAGGCCGCCGGCAACAAGGTCGGCGCGACGAACTCCGAGAAGAAGATCGACTCGAGCAGCAAGGTCCTCCTCGATGCCGAGGCCAAGCTCGGCACGAAGAAGGCCGCGCTCGACAAGTTCCTGATCAAGGCACCGGCCGCCGGCAAGGTCACCGCGGTCGCGAAGGCGAACGCGAAGATCACGCCGACCGACGTCGTCGCGACGCTGACGCGCGAGCCGTTGCTCGTCACGACGTTCAAGAAGGCCGAGGGCGCGACCGCCGACGCTCACGTCAGGCTCGGCATCAAGGGCAGCGAGCAGCAGCTCTCGTGCACCGTCGTGCAGGCGGATCCCGACGGCACGAAGATCGCGTGTGCGAAGGATGCGGCGCCCGAGGGCACCGAGGTGACGTACCTCGGCGTCGATCCGAGTGCCGCGCCTCCGCCGCCGCCCGCGGATCCGATCGAGACGCACGACACCGGTTCGGCCGGTAGCGCCGCGACCGGCAGCGCGACGCCCGAGGCTGGCAGCGCGGCACCGACGGAGCCGGAGACCAAGGCGGAGCCGGAGAAGAAGAAGGCGCCGGCTCGTCCGCGTCCGCGTCCCCGTCCGCGTCCGGCACAGCCGCCGGTCGAGGGCGAGACAGGCGGGGAGACGACCGCGCCTGCGCCAGAGCCCGCTCCCGCGCCGGGCAGCGACGGATAGTAGACGCTCACAGTTACGTTCACGTCGACCTGAGCCTGAACGACGACGCCCTCGAGAGAGGGCGTTTCTCGGTTTCGGCACGCCTACGCCTACGCCTACGCTCACGTTCCGAGGGCGGCGAGCGAGACCTCGATGCGCGAGAACACGCCGGCGGAGGTTGCCGTCGCGCAGACGTCGAAGATCGCGACGTCGTCGAAGCCGGCGGCGCGCAGGGGCTCGTAGGTCTCGTCGGTGATGCGCCAGGGTGCGAGCGTGATCACCTCGGCGACCGTGCGCAGGGCATCGTCGAGCGGATTGACGGTGAGATCGGTCGGCGGCGAGATGCCGCCATCGCCGAGCCATGCGGCAACCCAGCGGGCGATCAGGGTTCGCTGGCGGCGCGAGAGAGGAGCGTCGCGATAGAACACGTAGCTGCGCCACTCGGCGAGGGCGGCCGCGGTCTGCGCGCGGCGCGCGAGCTCGACCGCGGGACGGCCGGCGATCGTGTGCGGCGCGGTCGGCCAGGGCTCGACGCTCGGATCGGTGGCGGGAGGCATGTGCGCGACCTTGTAGTCGAGCGCGACACCGGTGGCGTCGGCGATCCGATCGAGGTGGCCGGCGAACGACGCGAGCGCGACGACGTGCAGGATGTCCTCGTCACCGAGGCCGGCGCTGTGCGCGCGGGAGAGGTGCTTGCGCGACAGCGTCCACGGCGCGGCCGCGATGATCGTCGCGAGCTCGGCGAGCACCTTCATCCGCGGCGTCGGTGCGGTGGTCGCGAGCGCACGCGGGTCGTCGAGGACCGCTTTCGCGAGCGGCTCGTCCTCGGATGCGACGCGCAGAAACTCTGCGTGACATGCCGACGCGTAGAAGCACTGGTTCGAGCGCGACGTGATCGTGCAGATCAGCTCGCGCTCGGGCCATGTCAGCGGGCCCACGCCGTCGAGCGTCGCTGCCGTCGAGAACACGCGGCCGATCAGCAGCGGATCGAGGCTGTGTGCGGTGACGATGCCGGCGACGCCACCGTGATCGGGCCGGTAGACCGGCGGCATCGGGCGGACGCGCAGCTTCTCGTAGATCTCGCGAAGCAACCCGCTCGACGTGTCAAAGCCGGTGATCGCGAGCCGCACCGATCCAATCTATCAGAGCGCCGTCAACTTCGTGACGTTGAAGTGCGGCCCCACCATGCCGAAGCCCATCGCCTGCTTGTCGACCTTGCCCTCGACCTCGACGCGCTGGCCGTCCTGCGCGTCTTTGACATCTCCGGTCAGCTGATATTGATCGCCGTTGTCGGCCTTCAGCAGCCAATGTCCACCCTCGAGATCGGTGCGGCTGAGTGTGCCCTTGAGCTTCATGTCTGCAAGATAGCATGCTCGTTTCGATGCACCCGGCAGCCGCATTTGCATGGAAGGACCGCGAGTCGATGCTCGCATTTGTCGCCGATCGCGCGTTCGCGACGCTCGCAGCCAGCGTGGGCGACCCGGCGCGACTGGTGGTGGGGCAGGCGCCCGTGCTCGTCGATGGCGAGCGGCTGCTGCTCCATCTTTCGCGCGGCAACGTGCTCGCGAGATCGCTGCCGCTCGCGGTGACCGCGGTCGTGACAGGTGCCGACGCGTACGTGAGCCCCGACTGGTATGCCGAGGCAGACCAGGTGCCGACCTGGAACTACGTGTCCGTCGAGATCGCCGGCCGCCTCGAGGCGACCGATGACGCGATGCTGCTCGAGATCCTGCGCCGGCAGAGCGCGCAGTTCGAGGCCCGGATCGCGGACAAGCGGCCGTGGACCGTCGACAAGCTGCGGCCCGAGACGCTCGCCGCGAAGCTGAAGGGGATCGTCGGCGCGACGCTGTCGATCGACGAGATCCGCGGCACGCGCAAGCTGTCGCAGAACAAGACCGACGCCGACCGTACGGGCGTGGTCGCGGCGCTCGGTGGCAGTGCGCGGCCGGCCGACCGCGAGATCGCCGTGCTGATGGCCCGACCTCGTTCATAATCGGGGCATGCGCGCGCTGGGGATCTTGCTGGTGGTCGTCGGGACGGCGACCGTCCATGCGCATCCGCTGAAGGAGCCCTTCGGCCCGCGCCGCGACGTGGCGTGCGATGCATCGCGGACGTGGAACAAGGGACCACGTGTCTCGCACGTCGGGGCCAGAGGGTGGCGATCGTTCGCGAGGTCGACGGCGCGAAGCTCGTCGCGCTGCACGACGGGTCGGCGACCGATTCGACGCTCGGCCTCTACGTGCTCGAGCGAGGGCGGTGGACGCGCCAGGCGTTCTACGCGTCGGCGAGCGCGAACAGCGAGCTGCTCGCGTTCGAGAGGACGACGGAGCCGGGCTATCGCATGGACGTCGGAATGGTGACGCCGACCAGCGTGCGGCTCGACGACGTGTCGCCGACGAAGGTGGTCCTGCGCCGCGTGCTGACGACCGAGTGCCGGCCGCAGAAGGGATGCCGCACGGTGATCTCGTCCTGCGACGTGTACGTCGACGGCAAGGCGTACTGGTTCTTTCACGGGCGGGTGGCCTGGAAGAAGGACGGCGTGGTGAAGGTCGCAGGAGATACGCGGTTCGCGGGCGCGCTCTGCACGCCGCCGCGGACACTGATCGCGCCGGTCGAGGAGGAGATCGACGAATGAGCCGCTGGTTGATCATCCTCGGCGTCCTCGGCGCGACCACCGGTGCGACCCGCGCCGAGCGCGTCGTCAACCGGCCGAGCGTCGCGAGTCAGTGCGCGCAGGCGCTGTCGTGGGAGAAGCTGAAGCCGTGCCTGCAGCGGTTCGGCACCGTGACGATCGAGAAGAGCGATGCGACCGTGAAGCTCGTCCGCATCACGCCCCAGGCGGGCTGGCCGATGCCGGGCCTCTATGTCTACGCGCAGAACGGCGCGGCGCTGCGCCTCGCCGGGATGTGGCAGTTCGCGTCGAGCGCGTCCGTCGAGGTGATCTCGTTCGCGCCGCTGAAGGTGACCGGTCGCACCGGGTTTCGCCTCGACCTCGGCGCCAGCGAGCCGTCCTCGGTCTCGTTCGACGGCGAGACGTCGGTGGCCGCGACGATGCAGTACCGCACGTCCGTGTTCTGCATGGGGCCGGGGTATATCTGCGCACCGGCGATCTCGAGCTGCGACGTCTTCGTCGGCGGCAAGGCGTACTACACGTTCCGAGGCACGCTGAAGCTCGCGGGCCCGAGCGTCACGGTGGTCGGCGATCGATCGCGCGCCGGCGCGTGCGCGACTCCGGAGAGCACGCCGCTGACGTTCGACTTCTAGTACGTGAGCTGATCGTCGAGGTAGTGCTTGTCGACGACGAGCGGCTGATCGTAGACCTCGTTCGCGTAGAGGAAGCGATAGCGCGCGTAGTTCTCGGTGACCTTCTTCATGTACTCGCGCGTCTGCGTGTACGGCACGAGCTCGACGAGCTCGTCGACCTCGCGATCGCCGTACTGATCGAGCCAGCGCATCACCGGACGCGGACCGCTGTTGAACGAGCCGGCGCCGAACGGGATCTGACCCTTGAACTTCTGGAGCAGGTGGCCGATGTACCAGCTGCCCGTCTTGATGTTGTACTCCGGCTCGTACAGCTTGCCCGGATCGTACGGAACGCCGAGCGCCTTCGCGACCCGCCTTGTCGTCGGTGGGATCATCTGGAGCAGGCCCTGCGCGTCGGCGTACGAGATGTCGTGCGGGTTGAAGCCGCTCTCCTTGCGCATGATCGAGTGCAGGTAGCCGTCGGGGTTCTTGCCGATGTCCTGGTGCTTCTCGACGAGCTCGCGGTACGCGCGCGGATACGCGTTCTCCCACCAGCGCCGCGCATCGTCCTCGGGGGGACCTGCGAGCGCGCTGCCGGAGTAGCTGACGGCGAGCATCCACGGCCGGTTGTAGTTGCCGGCCTTGCGATAGCGGTCGAGCAGCATCGCGAACGCGGCGCCGCGATCGTGACGCTTGAGGAACGCCTTCTCGTTGCGCGCGAGCTCTTCGCCGGCATCGACACCGAGGCCGGCCGCGACGAGCTCGTCGGCTCGCTCGATCAGGTCGTCGCTCGCGAGTGTCTCGTCGACCTCGGCCGCGAGCTTCGGGCCTCTGGGCGTCGGCGTGCCGACGCCGAACGGACCGATCTTGATCCCGAGCGAGGCCAGCCGCGCGCGCGCGAGCAGCGCGTACCACGAGAACGGATAACGCGACACGGTCTCGCGATAGCCGGCGGCGGCCTCGTCGGTCCGCTTCAGCCGCTCTTCGATCCGCGCGAGCCAGTACGTCCCCTTGCCGCCCTCGAGCGAGCCGCGGAACTTCGCGAGCGCCGCGAGCTGCGTGCGCGCCGCGTCCCACTCGCCGAGGAAGTAGTGCGACATGCCGAGGAACCAGTGGGCGTCGTCGACCCACTTGCTGCGCGGATACTTCGCGAGCGAGTCCTCGAGCGGCTTGATCGCCTGCTTGTAGCGGCCACGGTTGAACTCGAGCCAGCCGCGGAGGAACTGCGCCTCCTCGGCCCATGCCGTGCGCGGGTACTTCGCGACGACCTTGCCGTACCAGACGATCGCCTCGTCGTCCTTGTCGGCACGCGACAGCGCGCGAGCACCGTGGAACATCGCCTCGGCGGAGTCGAGCTTCGCGTACACACCGAGCAGCAGCGTCGCCGCGTCGCCGTAGCGGCGGCGCATCTGGAACAGCGTCGTGCCGGTCCAGTAGTCGCGCTGCACCGCGAGCGAGTCGGAGATGCCGGTCTTCGGGATCAGGGCGAGCTCGGCGATCGACTCGTCCCAGTCGTGCGCGGCCGTGAGGCGCTTCGCGCGCTCCAGCCGCTCCTGCGGCGAGAACGGCGCACCCCCGAGCTCGAACATGCGCTTCTCGGCGCGCGGGGCGAGCGGGTGCGATGGATGATCGAGCACGAACGCGCGGTAGCTGGCCGCACTCGGGCTCGCCTCGGCGATCCGGAACTTCGCGGTGCCGACGTCGGCGACCGACCCCGCCCTGGCGACGCCGATCAGGCGCGCGTAGGCCTTCGCCGCCGCGGCGCGGTCGCCCTTGGCCCACAAACAGTCGGCGAGCCGCCACGGCACCTCGCGCGCGTACTTCGAGCCGGCGACCTTGCCGAGCTGCTCGAATGCCTTCTGGGCGACTGCGATATCGCCCGAGCGCAGCGCGACCATGCCGCGGATCCACAGCGCGTAGTCGGTGCTGACGAGGCGCTTGTCATCGAGCTTGGCGAGCAGATCGCGGGCCTTGCCGAGGTCCCCCGCGTCGTACGCGCGATAGGCGTCGCCGAGGCGCCTGGCGGCGGCGACGTCGACCTTGCGCGCCGGGCCCGGCGCAGCCTTTGCGCTCGGCCTGGAGACTTTCGGAGCGACCTTCCGAGGAGGATCGGCCTTGCGCGCCGCAGGTTTGGCGTCCGCGGCCGCCGTGAGGGCCACGACACAGAGCGCGAGCGATCGCCAGAGGTGCCGCACCGGCCTCTGAGTATAACGGTTTCGTCGTATAACGCCCGTCGATGGCATACGCGGCGCTCGACTACTACGCCCTCGACGAGCTGTTCACGCACGAAGAGCGCATGGCGCGCGATACCGTCCGGGAGCTGGTCTCGTCGCGGATCGTGCCCGGCATCGGCAAGCACTTCTCGAATGGGACATTTCCCCACGAGCTCGTCCCCGTGTTCGGCGAGATGGGCCTGCTCGGATCCTCGATCCAGGGCTACGGCTGCGCGGGGATGAACCCGACCGCGTACGGCCTCATCTGCCAGGAGCTCGAGCGCGGCGACTCGGGCATCCGCTCGTTCTGCTCGGTGCAGAGCTCGCTCGTCATGTACCCGATCTCGGCATTCGGCTCCGAGGAGCAGAAGCAGAAGTGGCTGCCCGAGATGGCGGCCGGCCGCGTGATCGGCTGCTTCGGCCTGACCGAGCCCGACTTCGGGTCGAACCCGAGCGGCATGCTGACGACCGCGACGCGCACCCACGGCGGCTATCGCCTGAACGGCACGAAGCGCTGGATCACGAACGGCTCGGTCGCGCAGGTCGCGCTCGTGTGGGCCAAGCTCGACGGCGTCGTCCGCGGCTTCCTCGTGCCGACGAAGACGCCAGGCTTCACCGCGCGCGACATCCACGGCAAGTGGTCGCTTCGCGCGAGCGTCACGAGCGAGCTGATCCTCGAGGACGTCGAGGTCGGCGAGGATGCGCTCCTGCCCGGCGTCCAGGGTCTCAAGGGCCCGCTGTCGTGCCTGTCGCAGGCGCGCTTCGGCATCTGCTACGGCGCGGTCGGCGCGGCGATGGCCTGCTACGACGAGGCGCTGTCGTACGCGAAGGATCGCGTGCAGTTCTCGCGGCCGATCGCCGGCTACCAGCTCGTCCAGAAGAAGCTCGTCGACATGGTCAACGAGATCACGAAGGCGCAGCTCCTGTGCTGGCGCATGGGCCGCCTCAAGGAGGCCGGGACGCTGACTCCCGCGCAGATCTCGCTCGCGAAGCGCAACAACGTCGCGATGGCGCGCGAGTGCGCACGCGATGCGCGCGACATCCTCGGCGCGAACGGCGTCACCGACGAGTATCAGTGCGGCCGCCACATGCTGAACCTCGAGAGCGTGTACACGTACGAGGGCACGCACGACATCCACACGCTCGTCGTCGGTCAGGATGTGACCGGCCTCGCAGCATTCGACGGCTGATCGCTTCGCCGCTCGCGGCTCTCCCCATGGCTCCCTATCGCGCTCCTGCCGAGATGCGCGCACCCGACGTGCTCGTGTGCGCCGGCCTCGATCCGTCCGGTGGCGCCGGCCTCGTCGCCGACGTGCGAACGGTGTCCGCGCTCGGTGGCCGGCCGGCCGGCATCGTCACCGCGCTGACGGTGCAGAACACGACGGGCGTCGTCGGCAGCCATCCGTGCGATCCGGAGGTCGTCGGCCACCAGCTCGCGTT
The DNA here is from genome assembly GCA_023386455.1 of Pseudomonadota bacterium. Taxonomy (GTDB): domain Bacteria; phylum Myxococcota_A; class Polyangia; order Haliangiales; family Haliangiaceae; genus JABFXX01. The sequence continues at coordinate 1,472 of JAEWJO010000339.1, read as the reverse complement.
CCTGCTGACCGACGTCGAGGTGCGCGGCATCAAGATCGGCATGCTCGGCTCCGCCGACATCGGACGCGCGATCGCGAACGCGCTGCACCTGTCCGCCGCGCCGGTTGTCTGGGATCCCGTGATGGCGCCGTCACGCGGCCAGCAGCCCCTGGTCGACGACCAGTACCTCGATGCGATGACCGCGCTGAAGCCGCACCTGACGCTCGTGACGCCGAACAAGCACGAGCTGTTCATGCTGACCGGCCACCCGACGGGCACGCTCGCGATGGCCGAGGCCGCGGCGCGCGAGCTCGCGACGAAGCTCGACACCGCCGTGCTCGTCAAGGGCGGGCACTTCGGCGGCGACGAGTCGATCGACGTCTTGCTCCACGCCGGTGGTCGCGAGGAGATGCGCGCGCCACGCGTGCCGAGCGGCGAGGACGTTCACGGCACCGGCTGCGCGCTGTCGTCGGCGATCGCGACCTACCTCGCGCACGGCCGCGAGCTGGTCGAGGCGTGCCGGCTCGCGAAGCAGCACGTCGCTGCTCTCATCGCGCACCCCGCGCATCCCGGGCGCGGCGCTCCGGCGGTCGTATGAAGCACCTCGTCGTCACCGGTGCGACCGGCCTCATCGGAGGCGCGCTCGTGACGCACCTGACCGCGCGCCGCGATCGCGTCACCGTGCTCGTCCGCGACACCGAGCGCGCGATGCAGAAGCTCGCCGGCGTCACCGCCGTCCAGGCCGACCTCGAGACGCCGGGGCCGTGGTGTGACGCGCTCGCCGGCGCCGACGCGCTCGTCCATCTCGCCGGCGAGCCGATCGCGGCGAAGCGGTGGGACGCGCGGCAGAAGCAGGTCCTCCGCGACTCGCGCGTCGAGAGCACGCGTACGATCGTCGAGGCGCTCGGCGCGCTCTCACCGGAGAAGCGGCCGCAGTCGCTGATCGTCGCGTCGGGCGTCGACTTCTACCCGTTCGCGGTCACGAACACCGACTTCGACGACGACGAGATCGTCGAGTCCGAACCCGCCGGCGACACGTTCCTCGCGCGCCTGTGCCGCGACTGGGAGCACGAGGCGCAGGCGGCGACCGCGCTCGGCGTCCGCGTCGTCAACATGCGCACCGGCCTCGTCCTCGCAAAGCGTGGCGGTGCGCTCGCGAAGATGCGCCGGCCGTTCGAGCTGTTCGCGGGCGGCAAGATCGGCAGCGGCGTGCAGTGGGTGTCGTGGATCCACCTCGACGACGTCGTCGCCGGCTACACCGCGGCGATCGACGACGCGCGGTACGTCGGTCCGATCAACCTCGTCACCGACTCCGCGCGCAACGCGGTCTTCTCGAAGAAGCTCGGCCAGGCGCTGCACCGACCGTCGTGGGCGCCGGTGCCTGCGTTCGCCATCAAGCTCGTCGTCGGCGCCGAGTTTGCCGAGTCGATCCTGCTCGGCCGTCGCGTCGTGCCGGCAAGGCTCCGCGAGCTCGGGTTCGCGTGGAAGCACCC
>JAEWJO010000459.1 GCA_023386455.1 Pseudomonadota bacterium | reverse complement strand
CCTACCTGCCGCTCGCGCAGCGTGGCGCCGTGCTCGGCGACACCGCACTCGTCGCCGCGAGCTGGCTCGGCTCGCCCGGCGAGACGGTGCAGCGGATCGCGTTTCCTCCCCGCTACGATCGCGCGCTGCGCGTTGCCGGCGCGCGGCCGTCGGTCGCGGTGACGACCGAGCTGCGCGATCTGCCGCCGGTGACGTCGCTCGACGCGAGCCGCGCGATCGCCAACGCGGGAGTCGGCACGGCGAGCGTCAGCGCGGTCGTGCTCGATCCGATCGATCCGGCGGTGTTCGCGCTCGCACTCGACGATGCCGCGGAAGGCACGACGACGTCGTCGATCGCACGCTTCGACCTCGCGGCGAAGTCGTGGTCGTGGACGCGCGCATGCGGGACCGGGACGGCCGTCGGCCTCGCGGTGACGCGCGCGCTCGTCGTGTGCGCGACGCGCGATGGCGCGACCGCGACCGTCGTGGCGCTCGCACGAGACGGCACCCCGCGCTGGCAGTGGCGCGACGGCAACGTCGATGCGATCGACGCGGCAGGCGACGTGGTGCTCGTCCACGACGCGGCCCGGATGACCGTGCTCGACGCGAGCGACGGCAGCGTGCTCGGCACGTTCGAGAGCGACGATGGCCGGGCGATGCGCGCCGCGGCGCTCGACCTCGATGGCATGACGCTCGTCGTCACGGCGGAGCGCAACCGGGTGATGGCGCGGCTGCCACGCGTGCGCATGGTGCCGGCATGGACGCTCGCGGTCGCGGGCGTCGTCGCGGGCATCTCGGTCGCGGGCGACGGCGCGCTCGTCGCGCTCGAGGACGGCGACGCGTACCGCATCGACGGTCGTACGGGGAGCGCGGTCGCGGTGCCCGGCCTCGACCTGACGTGGCGCGGCGAGGCCGACCTCGTCGCCGGTGAGGCGGCCGGCGGCCCGATCCCACCGGCCGAGATGCCGACGTTCAGCGTGGAGGTCACGCCGGCGAAGCCGCGCGGCCGCAAGAAGAAGGCCGAGCCGCGCGACCCCGACGGGCCGCCGCGGATGCCGACGATCTGGCCGACGCCCAGCGACCTGCCGGCGAGCTGGCAGCTGACGCTGTACGAGCTCGCGGGTGGCCTGCGCGCACGCAACGATTACGCGCTCGCGCAACCTGTCACTCCCGGCCGCGCGAGGACGGCCGGCGCACCGCTCGTGGTCCAGTCGGGTCCCGGGTCTCTCTCGGTCCTCGTCATCGACCCCGAGCGCGGCGATCCGCTGCGGCGGATCGAGCTTTCCGAGCCGTCGTCAACAACGTTCTCGACGATCGTCGACGGCACGCCGGTGACCGGTGCGCTGCTCGCGAACCCGTTGCGTGCCGTGCTGTTTTAGGCCGTCCCGCCTGATATAGATCGAGTAATGGCTCTCCCGCTCCGCGCAGCGCTGCGTTCCGCCGGTCGCTTCATCGCCAAGAACCCGACGACCATGCTGAGCATGGCGCGCCACGCACTCGGCATGCGGATCGCCGTGCCGCTGGATGCGCTGCGCTGGTTCATCTCGAACACGCCGCCGTCGAAGAAGGCGCCGCAGGACGTGACGATCACGCCGCGGCCGCCCGCGATCGGCATCGGCGCGACGGTCGACCTCATGGGCACGACGGTGCGCGCGGGCGCGTCGATCCGCGTCGACAAGATCGAGGTCGGCGAGGAGACGTTCAAGGTCTCGCTCCGCCTGTCCGACGTCACGATGAAGGTGCTCGGCGAGTCGTTCACGCCGGTCGCCGGCCTCATCAAGTCCGGCGCGCTCGACCTCAGCAAGCCGGGCAACCTCGCCAAGTTCATGCCGAAGAAGTCGCCGGTCCTCGTCGAGGCGCACGACGACGTCATCGTGCTCGACCTCATGCAGGACGCGAAGATCGCGGCGAACGAGCGCGTGCGCGGTCTGCTCGGCACGCTGACACCGGTCGTCCAGGTCTCCGGCCTGTCGACCGAAGGTGACTTCCTGATCCTCCAGCTGCGCGCGAGCCCGTTCGGTCTGCCGCGTGCGCTCAATGCGGCGCGCCAGCTCGCCGCGGGGTAGAACCTCGGGCATGAGCGAAACGATCGAGCTCCACGCTGCCGACAAGGCCGCCCGTTACAAGGAGCTCCTCCCGCAGCTCGCATCGCTCGTCGAGGGCGAGCCGGATCTCGTCGCGAACCTCGCGAACATCACGGCGGCGCTCAAGGAGTGCCTGCCGGTCGCGAGCTGGGTCGGCTTCTACATCACGCGCGAGCCGGGCGAGCTCGTGCTCGGCCCGTTCCAGGGCAAGATCGCGTGCGTGCGCATCGCGTTCGGCCGCGGCGTGTGCGGCACGGCAGCCGCCGAGAAGCGCACGATGCTCGTGCCCGACGTCGAGAAGTTCCCCGGCCACATCGCGTGCGATGCAGGCTCGCGCAGCGAGATCGTGCTGCCGATCGTGCGCGGCACGGAGACCGTCGCGGTGCTCGACCTCGACAGCTACGAGCTCGCAGCGTTCGACGAGGTCGACGCGGAGCACCTCGCGCACGTCGCGAAGCTCGCGAGCACGCTCGCATGGTGAAGCTCGCGCTCGTCGCAGCGCTCTGCCTCGTCGCGTGTCAGGGCAAGGACGACGCGAGCAGCGGCGCGGCGAGCAAGCGAGATGCGAAGTCCGAGCCAGTCGTGGCCGACAGCGCGCGCGAGCCCGAGGGGTCGGCGGCGATCGGCTCCGGCTCCGCCGTGAAGCCCGACGAGCCCGCGGAGCCGGTGCCCGATCCGGGCAAGGCGATCGACGATCTCGGCGGCGTGTCCGCGTGGCAAGCCGTCGTCGATCGCGCGCGGTATCTGGGGCGGCGCGGTCAGCAGGGCGTCGTGTTCGGCACGCTCGGCGCGCCGATCGAGATCGCGGATCCGGCGAGCGACGGCGGCCTCGTCGCGACGCCGTACACCTGGCTCGTCGACGACACCGAGGGAAACGGTGCGCTCGCGATCCGCGTCATGCTCGGCGCGCGCGACGTCAAGCCGGGCTCGCGTGTCGCGCTCGCCGGCGCGTGGATGCTCGACGAGGCGCTCCGGTACTACTGGAAGGTCGACCAGGTGACGCCGTTACCGCCCGCGCCCGCGAGCGATCTGAAGGAACCACCGGCGCAGCCCGGGCACGTGATCGTCGACGGCGGGTATCCGCCGGGCGGCCACGCGATCAAGTTCGCGAAGGACGGCGACGCCGTGATCTTCACCGTCATCGGCAGGCCTCCCGCCGTCGACGGCGATGGCTGGCAGGTCGCGAACGAGCTCGGCGATCCGGTGTTTGCGCTCCTCAACATGCCCGGCGAGCGGCCGAGCTTCGGTGCGCAGGACTTCCGCACGCCCGACGAGCGCTGGCAGCTCAAGCGCGGTCAGAAGTACTGGGTCCGCATCGGCAAGATCCGCCGCGGCAAGGACCCGCTGAAGCCGGCGAACATCAACGCACGAACGGCGCCCGTTCACATCAAGTGATCGGGCCGCTCACGAGCCCGAGCCCGCCGATCCTGCTGCGCCCGAACCGGCGTCGCTCGTCGCATGCGCGAGCTGCGATCGCATGCGGTCGGCGTTGCGCCGCAGCTTCTCGAGTCGCTCGCGCGCCACGGTGCGATCCGCGTCGCTCGTCGCCGCCGCGAGCTTCGCCTCGGTATCCGCGATCTGCTTGTCGACGAACGCGAGGTGCGCCTCGATCTGCGCGCGATCTGGCATCGCCGGCGCGAAGCCAGATCCCACCGCGGGGCCGAGGCCCGGCGGTCCCATCGCGCCCGCCATCAGGTTCATCTCCTCGCTCATCAGCTTCTGCTGCAGCGGCTCGGGCAGCTTGCCGCGGCAGTCGCGCATCTGCTCGACGCTCGAGGCCTTGCTGTAGCAGGCGACGACCTCGGGCGACCACTTGTCGTCGGTACAGCGATTCGCGATCAGCGCGACGAAGCGCGGCCGGATCTCGTCGAGCTTCTTCGTCCGCTCCTCCATCTTCGTCCGGATGTCGGCGGGGAGCCGCGCCGAGGCGAGGCGGTCCTTCGCGCGCTGGACCATCGCCTCCACCGCGGTCTTCGCCGCGGCGTCGCACGACGGGGCGGCAGGCCCGGCGTCCTGCTTCTTGCTGCACGCGACGAGCGCGAGCGCGATCAACGCGACGTACTTCATTGCCATCCACACTTCTGCCGGCCCACGGCGACGACCGCATCGGTCGCCGACTTGCAGCTCGGCTTCAGATGATCGCGCGAGCCGAGCTTCTGCCAGTTCGCCGACGCCTTGTCGAACGACGCGCGCAGCGTGTCGCGCGCCGCCTGTGGCACCGCCTCGCACGGCTGGATGCGCTCGACCGCGGCCTTGTAGTCCTTGCAC
>JAEWJO010000436.1 GCA_023386455.1 Pseudomonadota bacterium | reverse complement strand
CTTCGGAGGCGAGGAACGACTCGGGCGCGGCGAAGCCGGGCGTGCCCGCGGCGTCGGACTGGTTGCCGGCCTTGACGGCAACGCCGACGTCGACGAGGACGGCGCGATCGCGCTCGCGATCGAGGAGGATGTTGGCGGGCTTGACGTCGCGGTGGATGAGGCCGAGCACGTGCATCGCGTCGAGCGCATCGCCGATCTCGAGCGCGATCTGCGCCACGGCCTCGGTCGGAAACCACTCGCGGCGCTCGAGCGTCGCGCGCAGGACCTCCGAGAGCGGCTGGCCCTCGACGAGCTCCATGACGAAGTAGACCTCGCCCTGGTGCTCGCCGAGCGCGTAGACCTGGACGAGGTTCTTGTGGTGGAGCGACGCCAGGATGCCGGCCTCGGCGCGGAAGCGATCGACGAGGTCGCGCGCGGATGCGAGATCGGAGCGCAGCACCTTGATCGCGACCGGACGGGCGAGGCCGAGATCCTCGCCGCGATAGACGACACCCATCGCGCCGCGAGACAGCTCGTGGACGACGCGGTAGGTGCCGCCGACGGTCGTGCCCGCGGACAGCGAGCCGGTGTCGTGGTGGGAGTCGGTCTCGCCGCCGTTGCGCTCGTCGGGCGAGACGACGGAGACGTCGCCGATCGGCGCGGCGCGGAGCCCGGCGTAGCAGCGTGCGAGTGCGGCCTCGCCGCTGCGCTCGCCGGGCCCGATCTCGGTGAGCACGCCGCGGAGCTGGACCGAGATGCTCGTCGAGTCGTCGATGCGGATCGGCTCGCCCTGGACCTTGAACGCGAGCTTGCGGGCGACGAGGACCGCCTGATCGTCGTTGGCGCCGACGAGGAGGACGGCGAGCTCGTCGCCGCCGGGGCGGCCCATGACGTCGTTGCCGCGGACGGCGGCGCGGATGCGCGCGGCGCACTGGGCGACGACCTCGTCGCCGGCCTTGTGACCGTGCGACAGGTTGATGCGGCGCAGGCCGACGATGTCGAACAGCGCGAGCGTCAGCTTCTCGTGGCGGCGCGCGGCCGCGGCGACCTCGTGCGTGATCGTCTGCTCGAACGCGCCGCGCGTCATCGCGCCGCTCAGCGGATCGTGCAGGCTCGTCGCGAGCAGGCGCTCGCCCTCGGCGACGATCCGGCGGTGGCTCGTGAGCCACGACAGCTCGCGTGTCAGGCGCGCGGCGATCGCCTTCAGGTCGGTGCGCTCGGCCGACGAGAACCGGCGGCTGACGTCGGAGACGATCGCGACGAGGCCGGCGACCTCCGTCGGCGTCGAGCGGAGCGCGTCCGCGATCACCGAGCGCGGCGTGTCGCCACCGACGATCACGGTGCCACCGGCGGCGGCGGCGATGCGTGCGGCGGCGGCGATCGTCGCGCGATAGTTCTCGACGGGCGGCGGCCGCGAGCCGGTCGGCGTCATCTGGGCGCCGTCCTTCCACCACACGATGCAGTCGTGCGCGGCGAACCCCTCGGCGACCGCGCGCAGGGTATCGGCGGCAGCGCCGGTGAGGTCGACGAGCGACGTCGCGACGAGGCTGCGCGCGCGAGCGAGATCGAGCTCCGGGGCGACCGGGTCGGCATGACCGAGCGCACCGAGCGCCTCGGGAGAGACGGGCGTCAAGAGCACGCCGGTCGCGCTCGCGCTCGCAGCCGCACCGGCGACGCGCGCGGCGTTGCCACCGTCGCCGACGATCCAGCGCGGGGCCGCACCGTCGGGCGGAGGGCCGAGGTCGCTCGCGACCGCGGGGGCGACGAGCAGCGCGGCGACGTGGGAGGTCCTCGCGTCGGGCGACCGGATCGCCTCGAGATCGGCGTTCGCACGCCCGGCGGCCGCGGCAAGATCGCCAATCAGCCGGCCCGACGGGTCGAATACACCCAGGCGCTTGCCTGCCACCGAACCATCATAGCCCGATGGAGAGAACACCGTCGAGGCGGGGCCTGCGGCCCCGGGGCGCTGTCGGGTAGTTCGATAAGTGCGCTCGCTCAGTGGACCGACGACGACGCCGTCTGATCACCGGGTTGCGGCGCGATCAGGGGAAGTCGCACGAGGAACGTCGTGAGGCCGGCGTCGGCCTCGACGCGGATCTCGCCGCCGTGCGAGCGCGTGATCTCGTTGGCGATGAACAGGCCGAGGCCGAGACCACTTCCGCCGCCCTTCGGTGCCGACGTCCGCCGGAACGGCGAGAAGATCTTGTCGATCTGTTCGCGCGTGAGCGGCGTGCCCTTCGTGTGGTTCGTGACGCGAAGGATGCCGCACTCGCCCTCGCGCTGCGTCTCGATCGTGATCGGTGCGCCCTTCTCGCCGTGCTGGATCGCATTGCCGACGAGGTTCGCGACGACCTGGGCGAGCCGGTCACCGTCCCATGCACCGCTGACGCGGGCGAGTCGCTTGTCGAACTTGATGTCGGGGTGCGCGAGCGAGACCTCGTCGATGACGCGAGAGACGACGGCGCCGAGCTCGACCGCGGTCCGCGTCATCGGGATGCCACCACCGAGGCGCGCGCGGGTCACGTCGAGCAGCTGCTCGATGATGCCCTGCATGCGCTTCGTCGTCGATTGCATGCGATCTGCGAACTGGATCGCCTTCTTGTTTTCGCCGGCGACCATGCGAACGCCCTCGCAGCCCATGAGCAGGGTCTGCAGCGGCGTGCGCAGGTCGTGGCTGACGATGCCGAGCACGTAGTTCTGGAACCGCGCTGCCTGCTCTCGCTCGGCGGCGGCGGCGTGCTCGGCGGTGATGTCGTCGATCGCGAGCACGGCGGCCGTCGTGTTGCCTCGAACGTCTCGCAGCGGGACCGACGAGGCACGGACGAACCGCGTGGGGCCCCCGCCGACCTCGAGCTCGAGCTCGACACCACGCACGGTCTCGCCGCGCAGCGCGCGAGAGATCGGGCGTTCGTCTTCGGGCATCGGCTGGCCGTCGCGGCCGCGGGCGACGAGGTAGTCGCGGATGTCCGCCACGGTATGCGCCCCGCGCGCGCCGGGGATCAAGCTCATCATCAGCTGGTTGACGTGGGTCAGCGCGCCGTCGGGATCCGCGACGAGCAGTGCGATCGGGAGCTGCTCGAGGATCGTCTGGAGCTGCGTGCGTGCCGTGCGCTCGGCGTCGAACCGCAACGCGTTCTCGAACGCCATCGCGGCGTACTCGAGGCACGTCTCGATCGTCGCGATGTCCTCGCGGTCGAACGGCTCCGAGTGGCCGTCGCGGGTCACCGTGACGACGCCGGACAGCGGTGCGCGGGCAGGGAACGGGATGACCGCGAGCGACGTCATGCCCCAGCGTTCGATCGCCGGGTGGTAGGCGGGCGGGAGCTTCGCGCGCGCCTCGGCCGTCGACGTGAAGCTGTGGACGCCCGGATCGGCGACCGCCGCGAGCGGCCGCAGCAGCATCTCGTCGCGGTGCGACCGGTGGCACGCGGTCGTCACCCCGTTCGTCACGCCGGGAAGGATCGTGATCGCGCAACCGTCGCACAGGCCCTCGACGAGCGAGCGCGCGAGCTCCGCGACGACTCGCTCGACCTGCGGCCCGGCGTCGAACATCGCGCGGCCGAGCCTGCCGATCGCGGCGAGGCGCATCCGCTCGCGCGCGGCGAGCTCGCGCAGCCGCTTCGCGCGGATCAGCGTGTCGACCCGCGCGCGCAGCTCCTCGGCGACGAACGGGCGCGCGACGTAGTCGTTCGCACCGACCGCGAGGCCTTGCACGACATCGCTCGTCTCGACGCGCGACGCGGTCAACAGGATGATCGGCAGCTCCGCGGTTGCCGGGTGCGAGCGCAGGAACCGGCAGACCTCGTCGCCGTTCATCACCTGCATCACCCAGTCGAGCAACAGGACGTCGGGCTGCCGGCCACCCGCCATCAGGCGCTCGACGACGAACGAGCCATCGGCAAAATGCTCGTAATCGTAGCCGCCGCCGAGTGATCGCTGCGTCAGCCTGCCTTCGACCGGGCTGTCATCGGCGATCCAGATCAGGGCGGGGCGGTTCGAGCGGTCAGCGAGCTGAGACATGGCGGGTGATCTCGCGGTGAAGGGTGTCGAGAGGAGCCGAGCGCGCCCCGAGATTGGCCTCGTAGACGACCCGTGGCATGCCGTAGACCACGCAGCTGCCGGCGGATTCTGTGAGGAGCGAACCACCGGCCGCGTGGATCGCGCGGGCGCCGGCGAGGCCGTCGTCGCCCATGCCGGTGAGGACGACGCCGAGCGTGCCCGGCCCGGCGATCTCCGCGCCGCTGCGGAACAGCTCGTCGACGGCAGGGACGTGGGGGCGGATCGGCAACGCGTCGAGGTGACCGACGATCGCACCGCCGCGGCGCGCGAGCTTCAGGTGCTCGCCGGCGCGCGCGAGGACAGCCCGGCCCGGCCGGAGCTCGACGCCGGGGCTCGCCTCGACCACCTCGAGCGGCGAGGACTGGTCGAGCCGGTGCGCGAGCGCCTCGGTGTAGCCGACCGGGATGTGGAGCACGATGGCGACCGGCGCGGCGAGGTCGGCGGGAAGCGCGGCGAGCAGCCGGGTCAGCGCCTGCGGGCCGCCCGTCGAGGTGCCGATCAGCACGAGCTCGGCACGGTGCACGAGGCCATTGCTCGGCGGTGGCTCGACGATCGAGGGCAGGGGCGGGGTGTCGTGCGGCGCGGCGGCGAGCACCTTCTGGACGAGCTCGTTGCCGAGCTCGTAGAGCCGATCGGTCGCGAGCGCGCTCGGCTTGGACACGATGTCGATCGCGCCGAGTGCGAGTGCTTCTGCGCCGGGCACGCTGTCGATCGTCGAGACGCTGACGACGATCACGCGCGGGCGCGCCTTGCCCTCGAGCTCGCGGAGCACGTCGAGGCCGTCGCGACCGGGCATCGTCAGATCGAGGGTGACGATGTCCGGGTCCTTCTCCGCGATCTGGGCGAGCGCGTCGTCACCATCGCGCGCGGTACCGATGACGTCGATGTTTGCCGCGCGGAGCACGCGCGTCAGCACCGTACGCGCGAACGCGGAGTCGTCGACGACGAGGACGCGCGGGGCGCTCATCACGCGGCTCGCTTGTAGAAGAACGATCCACCGCGCTCCTCGCACACGAGCGAGGTGCCCGCGCGAAGCAGCGACTCCGAGATACCGACCGCGAGCAGGCCATCGGGCCGCAGCGCCCGGCCGAGGTTCTCGACCACCTTGAGGACGCGGTCGTCGCGGAAGTAGATGAGCACGTTGCGGCACAGGATCGCGTCGAACACGCCGAGCTTCGCGATCTGGTCGCTGTCGATCAGGTTCAGCCGCGAGAACTGCACGGCCGAGCGGATCCGCGGCGCGACGCTGACGCCCTGTGGCGACGCCTCGAGGTAACGCGCGGCGATCGCTGCCGGATGGCCATCGCGGAGCGAGCGAGGGCTGTGGCGACCGGCGGCAGCGCGCGCGAGCACGGCGGCGCTGATGTCGGTCGCGACGATCTCGACCTCGTCGAGGACGCCACGCTCGTCGAGCAGCATCGCGAGCGTGTACGGCTCCTCGCCGCTCGCACAGGCGGCGGACCACACGCGCGCGCGACCTCGCGCCTTCACCGCGGCGCTCAGGTGGTTCGCGAGCTCGACGACCGGCCCGAGCTCGCGGAAGAAGTACGTCTCGTGGACGACGAGGGTCTCGACGAGCCGCCGCATCTCGTTGCCATCGGGGTCGTCGTAGCGGAGCCGGTAGTAGTAGTCGAGCAGCGAGGAGTATCCGAGGTCGAGCACGTGGTCGGTGATCTTGCTCGCGAACACCTGCTGGTCCTGCGGACCGTACAGGATCCCCGAGGCCTCCTCGACGAGCGTCGAGAAGAGCACGTACAGCTGGGGGGACATCACGAGGTGGGGCATGGCTATGCGAGTGCGGCGCAGATCCGGCGCACGTCGGAATCGGGGTCGGTGGTCGCCAGGTTCTGGATCGCGGCGCGAGCCCCATGGGCCTGGATCGCGGCGAGCGCGTTCGCCGCTGCTGCGCGCGCCACCGGGTTCGCGAGCGTCAGCGCTTCGAACAGCGCCTCGGTCGCGGCGGGGACGTGCATGCGCGCGAGTGCCGACACGAGCGTCGGCGCGGCGACGTCGTCTGCCGTCGTCAGCTTCGCGAGGATCGCGACGATGCGGCCGGCTCCGGGCTTGGACAGGGCACGCTGGACGGGGTGCTCCGCAGGGCTGCGCAGCGCCCACTCGACGAGCGCGCGGGCGGCGGCATCGTCATCGCGCTCGGCGAGCAGCGACAGGGCGGCGTCGCGGACCTCGGCGTTCTGATCACCGACGGCGCTGGCGAGAAGCTCGAGCGCACGTGGCGACTGGAGCCGTGCCACACCGGACATCGCGATCAGGCGTGTCGCGGCATCGTCCGACCGCGCGGCGTCGAGCAGGATCTCGTCCGCGCCCTCGCGCGTGTGCATGCCGACGCCGACGAGGCCAGCGCGGCGCTCGTCGGGATCGGTCGACATCGCAGCGCGACACACCGCATCCCAGGCATCGGCCGAGCCGAGCCGCGAGAGCGCCTCGAGCGCGGCGATGCGGACGAGCGGCGCCGGATCGCGAAGCTTGTCGACCAGCCAGGAAGACGCGCGCGGTGCCTCGTGCACGCCGAGGCGGCCGAGGCCCTGCGCGGCGTAGTAGCGAACCCACGGCGATTCGTCGGACAGCCCGCGCGACAGCAGCTTCACCGCCGATTCCCCACCGCGGTGAGCCGCGGCGCGCATGACCGCTGCGCGAAGCGCGTCGTCTCGCGAGCCGGCGAGCGGCGCCAGGGTCGCGTCGACGCGAGGGTCGGCGATCGCGCCGAGTCCGACGATCGCGAGCTCCGCGATCCGGCGATCTGGATCGTCGATCGCCGCGCGAAGGGGCTCGAACGCGG
>JAEWJO010000332.1 GCA_023386455.1 Pseudomonadota bacterium | reverse complement strand
GCACCTGCTGCGCGGTCACCTCGAGTCCGACGACTTCAAGGTCGTGTCGGCGACCGACGGTGTCGAGGGCCTGAACCTCGCGCGCGAGACGCGACCGACGGTGATCATCCTCGACATCCATCTCCCGCGACTCGACGGCTGGACCGTGCTGTCCGAGCTGAAGGGGGATCCGAGCCTGTCGCAGATCCCGGTGATCATGATGTCCGTCGAGGAGCAGCGCGCTCGCGGCTTCTCGTTCGGCGCGTGCGAGTACCTCGTGAAGCCGGTCGAGCCCGACCGCCTGCTGACGGTCGTGAAGCGTGCGCTGCTGCCATCCGACGGCGACGTCCTCGTCGTCGACGACGACGAGTCGACCCGCGAGCTGGTGTCGCGTCACCTGCGCCGTGCCGGTTACTCGACGGTCGAGGCGCGCGACGGCGAGGAGGCGCTGCTGCGCGCCCGCGTGATCACACCGGGTCTCGTGATCCTGGATCTGCTCATGCCGGGCGTCGATGGCTTCGAGGTGCTGCGAACGATGCGGTCCGAGGGCATGAAGACGCCGGTCGTCGTGCTGACCGGCAAGACACTCGCCGCCGAGGAAGAACGGATCCTGAAGGACGGCCTCGCGAGGGTCGTCCAGAAGGGCGGCATGGCGGTCGATAGCGTCGTCCGCGAGGCGAAGCAGATGCTGGTCGCCAAGCGTGTCGTCGAGAGCGGTCGCCTGCCCCGCGTGCTCTATGTCGAGGACTCTCCGCAGAACCGCGACATCGTCCGGCGTTACCTCGCCGAGGACTTCGAGGTGATCGAGGCCGAGGATGGCGAGCACGGTGTCGAGCGCGTCATCCGGGACACGCCAGACCTCGTGCTGATGGACCTGTCGCTGCCCAGGCTCGACGGCTGGGAAGCGACACGGCGCCTCAAGGCAAACGCGAGCGTCAAGCACATCCCGGTGATCGCGCTGACCGCGCACGCGTCGCGAGAAGACCAGACGCGCGCGATGGACGCGGGCTGCATCGACTACCTGACAAAGCCGATCGACCGCGACCTCCTGCTCACGTCGATCCGGAAACACCTGAAGAAGAGCAAGTCACCGTGACGACCGGCATCCGCGTCCTCGTCATCGACGACGATCCGCTGCAGCTCGAGCTCGTCGATCGCGCGCTGTCGCGCGACGGGTTCGTGCTGCGCGGAGCGACGTCGTGCGATGGCCTCGCCGCGGTGACGCGCGACTTCGCGCCGGAGCTGGTCCTGCTCGACGTCAACATGCCGGACACCTCGCCCGAACGCGTCATCGCGCTCGTCCGCGAGGCAGCCGGTTCTGCTCGCATCGTCCTCTACTCCGCGTGGGAGGACTCGAAACTGCGAAAGCTGGCCGCCAGCATCGGCGCCGACGCGTTCATGTCCAAGAGCGAGTCGGTGTTCTCGATCGGCAACCGCCTTCGCGAGATCGCCCGGGGGTGACCATGAGTCGAAGTGAGGCAGCCGCGGCGCTGCGCAAGGTCCTCGAGGACCCGATCTACAACAAGACGCTCCGCAAGGAAGTCGGCCGCGGCGAGCTCGACTACGAGGTGTACCTGCGGACGCGCGAGCTGCTGTCGCTTCAGACGCCTGCGAACGAGCTGGTCGTCCCCGACGAGCTCTTGTTCCAGGTGATGCACCAGACGCAGGAGCTGTGGCTCAAGTGCGCGTCGTACGAGGCGGCGAACGTGATCGAGCAGCTCGACGGCGACATGGTGTTCGGCGCCCTCGACGCGCTCGATCGCATCGCCCAGATCACGCGCATGCTCGGCGAGGAGATTCGCGTGCTGTTCACGCTGTCTCCGTCGCGGTTCCAGGTCATCCGCCGCAGTCTCGGCAACGGCAGCGGGCTCGAGTCGCCCGGCTACAACCAGATCGTCACGGCAGCCGACGCCGCGTACGACGCGTTCGGCCGGATGATCGGGCGGCGCGGCACGACGTTGCGAGACGTCTACGACGTGCCCGAGCGCCACGCCGATCTGCACCGGATCGCCGAGCGCTTCGTCGACTGGGATGGCAACCACCAGGCGTGGCTCGTCGAGCACTTCATGCTCGTGCGCCGGACGATCGGCGTCGACAAGAACGTCCGCGCGCTCGACGGCTTCCCGACCGTGGCACTTGGCGCGCGGATGACGAAACCGCTGTTCGGCGAGCTGTGGTCGGTGCGCGTCGACATGACGCGGAGCTGGTCGCGCGAGGGTGGCTACCTGCCCGGCGTCCCGCGCAACGACGCGCCGCGGGTCGAGCCGGTGGTGACGGCGCGGACCGGCACCGCCGAGGTCGAGCCGTTCGCACCGTCCGCGTGGCGCGACGAGTTCCCGCTGCTCGGTCGCTGCATCTACCTCAACAGCAACGCGACCGGTGCGGTACCGCGCGCGGCGAAGGCAGCGCTCGATAGCTACTGGCGCACGCTCGAGCGCTGGCGCGACGAGGTCTGGGAGAAGTGGTGGCACGATCTCGCCACCCACGCCGATGACCTCGCATCGCTGATCGGCGCGCCGGCGGGCACCGTCGTGTGCGACGCCAACCTCGCGACGCTGTTCTCGCGCCTGATGAGCGCGTTCGACTTCGCCGCGCGGCCTCGCGTGGTCACGACGGACCTCGAGTTCCCGTCGATCCCGTTCATCGTCCGCGCATTCGAGCGCTACGGCGCCGAGCCCGTCGTCGTGCCATCGCGCGATCGGATCGAGATCGATGTCGAGGCCGTCGTCCGTGCGATCGACGAGCGCACGCAGCTCGTCTGCCTGTCGCACGCGGCGTTCGAGACCGGCTCCGTCGTCGATCTCGCGCCGATCGTGCGCCGCGCCCGCGAGGTCGGCGCCCTCGTCGCGCTCGACGCCTACCAGTCGGTCGGCACGGTTCCGGTCGACGTCAACGAGCTCGACGTCGACTTCCTGCTCGGCGGCGCCCACAAGTGGCTGTGCGGCTCGTACGAGAGCGCGTTCATCTACGTGCGACCGTCGCTCCTGCCGTCGCTGCGTCCTGCCGCGACCGGCTGGATCGCCGCGAACGATCCACTGACGTTCCAGCCGCAGCACGAGCTCGCGGCGACGGCACGCCGGTTCGCCGGTGGCACGCCGGCGATGCTGCCGACCCTGTTCTCGAAGCCCGGCCTCGCGATCGTCCGCAACATCGGGGTCGACACGATCCGCGCGACGTCCCTGAAGCTCACCGACCGGATCATCCAGCGCGCCGACGACGTTGGCCTGCCGGTCGTCACGCCTCGCGCCTACGCGCGGCGCGGCGGCATCGTCGCGCTGCGGTTTCCCGGCGACGCGGCGATCGCGCGCCAGCTGATCGCGTCGAGCTTCGTATGCAGCTACCGCGGCGGCCTCCGCATCGCGCCGCACTTCTACAACACGACCGACGAGATCGACCGCTTCATGGACGAGCTGATCCGGCGCACCCGCGAGGCGACGTGAACGCTCGCTCGCTGCTGAGCCTCCTCGTTCACGCGGACAAGGCGCTCGATCTCCTCCGGACCGCCGAGAAGCTCGGCATCATCGCGCGCCTCGATGCCGGTCCGATCTCGCTGCGCGCCCTCGCGACCGCGACCGGCGCGACCCCGCTGCGCATGTACAAGTTCCTCGACGGTCTCGAGAGCCTGGGCCTCGTCACGCGCCACCAGCCGTCCGATGCGCTGCTCGAGACCGAGTACTCGGTGCCCGAGCCGCTCGGTCCCGCCGTCGAGGCCGTGCTCGGCGAGGACTCGATCGAGAAGGACCGCGACCGCTATCCGTGGCGCGACGTGCACGGCAAGCTGCCGCAGGTCCTGACCGGCAAGCTCGACGCGCGGTTCTCGTGGCCGCCCGGCACGCCCGACGAGATCCGCGACTTCGAGCGAGCGATGGCCTCGGGCTCCCCGCCGATCATCGACGCGTTCAGGGCGTCGCGCGGCCGGATCTTCAACGGCGCGCAGCGCTGGCTCGACGTCGGCGGCGGCGACGGCACCGTGATGGCCGCCCTGCTCCGCGATCGCCCGTCGCTCACCGGCGACGTGTTCAACCTCGCCGCGGTCGAGCCGCTCGTCCGCGACCGTGCGCGCGAAGCAGCGCTCGAGGGCCGGATGGGCTTCGTCGCCGGCGACTTCCTCGCCGGCTCGTTGCCGCGCGGCTACGACGTCATCTCGTTCGTGCGCGTGCTGCACGACTGGCCCGCGGACATCGCGCGCATGCTGCTCGTCAAGGCGCGCGAGGCCCTCGCCCCGGGCGGCCGCATCATCGTGTGCGAGGAGTTTCGCGACCGCGATCGACTCGCCGTCCAGTTCTTCTGGACCTACTTCCTGATCGGCGTCGATGCCTGCGTCAGCCGCCTTCGCGAGGTCGCGTGGTACCGCGCGGCCCTCGGCCGGCTCGGGTTCCAGGAGATCGATGTGATTCCGGGAGCCTTCGACGTGATCGTCGCCAAATAGACGGCTTGCGGGTGGCGGGGAAGGCCCGTAGATTGCGCCCCGATGTCCGCCGAGCCTGGGCCAGAGTCAGAACTTCCCGCGTCGATCGCGAAGCGCCGCACGTTCGCGATCATCGCGCACCCGGATGCCGGCAAGACGACGCTGACCGAGAAGCTCCTCCTGTTCGGTGGCGCGATCCAGCTCGCCGGCGCGGTCAAGGCCCGCGGCGATCGCCGGCGCGCGACCTCCGACTGGATGAAGGTCGAGCGCGAGCGCGGCATCTCGGTGACGACGTCGGTGATGACGTTCGACTACGCGGACTGCACGTTCAACCTGCTCGATACGCCAGGCCACCAGGACTTCAGCGAGGACACGTACCGCACGCTGACCGCGGTCGACTCCGCCGTCATGGTGATCGACGCCGCGAAGGGCATCGAGACCCAGACGCGCAAGCTGTTCGAGGTCTGCCGCATGCGCGACGTGCCGATCGCGACGTTCATCAACAAGATGGACCGCGAGGGCCGCGATCCATTCGAGCTGCTCGACGAGATCGCGAACGACCTCCAGCTCGAGGTCTCCCCGGTCAGCTGGCCGATCGGCATGGGCCGGACGTTCCTCGGCTGTTACGACCTCCTCGCCGATCAGCTGATCCTGATGGAGCGCACGAAGGGCGAGTACATGCAGGAGGGCATCACGCTGAAGGGTCTCGACGACCCGCAGCTCGACACGCTCCTCCCCGAGTCGGCTCTCGCCAAGCTCCGCGAGGATGTCGCGATGGTCCGCGAGCTGTGCCCGAAGTTCGACCTCGAGAGCTATCGCGCCGGCCACCTGACGCCGGTGTTCTTCGGCTCGGCGGTCAACAACTTCGGCGTCCGCGAGCTGCTGAAGGGTGTCGCGACGCTTGCCCCGCCGCCACGCCAGCAGCCGACGCGCGAGCGCCAGGTCCTGCCGACGGAGCCGAAGGTCTCGGGCTTCGTGTTCAAGATCCAGGCGAACATGGACCCGAAGCATCGGGACCGGATCGCGTTCGTGCGCCTCGCGTCGGGTCACTTCACGCGCGGCATGAAGCTGACCGTACCGCGCACAGGCAAGGTGCAGAGCGTGCACAACGCGATGGTGTTCCAGGCCAACCAGCGCGAGCTCGCCGAGGACGCGTGGGCCGGCGACATCGTCGGCATCCCGAACCACGGCACGCTGCGCATCGGCGACGCGCTGACCGAGGGCGAGACGCTCCACTTTACCGGCATCCCGTCGTTCGCGCCCGAGTTCCTCCGCCGCGTCCGCGCCAACGATCCGATGAAGGCCAAGCACCTCGGTCGCGCCCTCGAGCAGATCGCCGAGGAGGGTGGCGCGCAGGTGTTCAAGATGTTCCTGGGCTCGGACTTCGTCGTCGGCGTCGTCGGCGCGCTGCAGTTCGACGTCCTCGCCGACCGCATCGCGAGCGAGTTCGACCTGCCCTGCCACTTCGAGGCGACGTCGTTCGAGGTCGTGCGCTGGGTCGATGCCGACGATCCGCGGCTCATCAAGAAGTTCGCGGATGCGAACCGCGACAACATCGCCGAGGATCACTCCGGCGCGACGGTGTTCCTCGCGCGCAACGAGTGGCAGATGAACCGCGCGAAGCAGGACTACCCGCAGCTGCGATTCCTGCAGACGCGCGAGCAGGCACCGCTCACCGCGGCGAGCGCCTAGCGCCGCCAGCCGAGCGTCACGAACAGCACGCGCTGCTTCGGCGTGTTCTGCGGACCGAGCATGCTCGCGAAGCCGATCGTCGCACCGACGTCGAATTGCGTGGTCGCACGCGCGCGCACCGACGCGGCGATCGGTACGTGGAATGCCTCGTCGAAGATCGCGAGCTCGCCGTTCATGCCGGTATCGATCGCGACGAGCACGCGCTCGATCGGCTGCAGCGCGAGCTGCACCGGCAACCACAGCTGGGTGCGATTGCCCTTGTCCTCGTTCGCGAGTCCGCGCTGGAGATACGGATCGCCCGTGATCGCCCACCGTCCGTGCTGCCAGCGGAGCTGCGCGCCGAGCGTGATCGCGGGCTTGAACGGATCGACGTCGCGCACCAGGACGCGGGCGCGGGGTGCGATCCAGCGGGCCTTGGCGTAGCGCACGTCGAGGCCGCTACCGTGATAGACGCTGTCGCAGTACAGCGAATCGGTGCGCACGCAGAAGCTGCCGCCGGGCGCGAATCGGTCTACGCTCGCCATCGAGTGCACGAGCCCGATCGACCAGCGCGGCGCGACACCGACCCACACGTCGGGAGCGAGCGACAGCGGGCTCGCCTTCGCGTTGTGCGCGAGGTTGACCTCGAACGTGGCGGCGGCCTCGATGTCACCGGGCTCGAGCACGAGCGGGCGCGAGACGAGGTCGGTCGGCTCGGCGCGAACGGGCGTGGCGAGCAGGGCCACGAGGACAACCGCGCGAAGCACGGCGTCACGGTAGCACTCCTCGCGCTCGCGGGTGTCGCCGGATGCCAGCACGACACGTCGGCGATCGACGGCGCGTTCTACAACTGGGACGGCCGCAAGGTGCACTGCGCGATCAACCTCGACACCTACGCGCGCAACGACCTCGCGAGCATCGAGGCCGGCCTCGATCGGGCACTCGCCAGCGGTGAGGTCCTCGAGCTGTACGCGCACGACCCCGGTCGTACCGTCGAGTGGAGTGACGTCGAGGCCGTGCTCGCGGCGACGAGCGCGCGCGGCCTGTCGTTCTACACGTACGCCGACTTCGTCCACGGCGTGCCGCCCGGCCCCGGCGTCGCGCTGTCGTTCGACGACTCGTACATCGACCACTGGCTCGCCGGCAGCGAGCTCTACGCGCGGTACGGCGCGCGGCTGACGTTCTTCGTCGCCTACTATCACGAGCTGCGGCCGGAGCAGAAGGCCACGCTCCACGACCTCGAGCGCGCGGGCCACACGATCGAGGCACACGGCGTCGGCCACCTGCGTGCGCCGCTCTATGCCGAGCAGAAGGGCGTCGGCGCATACATGGCCGACGAGGCGATTCCGTCGATCACCGCGCCACGCGCGGACGGTTTCCCGGTGACGGCGTTCGCGTATCCGTATGGCGCGCGGACGAGCGAGATCGATGCCGCGCTGCTCGAGCACGTCTCGCTGCTCCGGTCGGTCTCGTTCACGTTCTCGGGCGTCTACGATCCGTGTCCGCAGTAGCCGAAACGACGAAACGCCCCGCAGGGCTGCGAGGCGTATCGGTCGAAGCGACGGATCAGAGCGAGAACGAGAGGTTCACCTTGTTGACCTTGCCGAGGTCCTGGGCCTGGGTGTCCGCCACGTTGAGCGTCCACTTCGTGTTGACGTCCGTGCCGATCTCGGCGGCCGTCAGCGTGTAGGTCTCGACGAGGTTGTCGGCCGAGCCACCCTGGTTCGCGACGAGCGTCTTCACGGCGGTGCCGTTCTTGAGGAGCTTCAGCACGAGGTCACCACGGTACGTGTGCGTGATATCGACCGAGACCGAGAGGCCCTTCGCGCCGGTGACGCCGGTGACCGGGATGTCGACGTTGATGCCGGCCGTGTTCGCGTCCGGGATCGACGTGCCCGGCGTGACCGGGAACTCCTTCGTCGTGCCGCCGGTGCCCGGCGTCTCCGAGGCGACCGAGCTCTTGATGAGCTGCTTGACCTTCGCCGCGTCGATGTTCGGGTTCGACGGCGAGTTCGAGCCGGTCGGCGACCACAGGAAGTCGATGTGCGTGTTCGTGCTGTCCGTGCAGTAGCGACCGCCGACGACCTTACCCTCGCCGTTGAGCTCGAGGATGTAGTGGTAGTCGTCCTCCGACGTGCTGTTCGCGAATCCGAGCGGGCGCGCCTCGGCGCCGCTCTCGGTGATGTACGTGACCGTCGCGCGAACCTCGTAGAGCTTCTTCGCGTTGGTGTTGTACGTCCACTTGTTGCCGGTCGCGCCGACGCACTGGTTCGCCTTCGTGTTCGAGATCTCGGCCTGCTTGGTGATCTCGTACTTCACGACCGGCTGGTTCCACACCTCGTAGTTCGCCGTGCGGTCCTCGATGAGCGGAGCCTGGCGGAGGCCCAGGAAGTTCGTCAGGATGACGTGCAGCGCGCCCGGGTTGACGTCCGAGCACTCGTCGTTCGCCGAGCCGGTGACGCTGTGCTCGATCTCCTTGTTGTTGCAGCGGCCACCGAGCATGACGGCGCTCGTGCGGTCGTAGATGTTCTGCGTGAGCGCCTTGATGTCGGCGACCTCGAACGTGACGCCGTTCATCGTCACCGCGTGCTGCGGCTCGGGCGACATCAGCGCCGCCGGCGTCCACGCGTGGCAGGTGCCCCACCAGCCCTGGATGCCGTCGATGCCGTCCGCGCCGTACTGGTCGATCTTGCCATCGCCATCGTTATCGATGCCGTCGTGCATCTTGCCGCCGCCCTGAAACTGCTCCGACTGCCACTTCGCCGCCGGGCCCGCACACTGCTTGTACGTGTCCCACTTGGCCTTCGCATCGGCGCCGTACATCGCGGGCTGCGTCGCGCAGCCGGGCGCGTTGTTGAATGCCTGGTCGTACTTCTCCATCGGCGACTTCACCGACGGCCCCATCCAGCGCGCGTTGTGCGAGCCTTCCGAGGTCGGCCAGTAGGTGTCGGCCCACGCGACCGCGGCCTTGCCGACGGCCTCCGGGTAGCGATCCTTCCACACCGGCGTCTTCAGCTCGCCCCGCTTGGGCAGCGCCGAGAGCTTGTACTCGAGGTTCGACGCGAAGTAGCGCGGGTCGTTCTCGCTGTCCCACGCGTCGCTCTTGCCGCCGCCGGACGCATCGGCGCAGTCCTTGTCGCCGGGGAGGCACTCCGTGTCCTCGCCGCCGTCGGCCGCGCAGCCCATGAGCTGAACGGAACCGAGGAGTGAGAGTCCGAGGGTGGCGGTGAGTAGGCTGCGCTTCATAACGAGTCTCCGGCGAAAGTTGTTGATGCCGGGCCCTGGAGCACCCTCCGTGCCATGCGGAGGGTGCTGTGGTTATGAGCGCTTAGCAGTGGGGACGATCGGCAGCACCACTCGCGGTAGCCGGCTGATCGATCTGCCAGATGGCTCGTGCTGGTCGGCTGCACGCATGCGGCAAGCCCCGGCACCACAGGTCCTCGAACAGCACGCGTGCGCCGGCGCGGTCACGCGCGCCGTGCGCGATTCCATCGCCGACCGCGCGGAGGACGTCTACTGCGGATTGACGACCTGCTCGGTCCACTGCGCGATGTGATTGTTGCTGTCGATGTTCTGGAACGGCAGCCGGAACGCCTGCGTGCTCGGGTCGGCGTTGTTCGTCATCTGGTTCGGGAAGAACGGCGTCATCCAGATCTGCGGGCGCTTCGTGCCGACCAGGCGCACGCCGAAGTCGCGGCGGCTCGACAGCGTGATCCAGAACATCGGATCGTTCGCCGCGCCGACGGTCTGCGCGAACGGTGCCCAGCGCCCCCACGAGTTCGTCAGGGCGAGCCCCGAGTTGGCCTTGACGAGCTCGATCGCGAGCGCGTTCGGTTCGGCCTTCGCCACCCACAGCGACGCGTACGGGTTGTCGTATGCACCTTGCGTGTTCGGATCGTTCGGTGCGCGGTTGAACAGGATCCACTTCCCGTCCGGCGAGAACGACGGGTAGTAGTTGTTCGACGTGTCGGCGATGACCGTCTGCTCGGGGCCGAACGTGTGCATCGCGGCGTCGTAGTCGCGCATGATGATCTTGCCGCCGAAGAACGACCAGTCGCCACCGCCACTACGCTGCACGTAGACGAGCTTGGTGCCATCGGGCGACAGGTCGGGGTGTGTCACCGTGCCCGACGCCGTCATCGTCGCGACCGTCGCCTGCGTCGCGTAGTCGAGGACGTACAGCGTCCCGGCGGACACGGCGAGGAAGTTCTGGCCGTCCGGCGTGAACGTGCCGAAGTTCCACGTGCGCGTATCGGCCTGCGGCATCTTCGACGCGACGTCGACCATCGTTCCCTTCTGGCCGCCACCGTCGTACGTGATCGCCATCTTCGTGCCGTCGCGCGACAGCACGTGGCACGCGACGCAGCGACCGCCGGTCTGCGCCGTCGTGTAGAACTGCTCGGCCGGCTGGCCGGGGTGGCTCATGTCATGGCGGAAGATGCCGTACGGCGCGTTGTTCGCCGCGGTCGCCGCCCAGTAGTACAGGCCGCCGAGCATCTGCTCGTTCGACAGCTTCACGAGCTGCGGCTGCGTCGAGCCGATGACCGTCGGGTTCGCCGAATTGACGCCGCGCACCTGGAACTGCACCGACGGCTCGTAGCTGACCGCCTCGAGCCACTCCTGGGCGAGGAACGCCATCCACGTGCTGTTCGCGATCACGCCGTTGTTGCCCGGCACGATCACGCGGACGTCGGCGAACTCGGTCTTCAGGGAGACCTCGAACACGTCGTTGGCCGACGCGTCGATCCAGTGCACCTCGAAGTCGCCGAGGTTGCGCGGCATCACGACGTCGGCGGGCGGATACACGATCGTCGGCGCGCGCGCCGGATCCTCGGGGTTGTTCGCGAACCAGTCGGCCGCGCCCTGCGGCGCGTTCGGATCGACGCGCGTGTTCTTGAGTCGTGCGATGACCTGCGCGTTGGCGGACTTGTCGAGGAACGTCGCGAACACCTGCGTCTTGCCGGCGGACGTCATCGTCAGCGTGTTCGCGGTGAACGCGCCGTAGCCGATGTCGACGGAGAACCGCACCTCGTTCGTCGCGTCGCGCGTGTCGCCGTTCGGATACGTCAGCGTCGCGGTGAAGTCCGCGGTCGGAAACACGCCGTTCTCGATCAGGAGCTCGGTCGCCGGTGGATCGATCGACAGCGTCGCGGTCGAATCATCTGGATGATCACCCGACGAACCGCAGCCGATCACCGCCAAACAGATCGCGCACGCGAATGCGATAGCCCTCATCACCACCGACGATAACGCCGGCGTAGACCCGCGAGAAGATGTCAAAATTTGTCCCTCGGCTGGGGACAACAGACTCCATCCGGCGCGCTCGTACGACCCCGAACGCGCCGTGGTACGAACGCATCGTGCGAACCCTGACCTCGGTCCTGGGAAACAGTCAGCGCCTCGATGGCGGCGCGATGTTCGGCAACGCGCCCAAGGCCATGTGGGAGAAGTGGATTCCGCCCGACGACCGGAACCGGATCCCGCTCGCCTGCCGCTGCATCGTCGTCCGGGATGGCGGTCGGATCGTGCTCGTCGAGGCCGGAATCGGGGCGTTCTTCGAGCCGGCGATGCGCGAGAGATTCGGTGTGGTCGAGGACCGACACGTCCTGCTGGAGTCGCTGAAGGCGATCGGCATCACACCGGAACAGGTCGACGTCATCGTCCTGTCGCATCTGCATTTCGACCACGCCGGCGGCGTCCTGTCGGCCTGGCGCGAGGGCACGGCACCGTCGCTCGTGTTCCCGAACGCGACGTACGTGGTCGGCGCCGAGGCGTGGCAGCGGGCGATCCAGCCGCACGCCCGCGATCGCGCGTCGTTCATCCCCGGCCTCACCGAGATGATCGAGGCGACCGGCCGGCTCGAGCTCGCGACCGGCGATACGTCGGCGGCGCTCGGCGAGGGCTATCGCTTCCACCGTAGCTCGGGCCACACGCCCGGGTTGCTGCTGACCGAGATCGCGATGCCCGACGGTCCGGTCGTGTTCTGCGCCGACCTCATCCCGGGCAAGGCCTGGGTGCACCTGCCGATCACGATGGGCTACGACCGGTATCCCGAGATGCTGATCGACGAGAAGGCCTCGCTTCTCGGCGAGCTGCTCGAGCAGCGAGGCCGGCTGTTCTTCACACACGATCCCATCGTCGCGATCGGCACCCTGGCGAAGGACGAGCGCGGGCGGTTTGGCATTGTCGACGAGCGCGAGACAGTTTCGGATCTCGCCTGCTGAACGGTGACATCTCACCTGTAGCGCACGGACGTTTTCGCAGCGAGGCTCTGGATTTCGATACCTGAACCCGTGCGACGATACGGCCCATGCGGTGGGCCTTGCTCGCGATCTTCGCGATCGGCTGCGGCCAGCCGAGTACCTCGGCGACGACGACGCCTGCGCCGCGCACCGTCGCGGCACCCGACGCCGCGCCCGCGGAGCCGGTGCCGCTCGACGAGGATCTGCCGAGGCTCGCCGAGCGCGCGTCGAAGCTCTACGCCGACTGGGCGCGCGCGTTCGCCGAAGCAGGCACCGACTGCACGGCGGCGACGTCACGCATGAACGCGCTCGCCGAGTCCTACGCCGACGTGATCGTCGCGAACCAGCGCCTGATGCGCGCCGGGCACCAGAAGGTCGTCGCGATGCGCCAGGAGATGAAGAAGTACGAGGTCGAGAACGACGCCAACGCGAAGGCGATCGCAGACGGGCCGACGATGAGCACGTGCTCGTCGGATCCTGCGTTCAGCAAGGCCGTCGATCGTCTCGCAGGTGAAGAATGACGCTGCGCACGCACGCCGTCGTGTTCGCGATGCTGATCGTCGCGGCGTTCGCGACACCTGTGGTCGCGCAGCCGAGGTTGCCGGCGCCGATCAACCTGCCGACGAGCAACGGGAGCCAGCAGCAGCGCGCGCTGCCGGCGCCGATCGCGCTGCCGGTCCCACTGCCGTCGCAGCAGCAGGCAGCGCCTCAGGTCGCCGAACCGGCGCCGGACGGCACCGAGGCGACGAAGAACAACACGTGGTTCGCGATCAAGGTGATCGGTGGCCTGTGCGCGCTGATGGCGCTCGCGTACATCGGCGGTCACCGCAAGATCGTGCGCCTGCAGGAGCGGCTCGGCATCGGCGGTGTCATCACCGCGGGCTTTCCGTTCGTCGCGCTCGGTGCGCTCGCGAGCCATCCCGACATCGGCATCCTCAACACCGACGTGATCAACCGGCTGAGACCGATCCTTCACTTCGGTCTTGGCTGGCTTGGTTTCATCATCGGTGCCCAGCTCGACATCCGCGTGCTCGATCGCGTGCCGAAGGGTACCGCGTACCTGATCCTCGTCGAGGCGCTCGGCCCGTTCGGCATCACGGCCGCCGGCTGCGGCGCACTCATGATCGCGTTCGGCATGGACATCCAGGATCCGGCGACGTGGCGCGACATGATCCTGCTCGGCACCGCCGCCGCGATGACCGCGCCGCGCAAGTTCCGCGGGTTCGCGAACCGGACGTGGCACGAAGGACGTGGCGTCGACGTCTTGCTCGGCCAGCTCGACGAGATGGTCGGCGTGATCGGCCTTCTGTTCATCACCGCGTACTTCCGCGACGACGCCGCGCTCGGCACGTGGCAGCTGCCCGACACCGCGTGGGTGTTCGTGTCGCTCGGTCTCGGCGTCGCGATCGGCGTGTTGATCTTCGCGATGATCCGCGTGCCGACCTCGAACGTCGAGTTCCTCGCGATCGTGCTCGGCAGCATCGCGTTCGCATCGGGCCTCGCCGGCTATCTGCGGCTGTCGCCGATCGCGATCTGCTTCATCGCCGGCGTGCTCGTCACGAACTTCCCGAACGACCAGCGCCAGAGCGTGTTCAAGATCCTCCACCACCTCGAGCGACCCGTCCACCTGCTGTTCTTGATGGTCGCCGGCGCGCTGTGGGACGTCACCGACTGGCGCGGCTGGGCGCTCATCCCGCTGTTCGTCGCCGGTCGCGTGATGGGCAAGTGGAGCGGCGTGATGGCCGCGAAGACCGCTGTCGGCCAGTTCCTGCCGAGCAACTTCGCCGATCAGCGCAACTGGGTGACGCCGCTGTCGGGCCTCTCGATCGCGCTCGTCGTGTCCGTGCAGAGCCTCTACCAGGACGCCGGTCTCGCGTGGATCGTCACGGCGGTGATCGGCGGCTCCCTGTTGACCGAGTTCCTCGTCACGCGCACCACCATCCCGGATGCGCCCGCGCAGTCCCCGCTCGACGAGCTCGAGCGCGACGCGCCGGTCGACGAGCTCGACGACCTCGACGAGCGCGAGGCCCCCGACGGTCCGATCTATCGCGACGAGCCGGTCGAGAAGCATGGAGGCAAGACCTAGATGATCCCGCTCCTCCTGCTCCTCGCGATCGGCGGCATGATGCAGGCCGCGCGCAGCTTCACGACCGACACCGCGCTCGCCGGCACCGAGCTCGGGTTCGGGTTCTTGCTTCTCGCGTCGTTCTTCACCGGCAAGATCTTCAACCGTCTCGGTCTGCCGAAGCTGACCGGCTACCTCGCCGCCGGTGTGATCGCCGGCCCGTACGTGCTCGAGTTCGTGACGAAGGACATGGGCGTGTCGCTCAAGGTCGTCAGCTCGACGGCGACCGCGATCCTCGCGCTCGAGGCCGGCTCCGAGCTGGAGATCAAGAAGATCAAGCCGATCCTGAAGACCCTGCGCGGCATCACGCTGTTCGCGGTGGTCGGCTCGATGTTCATGATCGCCGGCGCGCTGTTCTTCATGCGCCCGATGTTCCCGGCGATCTTCGACAAGCTCGACACCCAGCAGAGCATCGCCGTGTGCTTCGCGATCGGTGTCGCGCTGTCCGCGCAGTCGCCGGCCGTCGTGATGGCGATGCTCGCCGAGACGCGCGCCGAGGGTCCGCTCAGCCGGACGATGCTGGCCTCGGTCGTCGTCGCCGACCTCACCGTCATCACCCTGTTCTCGATCGTGCTCGCGATCACCGGCGCGGTGATCGGCGGTCAGGTCGATGTCGCCGGCACCGCGATCTCGGTCGTGTGGGAGCTGCTCGGCTCGATGGTGTTCGGCGTGCTGCTCGGCATGCTGATCGGACAGTTCCTGCTCTCGGTGAAGAAGGGAGCGTCGATGTTCACGCTCCTCGTCAACGTGATCGTCGCCGAGATCGGCGTGCGCATGCACCTCGATCCTTTGATCGTCATGCTCGCGGCCGGCATCTGGCTCCGCAACTTCTCGCGCGCCGACTCGACGAAGATGATGCACGACTTCCAGGCGGCGCAGCTGCCGGTGTTCCTCGTGTTCTTCGCGCTCGCCGGCAGCAAGCTCGACGTCAACACGCTGTTCGCATCGCTGCTGCCGGTTGCCATCATCGCGGTCGTGCGAGCGGGCAGCTTCTTCACCGGTGCCAAGATCGCCTGCAAGATGAGCGGCGCCGAGCCGGTGATCTCGAAGTACGCCTGGTTCGGCCTCGTGCCGCAGGCCGGCCTCGCGCTCGCGCTCGCGCTCGTGCTGAAGAACACGCTGCCTCAGTTCGGCTTCGATCAGGAAGCCGGCGACACGGCGGCGGTGATCCTGTTCGGCGTGGTCGGCTTCAACGAGTGCGTCGCGCCGATCATCCTGCGCATCATGCTGATC
Organism: Pseudomonadota bacterium; assembly: GCA_023386455.1. Taxonomy (GTDB): domain Bacteria; phylum Myxococcota_A; class Polyangia; order Haliangiales; family Haliangiaceae; genus JABFXX01. The sequence goes on along the minus strand of JAEWJO010000332.1, from coordinate 30,167 downwards.
CGCAGTGGCGAGGCCGGGAAGAAGCAGGGCGTCGACTTCGCGGCCGGCGGCCATTAGCCCGCACGATTCGTAGCCGACTACGAAAACGCCGCCGCGTGTCGTCGCGAGGGCGGACGCGCCCGAGGTGCGAGGGCGCGCAGGACATTTATGGTCCGCGCCGCGCTGCTCCCGACCTAACGACGCGACGACAGGTCGGCCGCCAGCTGGATACGTAAATGCAAAGCCCGCTGGCGGTTTGAACCATGTGAGGCAAAGACACGTGAAGACATCCAACAGTGTCGAGGCAGTGCGGACCGCTGTGCTGGCGCTCGCCGTTGCGAGCAGCGGCCTGGTCTCGAGCGCGTGCGGCGATGATGAAGAGGACAATCATGCCGGCGCACGCGGCGGCGGCGTCAACGGCGAGATGGTCGGCCCGGCGACAGCAGGCGCGGCCGGCGCCGAGATGATGCAGCAAGGCCAGTTCGTCTTCCGCTACTGGACCTTCGGTGACGAACAGCAGTGGACCGATACGCTGAAGATCAACACGGTGATCGAGACTGCCGTCGATCCAGCGACCGCGCTGGCCGTCGGCCTCAAGGTCGACATGGATGCGCTGCCGCCCGCGGTGGTCGACGGCGTCCTCGACGGCAGCATCCCGCTCGACGATCCGCAGACCACGCTCGCATTGATCGAGCTCAACGCCGTGGTCGGGATCAAGGGCACGGTCACGAGAGGTGAAGACGGCAAGCTCCACCTGGATCGCGTCGGCACCACGTGCGCGCTGTGCCACTCGACCGTCGACAACGCGGCGCACGCGGCGAGCTCCGATCTCCCGCGAGGCATCGGCCACCGCCTGGACGGCTGGGCCAACCGCGACCTGAACCCCGGCGCGATCATCGCGCTCTCCCCCGCCGTCGCGGGCAGCGCGAACGCGGCCATCTACAACTCCTGGGGTCCCGGTAAGTACGATCCGCGCTTCAACATCGACGGCAAGAGCGATCCGGCGCCGGTCATCCCGCCCGCATTCGGGCTCGACGACATCCACAGCATCATCTTCACGGGCGATGGCGCGGAGCTGGCGTACTGGAACCGCTATGTCGGCGTCACCCAGATGGGCGGTCAGGGCGTGTTCATGGATCCGCGACTGCCCGACTCCCTGATGAACGAGGGCAGGCCGATCGACCGCGATCAGCGCGGCAGCGGCGCGGACTGCGCGGCGAGCATCGCGCTCGCCCCGATGTCGCCCGCCGGCGGGCGAGACGGCACCACGATCACGGTGGGCGCGAACAACATCACCGGGAGCGATAACCGGGTCGACTGCGTCAGCAACTACCTGCCGGCACTCCAGGCCTACCAGATGTCGCTCGCTGCTCCGGCACTGAGTCTCCTGAGTGGCAACGAGGGCCTGCAGGACTTCGCGACCGCGCACGACCTCGTGACGTCGTTCGATGCGACCGCCGCACAACGAGGCGAGGCGCTGTTCCGCGGCTCGGCGGGTTGCGCCGGCTGCCACGATGGCCCCGCGTTCACGGATGCCAACAAGACGCTGCACCCCGCCGATGCGACGGTCGCCGACGACACGACCTACGTGCAGCGATCTGCATCGAGGATGTGGCGCACCTCGCCGCTGCGCGGCCTGTGGACGCACCCGCCGTACTTGCACGACGGCTCGGCGCCGACGCTCGCGGACGTGGTCAGCCGTTACAACGAGAGGCTGGGGCTCGGGCTGTCGGCCGCGGACCAGGAGGATCTGACCGAGTACCTGAAGTCGCTGTGACCCGCTGATCAGTCCTTCTCGCGCATCTCGGCCTCGAGCATCGTCCGGGCGCCGGCCATCTTCGCCTTGATCTCGGCGGAGACCGTCGGGTACTCGAGCGGCAACTGCGCCAGCGTGCTGGTGACGGTCTCGGCGACGACGCGGCGCATGTAGCTCTTGCTGTCGGCGGGGATGCAGTACCACGGTGCCCACGGCTTGCTCGTCGCGTCCAGCGCCTCCTGATACGCGTGCATGTAGTCATCGTAGTGCGCGCTCTCCTCGATGTCGGTCGGGCTGAACTTCCAGTTGTGATCCGGATCGTCGATGCGCTCGAGGAACCGCTTGTGCTGCTCGCGCTGCGAGACGTGGAGGAAGAACTTGAGCACGACGGCACCGTTGCGCGCCCAGTGCTTCTCGGCCTCGTTGATCGAGTCGAACCGCTCCTCCCACAGATCGTCGAGGTTCTTCGGGACGCGCGGCAACCGCTCGTTGTCGAGATACTCCGGGTGGACGCGCACGACGAGGACCTCCTCGTAGTGGCTGCGGTTGAAGATGCCGATGCGGCCGCGCTCGGGCAGCGCGCACTGCACGCGCCACAAGAAGTCGTGATCGAGCTCGAGCGAGGTCGGCTGCTTGAACGCGTAGACCTGGCAGCCCTGCGGGTTCACGCCGCTCATCACCGCGCGGATCGTGCCGTCCTTGCCGGCGGCGTCGAGCGCCTGGAAGATGAGCACGACGGAGTAGCGGTCCTGCGCGTAGAGCACGCGCTGCTGCCTCTCGAGCTTCGCGACGTGCTCCTCGAGCGCACGGACGTTGTCCTTCTTCGCCGGCTTGTTCTCCGCCTCGGTGCGCATCTTCGAGAGCTTGAAGGAGCCGTCGAACGGCACGAGGTACGGATTGTCGACGGGCTCGAACAGGATCGACTTGGGCATCGCCACGGCACGATACCGAATCCCGACTCACGATCGGTAATCCGGACGCTGCGGTGTATCGTCGAAATCTGATGGCGACGACGACATCCTCGGATGGTCCCAAGGTGGAATCGCTTCCGTTTCGCGAGCACGACAAGCTCGGGCCGATCGGGAGCAAGCTGTCGGTGATCGACGACGAGGTGGAGCTGCGGCGCGTCCTCGTCGCCGAGTTCCAGGGCGCAGCCGACGCGGCGCGCGAGGCCGCGGGCAGCGTCGACAAGAACGCGTCGACCGCGGTGCACGACTACCGCAAGGCACTTCGCCGCGCGCGCGCGATCCTGAAGCTCGTCGCGGCTGCGCTGCCGAAGAGCGAGCGCCGTGCCGTCGGCCGCGCGCTGCAGGAGGCACGCCGCTCGGTGAGCACGGCACGCGATCACGCGGTCGCGCCCGACGCGATCAACCTGATGTCGCTCGGCGAGATCGAGCGAGACACCGCGACCGCGATCGTCGACGCCGCGCGCGACGCGATCCCGCCGATCGCCGAGATCAAGCAGCTGCTCGCCGAGGGCGCCGCCCGCACCGCGGCCCAGGTCGAGGCACTCGAGGCGGCGCTGCCGCAGACGCTCCCGTGGGAGGTCGTCGAGCGCGGGATCCGCGGCGTCTACGCCGAGGCACGCGTCGCGCGCAAGGCGGCGAAGAAGAGCAAGCGCTCGTTCCATCGCTGGCGCCGCCGCAGCAAGGAGCTCGCGTACCAGCTCGAGCTGCTCGAGGACTACGCGGGCCTGCGCGTCGGCGAGATCCAGCGCGAGATCGAGGGTGTGACCGACACGCAGGGTCCGGCGGTCGACCTCATCATGATGCGCGACTTCGTCAAGACGCACGGCACCAGTGTGGCTCCGGACGCGCTCGCTCGCCTGGTCGACTCGATCAGCGGCCAGGTCGACGATCTGATGAAGGACTCGCGCAAGGCCGGCCGCGAGGCGTATCGCCGCAAGCCGCGCCGGTTCGCGCGCCGCCTGACCAAGGCGGTGCGGCGCGATCTCGCTCCCGTGGCTCCGGCCGACGACATCCAGGGGGACTGAGGCTATAAGAGGGCCATGTCGAAGGTCCTCATCATCGGAGCCGGTGGCGTTGGCGGCGTGGTCGCCCACAAAGCCGCGATGGAGAAGCAGCACTTCTCCGATGTCATGCTCGCCAGCCGCACGCTGTCGAAGGTCGAGGCGATCGCCGCCGAGGTCGAGCAGATGCACGGCCGCAAGATCCGCACCGCGCAGGTCGACGCCGACGACGTCCCGCAGCTCACGAAGCTGCTGAAGGACTACAAGCCGCAGGTCGTCATCAACGTCGCGCTGCCGTACCAGGACCTCCACATCATGGACGCGTGCCTCGAGGCCGGCGTCGACTACCTCGACACCGCGAACTACGAGCCGCCCGACGTCGCGAAGTTCGAATACAAGTGGCAGTGGGCGTACCAGGATCGATTCAAGAGCGCCGGCCGGATGGCGCTGCTCGGCTCGGGCTTCGACCCGGGCGGGACGAACGTGTTCTGCGCGTACGTCCAGAAGCACCTGCTCGACGAGGTCCACTACGTCGACATCGTCGACTGCAATGCGGGCTCGCACGGCAAGGCGTTCGCGACGAACTTCAATCCCGAGATCAACATCCGCGAGATCACCGCGCGCGGCCGCTACTGGGAGAACGGCGAGTGGAAGGAGACCGACCCGCTCAGCGTGTCGCGGATCTTCGACTACCCGGGCGTCGGCGAGAAGAAGAGCTTCCTCCTCTATCACGAGGAGCTCGAGTCGCTCGCGAAGAACCTGAAGGGCCTGAAGCGCATCCGGTTCTGGATGACGTTTGGCGAGGCGTACCTGAAGCACCTCGAGGTGCTCGGCAACGTCGGCATGACCCGCATCGACGAGGTCGACTTCGAGGGCAAGAAGATCGTCCCGATCAAGTTCCTCCGCGCGCTGCTGCCCGACCCGGCGTCGCTCGCGAACGGCTACTCCGGCAAGACCTCGATCGGCTGCCTCTGCGAGGGCATCAAGAACGGCGAGAAGAAGCGCTACCTCATCTACAACATCTGCGACCACGCGGAGACGTACAGGGAAGTGCGCGCCCAGGCGATCTCGTACACGACCGGCGTTCCCGCCGTCACCGGCGCGGTGATGATGGTCACCGGCAAGTGGAAGGGCACCGGCGTGTTCAACATGGAGCAGCTCGATCCCGATCCGTTCCTGGCCGACGTTGCCAAGCGCGGCCTGCCCTGGCATGTCGAAGAGCGATGAGTAAGGGAGCCAGCCTGGGCGAGGACGTCGCCCGCGCGATCGACATCTCCACCGTCGAGACGCCGTGCTTCATCACGGACCTCGGCGCGCTCGAGAAGAATCTCCAGACGCTCGCGAGCGTCCAGCAGCGCACCGGTTGCACGATCCTGCTCGCGCTCAAGGGCTTCGCGCAGTGGTCGACGTTCGGCCTCGTGAGGAAGTACCTCGCCGGCGCGACCTCGAGCTCGATCGCCGAGGCGCGACTCGCGCGCGAGGAGCTCGGCGGCCAGGTGCACGCGTACGCACCGGCGTATTCGGATGCCGAGATGAGCGAGCTCGTCACGCTCGCCGATCACATCGTCCTCAACTCGCCCAATCAGTGGCGCCAGCACAAGACGATCATCCAGGCGCGCGGGATCAGCGCGGGATTGCGCGTGAACCACGAGCATCAGGAGGTCGAGGTCGCGCTGTACGATCCGGCGGGCGCGTGCAGCCGCCTCGGCACGACGCGCGTGAACCTCTCGGCCGCCGACCTCGACGGTATCGACGGCCTGCACTTCCACACGCTCTGCCAGACGAACAGCGATGCGCTCGAGCGCGCGGTCGCCGCATTCGAGCAGAAGTTCGGCGAGCTCATCCCGCGAATGAAGTGGGTCAACTTCGGCGGCGGTCACCACATCACGCGACCCGACTATGACATCGAGCGGCTCGTCCGCGTGATCACCGAGTTCCGCGCGCGCTGGAACAACATCCCCGTCTATCTCGAGCCGGGCGAGGCCGTCGCGCTCGGTACGGGCGTGCTCGTCTCGACGGTGATGGACACGTTCGTGAACGGCATGGGCATCGCGATCCTCGACACGTCGGCGACCGCCCACATGCCCGACGTGCTCGAGATGCCGTATCGCCCCGTGATCGTCGGCGCCGGCGACCCGGGCGCGAAGCCGCACACCTACCGGCTCGGCGGCATGACCTGCCTCGCCGGCGACGTGATCGGCGACTACAGCTTCGATCGCCCGCTCCAGATCGGCGACAAGCTCGTCTTCCTCGACATGGCGCACTACACGATGGTGAAGACGTCGACGTTCAACGGCGTGCGCCTGCCGTCGATCGCGACGCACGATCCGGCGACGAAGCGGATCACCGTCCACAAGCGGTTCGGCTACCACGACTACCGCGACCGGCTGTCCTGACGCTCCTGTCCTACGTCTCGTTCGCGAACGCGGCGAGCTTGCGGTGAGACTCGTCGACGAGGTGCCGCGCCCCCTCGGACTGGCCGCGCGCGCGATCGAGTCCCGCGACGACGAGATCGCTGCCGATCAGCGTCAGGATCAGCACGTTCGCCTCGAACGACAGCACCGTCGTCGCGATCGTCGTCGCTTCGAGCTGGCCCGCGAGCGAGCCGAGCGCGACGAGCAAGCACCCCGCGAACGCGAGGATCGAGATCAGGTACACGCCTCGCGCCTTCGCGACGCGCTTGACCGCCTCGTCGTGCGTCGTCGGCTTCGTCAGCGAATATCCGGCGCGGCCGATCGAGATCTGGGCGACGGCGAGGCCGATCATCGCGCCGGCATACCAACCGCTCCCCGTGATCTGGTACGGCACGATCAGCAGCGTGAACACGAACAGCGTGTACAGCGGCGTCGCGAGGACAACGATCCAGCCCGGTCCCGACGTGCCCGGAAACAGCATCTTCGTGACGAGGCCCGCGCGGATCGTACCGGCGAGCAGCGACACCGCCTTCGGCGCGAGCGTCAGCAGCGCGTAGATCGAGATCGAGACCTTGAGCGCGGTGACGATGCCCGCCGCCGCCGCGGCATTGGCGGCGACGTCGCCGCCCTCGGCGCCCCACGCATCCGCGGTACCACCGGCGGCGGCACCGACCTGATCGCGCACGAAGTCGGCGATCAGCGCGTCGACGGGGACGAAGAACACGAGAAATGGCGCGATCATGAAGATGCCCCACGCCCATGCGAGCGCGCGCCGCTGCTTGCGCCAGCGCGTCCAGTTCTTGAGCTGGTACCAGCACACGAGGCAGAGCAGTGCCTCGGCGCCCGCGGGCACGAGGACGATGAACTTCAGCTGGTCGGGAAGATCGTCCGACAGCGCGTCGTGCATGCGGAGCGCGGTCAGCGGCAACAGCGCGAACGCGACGAGGAACAGCAGCGAACGACGCCAGGCGAGGAATGCCTGCAGGTACGGATCGTGGATCTTCGCCGCGGCCAGTGCCTCGCGCTCCGACGGCTTCACCTCGTACGGCTCGATGCGAAGCCTGAACGCGCGGCCGAGTGATCGCTTGAACATGCTCGTCTCGCCCGGCGACGCGGCAGGCGCTCGCGCCGGCGGCGGCGGCATCTGCGGCGCGCCGTAGCCGTATTGCTGCTGCTGCGGCGGCGGCATCTGCGGTGCGCCGTAGCCGTACTGCGGCTGCGGATAGCCGTGCTGCGGCGGTGCGTAGCCTGCGTGCTGCGGATGCTGCGGATGCTGGGGATGCTGCGCGGGCTGCTGTGGCGGCGGAACGTGGGGCCAGGGTGCCTGCGGTGGCTTACCGGAACCGTCGTCGGACATCACGCAAACGTATCGCGCCGGCCGACCAAAGTGCGCCGAACCGGAGCGGCGCGAGCGATCTGTTCACGCCGGACGGGCCGACATCGACGCGCACCTGCTCGGTCGTCGGGCTCATCGCGTACCGGACGTTCACGAAAAGTCCGTTCCATCGCGCGGCGTGCGTGGGAGCGCGCCGCGGCGAGCGATGCGCGAGGTGACCTCGCATAACTACCGAGGATGCCCGGCGCACGTCACTGGTGCGAGCCTTGCTGAGTGCACTGCCATGCGTTTGGTACTCGGAATTGCGCTCGCTGCCGCCGCGTGCGGCACCGACGTGAGGACTTCGCAAGACCAGGATCCCACCTCCGTCGACGCCGGTGTCGACGGTCCGATGACGTCGCCGCCGAACGACGGCCGCGTCCCCGACGACGGCGCGAACCTCACGCCGTGCGAGGACGCCGTCTTCCACTCCGACCTCGCGTGGATCCAGGCCAACGTCTTCGACGTGCACTGCACCGAGGGCTGCCACAGCGGCAGCAATCCCGCCGCCGGCATGAACCTCTCCGCCGTGACGGCGCGCACCGCGCTCGTCGGCGTGACCTCGACCTACAACTCCAGCTGGAAGCGCGTCGTCGCCGGCGCGTCGGCGCAGAGCATGCTGATGGTCCAGATCGGCGGCGAGCCCGGCCCCGAGCTCGAGGGCTACATGCCGTGGAACCAGCCGCGCCTGTGCGGCGAGATGATCGACTCGATCCGCCGCTGGATCAACGAAGGCGCCCAGCCCTAGCCGCGCAGGAGCACGAGCTCCTCGGCCGTCGTCGGATGCAGCGCGAACGTGCGATCGAAGTCCATCTTCGTCGCGCCCATCGTCATCGCGATCGCCGCCGTCTGCACGATCTCGGGCGCATCCGTACCGACCATGTGCACGCCGAGCACGCGGTCGGTCAACCGACACACGACGAGCTTGATCAGCACGAACTCGTCGCGGCCCGACAGCGCGTAGCGCATCGGCCGGAACCGCGCGCGGAAGATCTGCACCTCGAAGCCCGCCGCGCGTGCCGCCGGCTCCGTCAGACCGACCGCGGCGACCGCCGGCTGCGCGAACACCGCGGTCGGGATCAGGTCGTACTTGATCGGCGTCGGCAGCTTGCCGAACAGCGTGTCCGCGACCGCGTGGCCCTCGCGGATCGCGATCGGCGTCAGCTGCACGCGGTTCGTGACGTCACCGACCGCGTGAACGTGCGGCAGGCTCGTGCGCGAAAACTCGTCGACGATCACCGCGCCGACGCCGTCGACCATCACGCCGGCCTCCGCCAGTCCCATCTCCGCGCTGTTCGGCACGCGCCCGATCGCCGCCATCGCGAGGTCGTGCTCGATGCCCTCGACGGACAATCCCTGCACGAGCGTGATCCCGTGCGCTGCCAGGTTGCGCTCCGCCTCGAGCGCGACGTCGGGATCGAAGCCGCGCAACACGTGGTCGCCGCGCCGCACGACCGTCACCTGCGCCCCAAAGCCCGCGAAGATGTGCGCGAACTCGAGCCCGATGTACCCGGAGCCGAGGATCGCGATCCGTCGCGGCAGCTCCGGCAGATGAAACGCCTCGTCCGACGTGATGTAGCGCCCCACCGAGGGCAAGAGCGCCTTGCCGCCGGTCGCGACGAGCACGTTTGCCGCTGTCACGCGCTCGCCGTTCACCTCGATCGTGTGCGGATCCGCGAGCACCGCCCTGCCCTCGATCACGCGGACGCCCGCCTTCTGCAACCGGGTCAGGTACGCACTCGACAGCCGCGTGATCTCGATGTCCTTGGCCGCGATAAATGACGCCCAGTCGAAGCTCGCCTCGGGAATGGTCCAACCTTGGCGACGCGCGTCATCGAGGCTCCGGCTGACCTCGCTCGCGTACACCATCAGCTTCTTGGGCACGCACCCGCGAACCACGCACGTTCCACCCCAGCGACTCGACTCGGCAATCGCGACGCGAGCCCCATGCTCGGCGGCAATACGGGCAGCCCGGACACCTCCGGAGCCGCCGCCGATCACGAAGAAGTCGACGTCGAAACTGCTCATGGGGTCTGCAGTGTACGTGTGCCGCAGCACGCTGGCATCAGAGCCTGTCAGTCGAAGCAACCGCGAAACGGAACTTCTGTTCAATAAAACCAGTGGACACGCCCACCGGCGTTGATACCCTCGCCTCCAGCCTGAGGGGGTTATCGATGCGCAGCTCGCTTTCTATTGCTTTCGTGATGCTTGCCGCCGTGGCCGCGTGCGGCACTGAACCGATGGGCGATGACGATGGGATGGGGAGCGGCAGCGGTAGTGGATCCGGCAGCGGGTCTGGTAGCGGCGTCGATCCGAACGCGGCGTTCTCGATCCAGAGCAAGGACGTGACCATCGCCCCCGGCGAGGAAGTGACGTACTGCTACTACTTCACGACGCCGAATGACTCGAAGCTCGTGATCAAGAAGTGGACCTCGGACATGACCGAGGGCAGCCACCACATGATCATGTTCAACGGCACCTCCGGCCAGCCCGCGGACGGCACGCTCGATCCGAGCGGCGACTGCGGCGGTGGCGGCGCGCTGAGCGTCCCGATCTGGGTCTATGCGGCACAGACGCCGCACGGCGAGCTGCCGATGCCCGCCGACGATGGCACTGGCAAGCCGCTCGGCATGGAAGTCCAGCCGCATCAGAAGGCGTACTTCCAGATGCACTACCTGAACTCGACCGACGATCCGATCACCGCGCACGTCACCCTCAACGCGTACGCATACGACGAGGGTACGCAGTACACGCCGACGGCCGCGTACATCACGTACAACGCCAACATCAACATTCCCAAGGACACGGCCGGCGTCGAGGAGACCGAGACGTGCAACGTCCCCCAGAACGTGAAGTTCTGGACGGTGTCGACGCACTCGCACAAGCAGTCCGTCATGACCGAGATCAAGGACGGTCAGAACATGGTGTTCCATAGCGAGGGCGCGGATGCATGGGAGCACCCCGGCGCCAAGACGTGGGACACGACGCCGTTCTACACCTTCGCGTCGAACAAGCTGACGTACACGTGCCGGTACGACAACGTCGGACCGAACACGATGCCGATCGAGGATGGCCCGAGCGCGCAGGTCGACGAGATGTGCATGGCGACCGGCTACATGTTCCCGGCGACCGCCGCGAAGTTCTGCTACACGAACCAGGGTCCGTTCTAGACAGGGACGCTTCGTGACTGAACGAGCCCGGGCGATCGGGCTCGATTCGCTTTCGGCCTACGGCCTGAACTCGTACGCGCCGAGGTCCGACGCAACTCCTTGCGGGCGAGCGATACCAAGAATGTCGGTTGCAGGAACAATCGATCCCACAACCGCAGCATCCACTGCCGGGCTCGTGCTCTGCAGCCTGAAGTCCCGTCCAGCGAGATCGAGAAACCTCGGGTCGGCAACAATCATTCCTGGAACTGCGTAACGCTCCGCTTCAAGAGCGCGCGCTTGGCGACTGCGGCGCGCGCGGCGTCGCGACAGAACGGCGCCTGGCGCCCGGGACCTCGGTCCACGAGATGGCGCCGTGCTTGCGCCAGCCAACTCGCAAGAGCCAGGTCCTCGGTAGGTACACGACCAGCGGATCGTAGCCTTCGCGAGGCTTCCACCACACGTCGGCGTCCTCGCGCTGCTTCCAGCCATCGAACGAGATGCCCGTCGAGAACGGGTCGACATTCCAGGCGCGCGCGACAGCAGCGCCGTCCTCGCGATGCTTGCGCCAGTTGTTAAGCACGTAGCTCAGCGCGTGGCGCGCCTGACGCGGCGTCTCGATGATCTCCTGGTGAAACCGATCGGGGAAGACACTGCCGCGACGACGCTCGGTTCGGCGAACCGAGATCGCAGCATTCATGTGCTTTGCCGCAGAGATCTGGAACCGCTGCATGCCGTTCGAGAGGGCACGCTCGTGATCTGCCTCCACGAGCAGGTGGACGTGGTCGCGCTGGATGCTGATGTGAACGATCCGGAATGCGCCTTCCGCGCGATCGTGGAGCTCGCGCATCGCGACGGCGATCGTCGCCTCCCGGAGCGCGCGATACATGAGCCGCTTGCGGAGGCTGCTGACGTCGGCGTGGACGCGCAGCGTGACGTGAACGGGGAAGCGAGCCTTGAGGGTAGGACGGGCCTTGTGCGGCGAGCCGGCCCGGCGCCCCTTCGGCTTGCGGCCTGCCCGCGGACGTCGACCACCATGGGTGTTCGGCTTCTTCGGCTTCTTCGGCTTCCTGTCGCTGATTGGTAGCCGTAGCTGGTTCCCGACCGTGCCCGCCATTCAGGATTGGTAGCACCATGACTTCCGCCGGTCAACTTGAATTCGCCGATATTTCAGTGCACGTTACACGAGACCGAAATCGCCCGGATGACCGTCAGTCCTCGCCGCGCCCCGTCGTGGGGGCGCGCAACGCGAAACCTGGTTAGCGCACGTCAGATCTGCGCGGCGTACTGCCGCGGCAGGAGCGCTTCACCGCGATCGGCGGCCCGCACTGCGGCGAGCAGGTACGCAGAAGGGTCGATGCCGTGCAGCTTCGCCGTAAGTCCTCGCCGCGCCCATCTATCGCGATGCAGCGCGGATTGTGGTTAGCGCACGTCAGCGCTGCGCGGAGTAGTGCCAGGGCAGCAGCACTTCTTTACGGTCAAGGTGCACGCACTGCGGCGAGCAGTACGCGGCGGGCTCGATGTCTTGCAGCGTCGCGGTCTCGAGGATCGAGTATACCGTTGCCGAAACCGGCGTCTCCCTCGACGAGACTTCGAGCCGCGCCCTCCAGGTCGGACACCTCTCCACGGCGGTCGGCGCCGGCCGCGTGATGCAGCCAACGCGGCCCGAGACACGGTCCTGTCGATACAGTGCATGGGCGAGAACGACGGAGCTCGGTCCGGCGAGGCTCAATCCGTCGCGGGGCGCTCCCAGCTCGCGGGTCCGACGACGATCGGCTGCATCAACCGCCACAGCGCGAGCCGCTTCGCCTCGGTGGTGGGCGCCGTTGCCTCCTCGTACGGCGTGAGCTGGACGAAGACGAGGTTGTCCGTCTCGAGCACGCGATGGGGCTCGACGGCCGAGCGGATGGCCGCGACGCCTCCGATCGCGTCTGCGTGCCTGCGCGTCAAGAAGGTGCCCCACTCCGGCTCGCGCGCGTGTGGGCCCCAGTCCCATTTGGCGCCGTAGAGCCGGCTGCTGCGCCACCGGATGTCTGCGTCGCCGTCGTCGCCCGCACCTCCGAGCGCCATCACGGTTGCGAAGCGCTCGGCGGCGATGATGACGCCGCCCCCGGCCGCGACCTCGGATGCGAACCGGACCATGGCGTCGATGATCGCGCTCGCGGCGCCCTCCGCGTGAAGCCAGCCCGCGCCGACTGCGAAGAGGCTCTCGTAACGGAAGTGCAAGACGCGGTCGCCGACGCGACGAGCGGGCATCTCGTCGGCGCGCTCGCGAGGAAAGCAGTCGAAGCCAAACGCGATCTGATCGGGCTTGCTGCGGGTACGGACATCGAGCTCGGGAACGCCGACGCTGGCGTACTGGAGCTCGCCGGATGTGATCCGGGTGCGGAGACGAGACCAGTTGAACGAAGTCGGTGGACGGCTCCGTGCACCTCGCTTCAGCGGGTTCGCCCACATCGAGGTGAGCAGGTCTCTCAAGGTCGCGCCGCCGACCTGCGTGTCGAGGACGTGCTCGATCGGCTCGACGCCTTCGCCGAGGGGGCGATCGAAGTGAATCGCGAGTCCGAGCGCCGGACTCATTGCGAATCACACTTCGGATAGGTGAATCCCTTTACCTCGAAGCCGGCACCGCGTGTGGGGCCGTCACTCTTCCAGCACTTCTCCCACGTCTGTCCGTCGCCATTCGCCTTGGAGAAGGCACGATTGACGTCGTCGCGATAACCGAGCCCGTCGCTGCGGGCGGCGTCGACAGTCCAGCTGCTCGGCTTGAATTCCCAGACGGTGCAGTCGTTGAACGTGACGCAGTCGGCGAAGCCTCCGCCGGCGGCAAATTCCTTCCGATCACAGCTGAAACTGCTCTGGAGCTCTCGGTGCTTCGCGCGGCCGTGGCGTTTGGCTGCTTCGATCCGCGGGTTGTTCGAGCCCTTCAGGTTGTCGTCGGCCGTATTGGAGTAGGACTGCCGGTCTCCGGCCGCGACGCCAAAGAACTTCTCGCGATCCTTGTCGCGGAGAGTAGCGATCTCGCCGATGAGCGTACGGAGTGGCTGCAGCTCGGTGGCGTCGATCGTTGGCTCCTTCGCGAGCGCATCTGTTGCGGTCTGCAATGCGGCCTGGAGATCGCGCATGGCGCCGTAGACCTGCTTGAGTTTTGTATCGACGGCATCGGCGGACTTGATGTACTCGTCCTTTCGCGAACGCGTCGCGGAGACGATCCTCGCTGCCATGTCCTGGGCGAGGCGATCGGCTTCGTCGCCATCGCGCTCGTGATCCTGGCCACACATCTTGACGATGAGCTCGTTCATCTCGTCGACATCGAAGCGCCGGAGCTTGCGGCTCTCGTTGATGTGCGCCCAGAGCTGCGATTCCATCTGCTGGTAGGTCGCCTTCATGGCGTCCCACCCCCGGCGCGCTTCGTCGAGCTGCCGCTTCAGACGGTCCTCTGCCGAGCCTCGCTCGCGCTTGAGGAGGTCGACCGCCTCCTTCACGCTGCGCGCCTCCTCGCCTTTCGCGAGCTCGTCGCAGGACTTGTGTGACGTCTCGAGTGCGCGCCGCCAGTGGTCCGACATGCCATCGATCGAGTCCTTCATGCTCGCGCGGACCTCGCGCCATTTGCCCTCGCCCGGATCGAAGCGCGAGGCCTCGTTCTTCGCCGCCTCCATCGCGCGATTCTGCTCGTCAGCCTTCGCGAGTGCGGTTCTGATGGGCTCGGCGAGGGTCCTGGCGAGTGCGGGCAGCTCCGTCACGCCCTTGGGGTCGCGCCGGCCGGTGATCGCCTTGATGGCGTCGGCGAGCTTGGTCTCGGACTCGCGGCACTGGGCCGGCAGGCGATCGGCGGAGAACTGTCCCAGCTTGAGGATGCGCAGGTGCTTCAGGGCATCTCGATATCCGCGCAGCAGGTTGCGATAGACCTCGACCCGCCGTCGCGCTTCGCCGTCCTGGCCACGGATGCGATCGAGCTGTTCGAGGGTGCGTTCGACCTCGCCGGCCTTGCGCTCCGCATTGTCGATGTCGGACGCCGAGGTGTCGGATTCGAGATCGTTCAGGAAGGACGCGGCCTCGCCGAGTTGGCGATCCATCGCATCGTACAGCGTCTCGATCGACCGCTTGCCTTCCGAGAGCTTCTTCATCGCCTCCTCGACGATGGGATTGCGCTCCTCCTTCGCGAGGTTTCCACAGATGTCGTCGCGCTTGATCGTTTCGTAGGGCCGAGCGAACGCCTCCCAGACACTGCGCGCCGCCGAGTAGAGCGCGCTTCGGACGTCGCTCCACTTGCCGCTACTCTCGGAGAAGTCGTCCGCGCGGTCGTACCATTGGTACATCTCGTTGCGTTTGCGCTCGGCTTGTTCGAGCGCGTCGCGGCCGATGCGGCCATATTCGCGCGCGAGCTTCGGTACGGCCTCCGCGCCTCGAGGATCGGGGCTATCGGTGTACGCGCGCATCTTGCTGACGAGCTCGCGCGTGGCCTCGTCGCAGCGGCGCGGCAATTCGTCGAGCGCGCGTTGTCCTTCCTTGAGGAGGCGCAGGTACCGGGCCGACTCCTTGAACTTGTCGACGTAGCCCGGGTAGTAGGAGGACATCTCCTGGGCCTTCGAGTCGCTGCCCTTCACGCTCGACAGGCGACCAGCCTTGTCCTTGACGTCGTCGGCCTTGCGAATGGCGTAGTCGACGTAGCCCGGGCCCGAATCACTGGCGACCCGACCGAGATCGTCATAGACGCCGCCGAGCAAGCGCTCGATATCGTCGATGTACTGCCGACGGTCCGACTCTTCATCGGCGCGCACCAGCGTCGCGAGTGCGCAGACGACCAACACGCTCCCTGCCCCACCAAGACGTTTCATTCGCGGACGATATCAACGGCACGTGAGATGAGGGTGCCGACGTTTCAGATCGCATGCAGCAAATTGCTGCAGTGGCGGCTGGGTTCGATTCATTGTCGGCAACGCGGTCGTCGTATAACCGTCTCGCATGCTCGGCACGATCCGTGAGTTCGACGCGGCGGATGGACTGGGGTGGATCGATCTCGACGACGGCCGCGCCGCTCGGTTCGGGCTGTCCGCGTGTGCCGCGTTCGTACCTGCGCGCGGGATGCGCGTCGACGCGGATCAGCTCGAGGAGCGACGGGGCGTGCTGCGCGCGGCGGTCGTCCGCCCGGAGCTCGACACGATCGATGTCGAGGAGCACGTGTGGCCGGAGCCGCTGCACGATCAGGCGCAGGAGCGGCGTTACGACGACGACGACGACGACGACGACGACGACGACGACGACGACGACGACGACGACGACGACGGCGATGTCGATGTCGAGCGCACGGTCAACGTCCGCTACCGCACGTTCGATCGCGATGCCGCGTATGCGCGCGCACCCGCATGGCCGCCGGCAAGCGCGTTCGCGGGCCGCGCGTATGCGCCCGCGGGTGAATGGGGAGCGCCGCCTGATCCGCACCCGTTCTTCGCGCCTTGGCACGACGGCATCGTCGCGACCGCGGTCGGGATGCTGGCGCTCGGTCCTGCAACCGGCGGGGCCGCCGGTCAGTTTGGTGGTGGGCTCGCGACGCTCGCGCGCGGCTGGCCGGAATGCGCGACGCACGGCCGCATGGTGCTCGTCGCCAGTATCGAGCCGGCGACGATGGCGCCGATCATGGGTGTCGCTCGGCGACTCACGCTGCACGTGTGTGTCGAGTGTCTCGGCGCGACGAGATGGCGTGGGCCGGCGAGCCCGGAAGTGCCGTGTCCGTCGAGTGGAGCGACGGCGGCACCGTCAAGTCGACTCCACGCGCGCCGGCGTTCCAGCGGATCGGTCTTGCCGCGAAGCGCGCGCTCGCGTTCCCACCCGCGTGGCTGTTCTATCCGCGGCACGACGCACGGGGTCACCATCCGATCGCCGGCGTGCCCGCAGGGTTGCTCGACGTCCCGCTGCGGCTCGAGTCGACGTACGAGGAGGCGCGCTTCGCCTACGATCGGCACTACACGTCTGACCACGGTGACGTCGTGATCGGCGGCTTCTCGAGCCACAGCTTCGGGCTCTGCCGGACGTGCGCGAGCCCGCTGCGTCAGGTCATCTCCATCTGCGACTACTTTTCCGAGGATGGCCTCGCCGAGGCGCTTCACGGCAACCGTCGTCTGCGGCTCCTCGCGTGTGACCGCACGTCCGCGTGCGGCGGCCCCGAGCGCGGCCTCGTGATCAGCGAGCTCTGATCGCGCGCGCGGGGGCGATTCATTTCTGGCAACCGCGCGTGACGAGCTGTCGCGAACGGATCGCGAGATGTGACGCGCTGACATCGATCGCGGTTGCACGAATTCCGATCGCGACATCGGCGACAGGCTGTCGTCAGAAGATCGATCGAACGCGCAGGTCACGGCGACTGCGTCTGCCCGCGTGTGGTGCGCTGGCAAACACGTCTGACGCGCGGATATGAAAGTAACGCGCGCGGCGTAGCGGTTGCAGTGCGCAGCGACCGGTCGTCGGGAATGCGCGCGAAGGAAATTCTACGCGGGACCGTGCACGGCAGTTGTTCACGGTGTGTCCGCACGGTCACGCAAGAGCGCGTGCAGTCCCATCACATCAACGGAGAAGAGAAGGAACACATGCGGAAGATTGGACGTGGTTGTTGGTTGTTGTCGGCTGTACTGACGGTCGGATCGCTCGTCGCATGCACGGGTGATGAACCTGACCAGGATTTGCCGGATCAGAGCGACGTGCTGTCGAATGATGATCTGCTCGTCGCGATTCCGAAGGACACGGCGGCGGTCGACGTCGCGAAGCGCAGCGCCGAGGTGCGGCGGCTCGGGCTCGGCACGAGCGCACTGACGAAGGCGTCGACGCTGCGCAGTGGGCCGAGCACGGACTTCTACCTGGCGATTCGCAAGAGCTCGCTCGAGCAGAAGTGGTTCTGGTCCGTGTATCTGAAGGAGCTGCAGCCGTTCGGGCCGTCGCCCGGCACGCTCGGCACGCGCGTCGTGCGCTTCAAGGTGCAGAACGACAAGCTCTACGTATTCGACGCCGATGATCGGAAGGCGACGAGCGACGTGTTCTCGCCCGACCTCATCATCGATGCGTTCCCGATCGTGTCGAGCGGGTCGTTCAACTCGCTCCCGGGATCGGGCGGCTACGTGCTGTTCGATCCTGCGGCTGGCATGAATCGGTTCGGGGCGCTCGCGGACCTGTACGGGAACTCGGCGTACGGCGCGCCGGCCAAGCTGCAGACGGAGCTGTCGTTCGTGCAGGGCTTCCGTCCCGCGTCGGACGGCGGCAGCTTCGAGCAGACGTTCACCGCGTACGCCGATCAGCCGATCGGGATCCCGGGCGACGTCGACAACAATGACTACCGGATCGCGGCGACCGTCGGCGTGAGCCTGCGCAAGTACACCGAGACGCCGCAGTACACGGAGGTCCCGGCGCCGTTCCAGGATCATTACTTCACGGCGGACCCGATCCTCGTGCCGAACACGGGCACGGCGAAGATCCTCGCGTCGCACTGGGGCTTTCATCCCGGCATGCAGCCGATCAAGTGGGTCATCGGTCGCGAGATCAATGACATCGCGGCAGACCCGTCGCTCGGCGGTGCCAATCTGTTCCAGTCGGTGAAGGCCGGCATCGAGTCGTGGAATGCGGTGTTCGGCTATCCCGTGTTCACCGCGGTGCTCGCGAACCCGAATGACTCGTTCGCCGACGATCACACGAACTACTTCATCGTCGATCCAGATCCGAGCCTCGGCTACGCGTACGCCGACTGGCGCACGAACCCGAACACGGGCGAGATTCGTGGCGCGAGCGTGTACTTCAGCGCGGCGTTCTTCTCGCCGATCGAAGGCGATGCAGCCGCTGCGAGCTCGAGCGGGCTCGCGAAGCCCGGCGCGAAGGTGAAGACGAAGCGCGCCGGCCTCGTGTGGCAGGGCCAGGACGCGACGCCGGCGTGCGTGATGTGGGCACCTTCGATCGAGGAGCGCCTGAAGGGTCTCGGCGGTGACTCGACGCAGCTGACCGGTGGCCAGAAGCTCGAGGCGTACATCCAGGAGGTCGTGACGCACGAGATCGGTCACACGCTCGGCCTGCGCCACAACTTCAAGGGCTCGCTCGTCCCGCCGACGTCGTCGGTGATGGACTACAACACGCTCGACGCGTCGATCGCCCAGCACACGCCGGGCACGTATGACGCGCAGGCGATCCGGTACCTGTACGGCATGTCGCCGAGCCTGCCGTCGCTGCCGTTCTGCACCGACGAGGCGACGTCGTTCGATCCGAACTGCGTCCGCTTCGACGATCCGTCGCCGCAGCCGCTCTACGACTACCAGATCCCGCTCTATCAGCTCGTCGTGAGCGGCATGGTCGACGGCTGGTTGCCGCTCGAGCTCGCCGACCTCTACTTCTCGTACTACGGCACCGAGATGCTCGCGTTCGCGCGTGCGGGCTCGCCGTTCGAGGCAGCAGACGCGTGGCAGACAGCGCTCGACGGCCTCCGCGCGCCGATCGATCCGTCGGCGCTCGCGAGCACGCCGTTCTACGGGCCGGCGGCGGACGCGATCAGTGCGTTCGTCTATCGCGAGCTCTACCTCGCGCCGAGCGGCCTCAACACGACGCCGGTCACCGACCCGGCGGTGCTCTCGCAGATCGCGAGCGACGGCAAGAACATCCTCCTGAACCTCGACGGCGTGCGTAGCTTCGCGACGCGGCGGGTCGTCGTCGACGCGCTGAAGCGCGCGCAGAACACCGACGCGTTCATCGCGCTGACGACGGCGCGCGCGACGCTCGCGGCGACGCTCGGCTCGCTGTCGCCCGTCGATCAGGCGCTGACGCGCGACCTGATCGCGCGCATCGACGCGGTGACGTCACCGTACTTCGACTGAGCCGTCGGCGAGCTCAGTCTTCGATCTCGATGATGATCTCGTCGGTCATCATCGGCTCGTCGGAGGTCGACTCGGAGGTCGACGTCGACGAGCTGTCGTCGTCCTTCGCGGGCGCGGCGGTGTCGGCGTCCTTGTCGTCGACGTCCGCCGTGTCTGCGGCCTTCTCCTCGGGCTCGTCCGACTCCTCGATCGCCGCGGCAACGGTGCTCGAGGAACGCGGCTCGAGGCTCTCGCCGCCGTCCTCGGTGGTCGTCGACGGCGCCGGCCACGCTGGTCCCGTCTGCGTCGCATGCCCGCAGGCAGCGATCCCGGCGACGACGAGCAGGTACAGCGCGGCCCTCATGTCGTCCTAGCGTAGCAGCCTTTTCCCCGACGGTTTGTTATCAACAGCCCATGGTGCAAGTCGGTAAGAAAGCTCCTGCGTTCAACCTCGAATCCAGCGACGGCGGCAAGGTCAAGCTCGCTGACCTCGCCGGCAAGGTCGTCGTCCTCTACTTCTATCCGCGCGACAACACGCCCGGCTGCACCGTCGAGGCCGAGGGCTTCCGCGATGCGGTCCCCGCGCTCGAGAAGCTCGGCGCGACCGTGATCGGCGTGTCGAAGGACTCGATCGCGTCGCACTGCAAGTTCCGCGACAAGTACAAGCTGACGTTCCCGCTCCTCAGCGACCCCGACGGCAAGACGCTCGAGGCCTACGGCGCGTGGGGCGACAAGGTCATGTACGGCAAGAAGATGAAGGGCATCATTCGCTCGACCGTCCTCATCGACAAGGCCGGCAAGGTCGCCCACCACTGGCCCAAGGTCAGCGTGAAGGGCCACGTCGACGAGGTCGTCGAGGCGGTGAAGGCGCTGAAGTAACCGCTTCCGGCGACTCGCGACTGCAACCGCAAACAACCGTGCGCGCTCGGCGATGGCGTCGACGCTCCAGAGATCGCGCACTTGCCCGGGCACGCGCGCTGCAACTCCGCGGCGCCGATGAAGTGCCTCGCCCTCGCGCTCGCCGGACTCTCCCTCTCTGCCTGTGCCCTCGACGAGGACGACGACGATCTCGTCGATACCGCGTCCGAGCTCTCCGTCCGGCTGTCGCCCGGTGTCAACGGCCACTACTGCGCGGCGAGCCCGTACAACTGTCGCTTCCACGAGGGCAGCTCGCGCGTGATGACGCAGGGAGGTGACGAGTCGTGGGGCGTCGCGACCGGCTACTCGATCCGCGACGGCAACGGCGTCGCCCTCTACACGCAGACCGGCTCGCGCCTGACGTTCAACTACGGCCAGACGCGCCTGCTCGCCGGCAAGGCCCACGCGCTCGCGCTCACGACCTCGAACAGCTCCGCCGGCTGGTACCCGATCGACGCGATCCTCGGCGAAGCGTCGTTCCGCAAGCAGAACGGCGAGGTCAACGCGAAGGATCCGGATGACGGCCGCATGGCCTGCTATCGCGTGCGCGACTCCGCCGACTCCTCGATCGAGCTGAAGAAGGTCGTCTACGACAGCAAGGTCGGCATCGACGGTCACGAGCGCGCCGGTGACTACCTCCCGCTCGTGCGCGCCAACGGCAAGCGCTCCGTCAACCTCGTGTTCAGCGTGCCCGGTTTCGCACTCGGCGGCGCGACGACCGATCACTTCCTGTCCGGCGAGACGTTCCACCGCGTGCGCGTGCCGACCGATAGCGGCCTGCCGTCGATCTCGATCCCGCTCTGGGTGCGCGACGGCGCCGGCCGCTTCCGCAAGCGCAGCGGCTCGCTCCGCTTCCTCTACGGCTTCATCGTCGCGGCCGATGGCGTGAAGCGCTTCGGCTGGATGGCCGAGCCCGCGCTGCTTCCGCTCGGCGATTGCTGATCGAGGTCCGTTCGTCGCAAGCCGCACGTGCGTGGTGACAGGGTGCGCGCGTGGATCTCGGAGGTCATCGATGGGCTCGCGATCGCAGAGCGGGAGCTCAAGCTCGTGGCACGGATCGGTGCGCGCTGGCGCAAGTTCGCGTGGCGCGCGGTCGATGAGGCGATCGCGGCTCCCGACGCGCAGTCGATCTGCCTGCTCGTCGGCACGCCGACCGAGGTCCACCTCGGCGCCGAGGTCGCGTTGCGCAGTTTCAAGCCCGGCTTTGCGCCACACTACGCGACCAGCTGGCTCGTCGCCGAGCGCACGCGCTGGCCCGCGGACCGACTCGCCGCGGTCGGTCGCCGCTGGCTCACCCTCGCGGCCATGCACGGGACGCCGATCTCGGGCGGCGTGTTCGTCGCGACCACCCTCCGGAATGCGCGCATGGAAGCGTCGCTCGTGCATGAATCCGACCATGGCGAGCTGTACACACCCGCCGAGACGCTCTTCCGTGACCGGCTCCAGGATCACGCCGACGATGCGAGCACCAAGCTGCGGCGGCTCTACCCGATCACGCTCCTCGGTCGACGTTTCGCGAACCCGGCGAACGCCGAGCTGCTGCGGAGCGCCGGCGCCCGCCTGGTGGAGCCGTTCGGCGAGTCGCTGCTCGTCGAGGCCGACGCACCGATGATGGCTGCATGGTCCCCCGGTTTTCTCGCCGCTACCGTGGAGCTTCGACGCCTTCTGTGGCCGTTCTCCATTCAGAACCCAGCCGACGCGGAGGGCCTCGGCCTCGGCGTACGGTTCGAGCCACGCGGCAAGCCGTTCCAGCCGTCGCCAGAGGTGCCCGACTACGACAAGCACATCAAGCAAGTGCGCGCACTGCTCGCGAGAGAACGCCAGGAGCTCGCAGCGCTGATCGCGGCCGCTCCGCCGCGTCCGCCGGCGCGCGCTGAGCTGGTGCGCCCGATGCCCGTGCGCGAGCCGCCACCCTACGAGCCGCCGCCCGAGCGGCCAACGCGCGCGCGCAAGCCACAGAAGCTCAGCGACCTGTTCTGAGTGCTACCGCTCTAGTGAAAGTCGCGGCTATCGACCTCGGCCACCGGCCGCGATAGATCGGGCGCCCACACCTTCTCGGCGATCAGGTGCACGATGCCCTCCTGCACCTGCAGCTTGCCGGTCACGCCGAGCAGCGACGTCGTCTTGATGATCGTCGCGTACTGCGCGAACGTCTGCGCCCACACGACGAGGTTGACGAAGCCCGTCTCGTCCTCGAGCGTCATGAACGTCACGCCCGACGCCGTGCCCGGCTGCTGCCGGCAGATCACGATGCCGACGTACTCGATGCGCTGACCGTCCCTGCCCTTCGACACGGTCCGCGCATCGGGCCAGCGATTCGCCCGTAGCTCGTCGCGCAGCGGCGCGAGCGGATGGCCTCGCGTCGAGTGATCGCTCGCGCGGTAGTCCCAGAAGATCTCGTCCATCTTCGTCAGTGCACCGAAGCTCGCCGCGTTGACGTCGCCGCCGAGGTCGAGCGGATCGTCCTGGCGCCGCACCCAGCCGGTCACCTGCCACAGCGCGTCGCGGCGCTCGCGAACCAGCGGCCCGAGCGCGCCGCACTCCGCGATCGCCGTGTGCGTGCGCACCGGCAGCCGCGCGCGCCGCACGAAATCCTCGACGCTCGCGAACGCACTCACGTTTCGCGCCTCGGTGATCGCCGTGCCCTCGGCGAGCTGGATGCCCTTGATCCACCGCAGGCCCATGCGCACCGAGAAGCCGAAATCGTCGTCCGTCGGCTCGAGCGTGCAGTCCCAGTCGGAGTGCGTGACATCGATCGGCAGGATCGTCAGGCCGTGTCGCTGCGCATCACCGACGATCGTCGCCGGCGAGTAGAAGCCCATCGGCTGCGCGTTGAGCAGCGAGCACGTGAACTCCGGCAGGTAGTGCTTGCGCATCCAGCACGTCGCGTACGCGATGAGCGCGAAGCTTGCCGCGTGCGAGTTGTGCACGACGAAGTCGTTCGCGAGGAAGTTGTGGTTGCCGTCGATCGACAGATCGTAGGTCTCGCACTCGCGGGTTGGTTCGATCGACGTGATCTCGTCCCACGCCGCGGACGCGTCCTCGGCCCTCGCCGTCGCGACCGCATCGCCGACCTTCAGATCGCCGAGCTTCGTCCAGCCAGACATCGTCAGGAATGGATGGTTCGCGGTCGCCTCGATCTCGCGGCCGAGCGCGGTGCGTAGCTTGAACACCTGCTTGCGGCCGCTCGCCTTGGCCGCGACGACGCGGCGCTTCTCGATCTTGAGGTCGTCGCTGCACGTCAGCGTGAAGCGCAGTGGGACGCGACCCTCGACGACATCCTCGATGCGGGCCCACGCGCCAGTCTCGGCATCGATGACGCGTGTGTCTCCGACGACGCACTCGGGAAAGCCATATTCGCCGAAGCCGCGGATCTGCTCGAACACGCGCTCGGAGAACTCGCGGGCGATGCCCTTCTCCATCATGCGCGCGATCAGGCGCTCGCGATGCTTCTCGATGCGGCCGGAGCGGCGCCACGCGGCCATGTCGCGGCGAAGCTGGTCGGCCTCGCCCGGCGTGTAGTCGGCGGCGACGACCGCGAGCTTCATCACCTGCTCCTGGAACAGAGGCACGCCGAGCGTCTTGGCGAGGACGGGCTCGAGACACTCGTGCGGGTACTCGACGGGCTCGAGGCCTTTGCGGCGGCGCAGGTATGGATGAACCATGCCGCCGGAGATCGGGCCGGGACGGACGAGCGAGACCTCGACGACGAGATCGTAGAACGTGCGCGGGCGCAGGCGCGGCAGCATCGACATCTGCGCGCGGCTCTCGATCTGGAACGTGCCGACGGTGTCGGCGGTGCAGATCATGTCGTAGGTGGCGGGGTCCTCGGCGGGGATGGTCGCCATCGAGTAGTCGATGCCGCGGTGCTGGCGCAGGAGATCGAGGCCGAGGTGGAGCTGGTGGAGCGCGCCGAGGCCGAGGAGATCGACCTTGAAGAGCGCGAGGTCGTCGAGGTCGTCCTTGTCCCACTGGATGACGGTGCGGCCCGGCATCGAGCCGTTCTCGATCGGCACGATGTCGTGGACCGGCTCGTGACCGAGGAGGAAGCCGCCGGGATGGATCGAGAGGTGGCGCGGGAACTCGAGGATCTCGTCGGAGAGGCGCGAGAGGTGCTCGAGGGCAGACGCGTTGCCGCCCTCGGCGAGACCGGAGCGTGCGAGGGCCTCGGTCTCGACCGTGCCGTAGTGCGAGAGGTGCTTGGCGGCGCGATCGAGTGCGGTCTCGGGGATGCCGAGTGCCTTGCCGACGTCGCGGACGGCGGAGCGCGGCCGGTAACGGATGATGTTGCAGACCATCGCGGCGTGGTCGCGGCCGTAGACGGAGTAGACGTGCTGGATGACCTCTTCGCGGCGCTCGTGCTCGATGTCGAGATCGATGTCGGGAGGCTCGGCGCGCTCGCGCGAGAGGAAGCGCTCGAACAGGAGGCCCATGCGGACCGGATCGACCGCGGTGATGCCGAGGCAGAAGCAGACGGCCGAGTTGGCGGCGGAGCCGCGGCCCTGGCACATGATGTCGCGGCGGCGGCAGTACGACACGATCTCGTACATCGTGAGGAAGTAGCCGGGATAGTCGAGCTCCTCGATGACCGCGAGCTCGGCGTCGAGCTGCTGGCGGACGTTGCCCGGGATGTCGCCCTGGTAGCGGCCGCGCGCGCCGTCGTAGGCGAGCTTGCGCAGGTAGGCGGCGGAGGTGGTGCCGTCGGGGAGGCGCTCGGAGGGATAGCGATAGCGCAGCTCGCCGAGCGAGAACGTGCAGCGCGCGGCGATGTCGAGCGTGCGCGCGACCGCGCCGGGCTCGTCGGCGTAGAGCTTGTGGAACGCGTGCGGCGAGCGGAGGTCGTGCTCGTCGTTGCCGCGGATGAGGCGGCCCGCGGTCGCGAGCGTGACGCCGTGACGGATGCAGGTGAGGACATCCTGCAGCGGGCGGCGCGCGCGCGAGTGATAGAGGACCTCGGTCGCGGCGACGAGCGGGATGCCGGCGTGCGCGGCGCGTGCGCGCAGGCGAGCCTCGCGAGGGATGTCGTCGGCGCGGCGGTGACGCGCGAGGATCGCGAACAGGCGATCGCCGAACGCGTCGCGTAGCTCGCCGATGACCTGCGGCGATGGCTCGAGCTCGCCCGCGAGCAGGCTCTGCTCGCCGCCCCAGAGCGCGACGAGACCGGACGCGCGCTCGCAGACCTCCTGCCAGGAGACGAGCGATTCGCCCTTGTCGCAGCGGCGGCGGCCTGCGGTCGCGAGGCGCACGAGGTTCGCCCAGGCCGCGCGATCGGTCGCGAGCAGGACGATCTGCGACGACGCTGACGACGCCGGCGTCGCATCGTTGGCGGACGGCGCGACATCGATCGCGAGCTGCGGAGAGCGCGGCTTCGCGCGCTTGGTGCGGCCGCGACGCCCGGTGACCGAGACCGACGACGGCAGGTCGTCCGTGTCGGCGCCCCAGCCCGGGCCGTGCCCGACGTGCGCGTCGTGATGAAGTCCGACCTTCGCGACGGTCACCGGCGATGGCGCGAGGCGTGCGGTCGGCGCGGCGACGGTGACCTGCATGCCGCACACGAGGTGGATGCCGAGCTCCTTCGCCTTGACGTGCGCGCGAACCATTCCGTAGACGCCATCGCGATCGGTGATCGCCACCGAGCGCATGCCGAGGCGATGCGCCTCCTCGACCAGCTCCTCGGCGTGGCTCGCGCCCTCGAGGAACGAGAAGTTCGACTTGCACCACAGCGGCGCGTACTCGGACATGGACTGGACGAGTGTTCAGGTCCAGATCGCTCCCGTCAACCCCCGGGATCGTTTGGCCTTGAATGCATGGTCCGACCATTGTACCTAGCGCGCATGTCGGGGACGGGGCAGCACTACTCGGTCCAGCTGTTGTTGCCGCATCGGGTTCACCTCGATGCGTTCACGCTCGTGACGATGCTTCGCCGGTGGCGCGGGGACGTCGAGCTCGCGAGCTGCGATCGCGAGCACGTGACGGTCGTGATCCAGACGGCCGACCTGCCGCTGTTCGTCCAGGTGTTCCACACGCAGCCCGAGGCCTACGCGATCCCGCTGACCGACGCGCTCCTGTGGAGCACGACGTGGAACGAACGGTGGGAGCAGACCTCGACGCGATGTCCGTACTCGCTCGTCATCGCGATGAAGACGCAGCGGCCGATCAACTACGCGAGCATGTTGCTCGCGTTCCTCGCCGTGCTCGACACGACGCTCGCGTACCTCGACGACAGCGAGCGCGAGCACGTCGTGCTGCACTGGATCCCGGCGAAGCAGCTGCTGACGTTCGAGCAGTACCGCACGCTGCGCACCGAGCACGGGCCGAGCGGACCCGCGGTCAACGTGCGGATGGCGAACGCGACCGGGCGCCCCGGGGAGCTGCTCGCGGATACGGTCGGGCTCGCCTCGCTCGGCCTGCCCGACCTGCAGCTGATCTTCTCGGATCGCGACCCCGCCGACGTCGTCGGTCGGCTGCGCGCGTACGTGCGGCGGCTGTTCGTCGGCGAGCGCATCGACTGCCAGTGGCACGAGGAATCGTCGTACGTGCCGCCGTATCGCGATGCGCTGACGCTCGACCTCGATCTCGATTAACGTCGGCGCATGGCGCGCGACTGGGCGACCGACGCGATCGGAACGGAGAGCTTCGACAAGCTCGCCGCCGAGCTGCCGGGCTCCGAGCTGCAGTCGCTGCTGCTCGAGGTGATGCGCCGGCGCGCGATGTCGCGAACGCCCGCCGACGTGCTCGCGCAGTACCGCCGCGATCGGTTCGTGCGCCCGTCGGCGATCGACCAGCGGGTCCTCGTCGAGCTCGACGGCCACCTGCTCGCGGTCGCGGAGCGATTCGCGGCGATCGAGCTGTCGCCCGTCGCACCGCTCGGCACGTGCTCGACGCTCGGCCTCACCGATCAGAACCGGACGCTCACCGCACTGCGCGGCACCGAGGTTGTCTCGGATCCGACGAACGTGCTCGCGCTCGAGTGTGGCGAGCGGCTGCGCAGCGCGCCGGGCGAGCACGTCCACCTCGCGACGAGCCAGCGCGTCATCCGCGCCCAGCCGTTCCCCGACAAGCCCGGCTACGCGGCGCACTTCCGGATCTTCGTGCTCGCGAGCGGCGGGCGCGAGCGCGAGGACCACGCGTTCGCGGTCGAGTCGCTCGTCCTCCACATCACGACGATGCAGCGCGCGCTCGATCGGCTCGAGCAACACGGTTATCGGTTCGGCGCGCGCCGCGTCGACGTGCTCGCGACGGCCGAGCGCGCCGCACTGGCGGATCGCGTCGCCGCCGCGACCGGCGGTGTCCGCAAGGTGCTCGAGCATCCGTACTACTCGGGCGGCGTGCGCTACATGCTGTGGGTGACCGCGCCGAGCGGCGAGGAGGTGCCGATCATCGACGGCGGCCTGTTCGACTGGCTCGCGCAGCTGACCGCGAACCGGCGCAACGTCTACGTCGCGAGCGGCATGGGTGCGCAGCTCGCTGCATTCGCGTTTCGCGTGTGATCCGGCAGGTGCCGGCGCGCTAGGGTGTAGCCGTGGAGCACGTGCTCGACCACCTCGACTCGCCGGTCGGTCGCCTCGCGATCGTCGCCGACGACACCGGTGCGCTGCGCGTGCTCGCGTTCGTCGACCGGCTCGAGCGCCCGGAGCACGCCGCCGCCGCCGCCGCACGGCCGGTGGCGAATCCGTTCGGCCTCACCGATCGGTTGCGCGCGTACTTCGCCGGCGAGCTCGCCGCGATCGACTCGCTGCGCGTCGTCCTCGACGGCACCGAGTTCCAGAACCGCGTGTGGAACACGCTGCGCGAGATTCCGTGCGGTGACACCTGGTCGTACGGCGATCTCGCGCGGCGGATCGGCAAGCCGAGCGCGGTGCGTGCGGTCGGCCTCGCGAACGGCGCGAACCCGATCGCGATCGTCGTACCGTGCCACCGCGTGATCGGCTCGAACGGCACGCTCACCGGCTACGGCGGCGGGCTCGATCGCAAGCGCTGGCTGCTCGCGCACGAGTCGCGCGCGCTGCGCCTCGACCTCTAACCCTGACGGTAGCGCTCGTCGAGCAGGTTCATCGAGATGAGCCGACCGAGCTCGAGCAGCGCCGCTTCGTCCTCCGGGCTCGGGTCGAGCGCGCGTGCCTCGAGCACGAGCTCGGTCGCGCGGCGATAGCAGACCGCCGCGTGCACCGGGTCGCCCTTGCCGCTGTGGGCATGCCCTTCCTCGAGGAGCAGCCGCGACGCGAGGCGCATCCTCTCGGGCTCGCGCAGCATCGACGCGAGTGTCGGCGTGTCGACCACCTCGACGATCTCGCGCGGGTGGCCGAGCAGCTCGTCCCACGCCTTGCCGGCCTCCGCGATCGCGCCCTCGAAGTCCTTCGAGTTTCGCTTGCCTACGATCCGGGCGAGGAAGTCACCCAGTCTCCGGACGAGGCGGATGACGTAGTCCTCGCTGAACATGTGCTTGCTGTAACCACGAGCGCCGGCGCACGCAACAGAAGTTCGCGATGGCGAAACGCGTCGGAAACATCGTTCATGTCACGGTCAGGCCGTGGCTCGCAGCTCGTCGCGCTCGATCATTCACGTACATCACCGCGGTGATCGCGGTGTCGATGGGATCATGCGGCTGATCGAGCTCGCGAGCCACGATGGTCCGGTCGAGGCGATGCTGTCGGCGATGTGCGACGAGATCGCGACCATCACCGCCGTCGACATCGCCAGCGTGTACGTCGCCGAGGACGACCGCCTCGTCATGCGCGGCAACCACGGCTTCCCCGACACCGCGATCGGCAACGTGTCGCTCGCCGTCGGCGAAGGCATCACCGGCCTCGTCGCGGAGTGCATGCGCCCCGTGTCGGCGGCGACCGCGTCGACCGAGTCCGCGTACAAGTACGTACCCGGCCTCGGCGAGGAGCGCTTCCCGGTCTTCGCCGGCGTGCCGCTGATCAGCGGCGGCGCGGTCGTCGGCGTGCTCGTGCTCCAGCGCAAGAAGCGCTCGTTCGCGTCCGACGAGGTGACACTCGCGACCGCGCTCGCCGCCCCGATCACGCTCGCGATCGAGCGGCGCAAGGCGACGGCGGTGCGGTCGGCGCGGCTCGTCGGCGTCGGCCACGGCGGCAGCGTCGTGCTCGGCCGCGCGGGTATCGTCCCGACGGCGACCGCGATCGGTGCGGTGCCGTTCGCCGGGCTCTCGGGTGAGGACATCGAGCGAGAGATCGACCGCATCCTCGGCCGCCTCCGCGACGACCTCGGCCGCACGATCCGCAAGATCGGTGACGTCGAGGACGATCGCATCGGCATGACGCTCGACCGGTTCACGCTCGCGCTCGTCGATCAACGCTTGCGCGAGCGGCTGCTCTCCGCTGCCGCGGAGCCGAGCGGCCTGCGTGGCGTCGCGAAGGACTACGCGCGCGCGGCCGCGCGACTCGGCAGCGGCGACGAGCGCGCGTTCGAGATCGAGGAGCTGTGCGCGCTGATCGGCATGACCGCCGATGCGCGGACGTCGGCGCGCCCCGGCGCGATCTGGCTCACCGACCGGCTCGGCGCGGTCGTCACGATCGTCGCGATCGCGCGCGGTGCTGCGGCGATCGTCGCGAGCGACAGCGCGTCGCCGACGGCACTCGCGATCGCAGCGGCAGCGCGACTGCCGATCGTCACCGGCGTCGCCGGGTTGTTTGGCTGGGCGCGCACCGGCGATCTGCTGGCCGCCGACGGCGAGACCGGCACGGTGCTCGTACATCCGGCGCCGACGGAGATCGAACGATTGCGTCGAGAGCGCGCGCTACCGGACTGACCGTAGCGTGTGGCGC
>JAEWJO010000365.1 GCA_023386455.1 Pseudomonadota bacterium | reverse complement strand
GGAGGGCGTCGGAAGCGATGACGAGCTTGGCGCGCGGAGCGCGAACGGTGAACCAGGGACGAGCGCGCTCGGCACCGGCGCGGAACGCTGCGCGGAGATCGCCCCCGTTTCGGGGCACGACGACCCTCATCCCGGGCGTCGTGTTGTCGTTCGTCCCTGCCATGGCGAAGGCGTTCACAGTTGTTCAAGAATTCTCGGACGGGGCGGTGCGTCGGTATTCGCATGATGCGCTTCGCTGCTCTGTCGGTTCTCCTCGTGTCGTCGACTGCGGTCGCGTGGCCTCGCCACGGTGGAGGTCGCCGGCCGTCGCCGCCGCCGGTCTCGATGGACCGCCTGCGCGTGCTGACCGCGGCATGCGAGTCGGCGATGGAGGGCCCGAACAACGAGCATCGATGCCTCGATACAGTCGCGAGCTCCCGCAACCCGGCGATCGAGGCATCGATTCGCGCATGCGAGAATGCGATGGAAGGCGACGACAACGAGCTCGCATGCATCACGCTCGCGGCGTCGTCGCGATTCGACATCAATGCATCGATCGGCGCGTGCGAGACGGCGATGGAGGGCGATGCGAACGAGCTCGCGTGCGTGCGCACGGTGTCCTCGCTCGGCCTGTCGCTCGCCGCGGTGAACGCGTGCGAGGCCGCGATGGAGGGTGACGACAACGAGCTGCGCTGCATGAGCGCGGTCGCGGGCTCGCGCTACGATGCTGGCGAGCTCGTCCGCTACTGCGACCAGAACGAGAGCGGCGACGATGCGGAGCTCGCCTGCATTGGACGCTGGCGCTGAGCCGGCGACGATGCCGGGCTCGCGTGCTGCTCGCCCGCGCCGAGGTCCTCGAGATGCGCGGTGCGCTCGCCCGACGATCCGGCCGCACGCTCGTCGTGGGAGGTCGATCGGGCCGAAGCACTCGAGCCGGCATTGGCCGCTGGCGGTCAGGCGAACGATTACCTGATCGAGATCTGCCACGCGCCGCGATCGGTATCGTCGCGGACCTCGACACGCGGGTCGTCCTTGCGGAACACGAGCGTCGGTAGGTTGTCCTCGACGACCTCCTCGGGCAGGCCCCACTTCGCCTTGAACAGATCGAGCAGCGTGGTGCGCGCCTGCGGGTACGGCTTGTACGGGATCACGACCTCGATCTCGCGGACACGCGAGCCACTGGTGTTCAGGTTCACGCGCGTCGGTGCGCGGTCCCACTCGGTCGGCGGCAGCGTCAGGAGGAGGTTCTTGCCCTGCACCGTGACCTGGTCCTTGTACGTGCGCTTGACGTCCTCGACTGATGCGCCGAGCACCGGCTCGGGCAGCACGTCGAGCGTGTCGGGCTGGTCGCCGAGCAGCGCGGCCGCCGGGATGTAGTTCTCGAACACGAGGTCGCGGCTGTGACCGAGCGCCTGCTGCAGCGTCGCGCGCCACAGCGTCTCCGGGTCGGGCCAGACCTTGACGGCCTTGCCGACGAACGTCGCGTTCGCGCCGGCGCCCCACGCCTCCTCGATCAGGTTCTCGGCCTGCTGCGGGAGGTTCAGGTAGATCGAGCGGACCGTCGCGGTCTTGTCGTCGATCGAGATGAACTCGCGGACGCCGTCGTACTTGGTCGCGAGGCCGGCACGAACTTGGACCGGACCGGGCGCGAGCTCGCGCGCCTCGGCGAGCGGCATGCCGATGCGCAGCTTCGCGAGATCGCTCGGCGGCACGACGTGCGGGCCGAAGTACTCGGCGGTCAGCACGTGGTACGGCACGTACTCGACGAGGCAGTTGCGCTCGAGACAGTCGAGCTTGACCTTCCAGCCGGATGTCTCGCTCGCCCACGTCACCTCGGGCTGACCGAGCGAGTCGCGCGTGATTTCTGGCTGGCCCCACGCACGCGTGAGAAGGTCGCGGACGCCGTGGCCGGAGACGATCGCGACGATGCCGGAGACGGTGCCGGCCTCGACGCGGACGGTGAGCTTCACGTCGGACACACCGGAGTCGATGATCAGCTCGTCGCGAACACCGGGGTGCTTCGGCTCGTGCAGCGCGGGGACGAGCGCGCGTGCCTGCGCGACACTCATGCCGGGCGTGATCTGCGCGAGGCCGCGCGGCGGCTCGATCGTCGCTCCCCAGAAATCGCTCGTCGCCGCCGGCGCGCTACTGCACGCCGCGATCAGCCAGAGCCCGAGGAGGCGACGAGGCACCCACTATTTCTGCCACAGATGCGACCGCAATGCGTCGCCGAGGATCGTCAGGGCGCGCCGCATCTCTTCCTCGGGCAGGAACGCATACGCGATGCGGAAGCCGTTGAGATGGGCCGGACCGACGAATGCCGCGGACGAGTTCGAGATGACGACACCTCGGCGAGCGAGGTGAGCCTCGAGCGCGACGAGGTCGACCGAGCGAGGCAGGTCGAGCCACAGCGTCGGCCCACCGCCCGGCCGGGTCCAGCGGACGCCATCGGGCATCAGCTCGTCGAGCGCGGCGAGGCAGGCGGCATAGCGAGCGTCGAGCGCGCGCTGCAGCTGCTGGAGATGGGTGTCGTAGTAGCCCCGCTCGAGGAACTCGGCGACGATCGCCTCGGTCAGCCACGCGTTGCCGAGCGTCGAGAGCCGCTTCATCGCGACGAGCGTCGGCACGAGTGCGGGCGACGCCGCGACGAAGCCGACGCGCAGCGACGGCAGGAGCTTCTTCGTGAACGAGTTGACGTAGAGCACGTCCTTGCCGCCGAGCATGCGCAGCATCGGCCGGTACTCGCCGTCCGAGAGCATGTCGGAGCCCCAGTCGTCCTCGAGGATCGCGACGCCGTGCTTCGCGCACAGCTCGAGCACGCCGTGCAGCTCGGCGCTCGTGTACGAGTATCCCGTCGGGTTGTGAAAGCTCGAGATGAGGTAGGCGAGCGCCGGCTTCGCGGCGAGCGCGCGATCCCACGCGTCGAGGTCGATACCGCCGAACGGATCGAGGTGCAGTCCGACGAGCTCGTTGCCGAGCGTCTCGAACAGGAGCTTCGCGTACGCGTAGAGCGGCGTCTCGACCGCGATGCGCCGCACGGCGAGCGAGCGCGCGACGATATCGAGCGACTGCTGCGAGCCGGTCGTGATCACGACCTCGTCCGCCTCGACGTCGAGGCCGCGCGTCTGCAGGCGCTTCGCGATCGCCTCGCGCAGCGGACGGTAGCCCTGTGCGTCGTAGTGGCTCGGCATGCGCTCGCGAAGCACCGAGCGCGCGCACTCGGCGATCCGCTCGGTCGGCAGGAGCTCGGGATCGATGAAGACCGTCGACAGCGGGATCGCCGTGCCGCGCAGCGGCAGATCGGGGCGCGACAGCGGCGGCGGCACGAACAGCGGCCTCGGCGCGGCGACGAGCGGTGCGGTCGCGGTGAACCGCGTTGCGGCGAGCACGAACACGCCCTCGCGCTCGCGCGCCTCGACGAGCCCGCGTGCGACGAGCTCGTCGTACGCGGCCTGCGCCGTGTTCTTCGAGAGGCCGAGCTGCTTCTCGAGCGCACGCACCGGCGGCAGGCGGCTCCCGGCAGGCAGCGCACCCGATTCGATCTGGCGCTGGACGCTGGCGACGATATCGGCGGCGCTCGCGCGACGGTTGGCGACGGCGACGTGCAAGCCGATGTAGGGAGCGCGCGTCATGTTCTGTCGTCATGCCACGACGCCGGTGGCGTGCGAAGGGACAGCTAGCGGCGGCCGGAAGGGACAGCGGGTTGGGTGCGGTTCACGACCCGATGCGCGTATTGCGCACCTCGTCATTTCGGCGAAGGACCGATCCGCCCCCAATTGCGCGGGCGGTGGTACGGTGCGCCTCGATGATGGCGGAACGTAGTTTCGCGCTTTCCCCGGGCAAGCGCGTCCTCTATCTGACGAAGGATCCCGAGCGTATTCGCCAGCAGCTCGCTGGAACGCTGACGCTGAAGATGAGCGATCTGCGTCCCGACGAGCTTCTCGACGACATCAATACCGATGCGATGACGCCCGCGTGGGTGTGCTTCGACTTCGACCCGAGCGCGATCGCGACGAACGCGTATGCCGGTCTCGTGATCGGCGGCGAGCGGCTCATTCCCGCCGATGCCCTCGCCAAGGGCGGCTTCGAGGTGATCGTCGCCGGCGCACAGAAGGGCGTCGGCTCGAGCCGCGAGCAGGCGGCGCAGTGCGAGGTGTATTCGGGCAGCAGGCTCGCGATCGCGAGCTCGTTCGCGCCGATCCACGCGCGCAACAACATCAACATCGGCCAGCTCATGGGCGATCACGCGATGATCGCGCGCCTCGAGGCCGGCGAGCGCATCGCGCTCGACGAGTTCACGCGAGGCCACGACGCGATCACCGCGTTGATCATCGAGAGCGGCGGCCTCTTGCCGTTCTGTGCGCGACTCGGTCGCAACGAGATCACGGTGCCGGCACCGGGCACCGGTCCGCGGCCGATGAACATCACGGAGAAGATCCTCGCAGCGAAGCTGCTGCCGGGTCAGGGCGAGTACGTGAAGCCCGGTGACGCGGTGCTCGTCCGCGTCGATGCCGGTTACTCGCACGAGTTCACGACCGCGCAGGTCGACAAGTTCCTCACCGACGAGTACGGCGACTACAAGCTCGCGAGTCCGACGAAGTTCGCCGTGTTCGAGGACCACCTGATCTACGCGACCGGCGTCGCGTCGATGGCGAAGTTTGCGCCCAAGATCGAACGACTGCGCGAGCTGCAGAAGGCGTTCGCCGCGAAGACCGGCGTGCGCAATTACAGCGCCGTCGACGGCGTCTCGCCCGGCATCTGCCACCAGGTCGCGCGCGAGCAGTTCATCGACCCAGGCGATCTCGTGCAAGCGACCGATTCGCACACCTGCATGGGCGGCGCGTCGGGGGCGCTCGCGTGGGGCGTCGGTGCAACGGAGTACGCGGCCCTACTCTATTGGGGCTTCACGCCTCTGGCAGTCCCCGAGTCGATCCGGTTCGAGCTGACCGGCAAGCTGCCGGCCGGCACGTCGGCGAAGGACGTGATGCTCCACATCCTCGCGACGTACGCCAAGCGCGAGGAGACGCTGAACCGCGTCATGGAGTTCGGCGGCGACGGCCTGTTCGCCCTGACGCCCGACGAGCGCGCGACGCTCGCGAACATGGCGACCGAGTGCTCGGCGCGCGGCGCGGTGATGGAGGTCGACGACGTGATGCTGCGCTGGATCGCCGAGCGGCGCCCCGGCGTCACGCCGGCGATGCTGAAGGACAAGGTCGTGACGCCCGACCCCGGCGCCCACCACGACGGCGGCGTGCACCGCATCGACCTGTCGAGGATCAAGCCGATGGTCGCGACGCCGGGCGATCCGGACCGCGGCGTCGCCAGCGATCCGAAGAACGGCGCGCTCGTCGACGAGATCGGCCAGGTGAAGATCGATATCGCATACGGCGGCTCGTGCACCGCGGGCAAGCGCGACGACGTCGACATGTACGCGCGCGTGATGGCCGACGCCGAGCGCGCCGGCAAGAAGGTCGCCGACGGCGTCAACTTCTTCATCCAGTTCGGCTCTCAGGAAGTGGAAGCGTACGCGCGCGCACAGGGCTACATCGATCTGTTTCAGCGCACCGGCGTGAAGGTGATCAAGCCCGGCTGCGGCGCGTGTATCGGCTGTGGCCCGGGCGTGTCCGACCGCGGCGACCAGGTAACCGTGTCCGCGATCAATCGCAACTACAAGGGTCGCTCGGGTCCGGGTAAACTGTTCCTCGCGTCCCCGTTGACGGTCGCCGCCTCGGCGGTCGCCGGCGAGATCGTCGAGTACACCGACGGTATGTTCGGCACCAAGAAGTAGGCGACGCATCGATCATGCGTTAGCGTTTTGGTATGGCGCGAACGAAGAAGCAGATGGCGAAATCGCGCGCCACGTCGAAGAAGAAGCCCGCGCCGAAGAAGCGCGCGAAGACGCCCGCGCCGAAGAAGCGCGAGAAGGTCGCGAGAGCGCGGCCCGCGGCGAAGAAGAGGGCCGTGGCGAAGAAGGCGGCGCCGAGGAAGCGCGCGGCGACGAAGACGCCGGCAACGCGAGCCCGGTCGCGCGCGGCGGCGCTCGAGGTTGCGCCGGTCGCGACGCCACCGCTCCTCGTCGAGGAGACGTCCGACGCGATCCCCAACGTCGTGTTTCCCGAGTCGTCGGCGGACACGACCGGGCGGCGCATGCTGACCGCGCGAGACCGCATGACGAGGTCGTCGCCGGTCGTCGAGATCCTCGACGATCCACACCCGATCGGCGCGCTGCGCCGGTTCCTCGACAGCCTCAAGGGCGACGCGACGCCACAGCAGGCGCAGATCGCGCTCGGCTCTGCACAGCTGATGCTGCTGCCGATCGCGCACGACCACCGCGGCGGCTCCGAGGTGAAGGAGCTCGTCGACCTGATGCTCCAGCACTGGTCGGACTTCGGCGAGCGCGGCAGCGGCTTCCACGCGCAGGAGTTCCTGCGCAACGCGTTCGCCGCGATCGGCATCGATCGCGATCGCATCGCGCGGCTCGAGCAGCTCGTTCCGCCGCATGCGAGCGCAGAGCTCCTGTTCAACCTCGCGTGCGCGCACGCGGTCGCGCGCGACAAGGTCGCGATGCTGAGGGCCGTCGAACGTGCGATCGAGGCCGGCACGAGCCCGTCGCAGTTCCGCCGCGACTCCGACTTCGCCGTCTACGCGCGCGACCCCGATCTCGGCCACATCCTGGCGCGCGCCGAGGTCCCGCAGATTCCGGTCGATGTCGAGCCGCAGGTCCGCGGCGTCCGCGCCGCGCTCGAGGTGCTGTTCTCGACGCTGAAGGAGTTCGGCGAGCCGATCGAGGTCCACCCGCCGGTGCGGCTCGACGCGATCCTCGACGCCGAGCGCGCCGCGCGGATCTCGTTGCCGAACGACTATCGGGCGCTGCTCACGATCACGAACGGCATGCAGGTCTGGGAACACACGTTCTTCGGCGCCGGCGACTACCGCGAGCCAACGCCGCTCGCCGTGCGCGCGCGTCAGTACCAGCAGCTGACGGCGAGCTACGGCGCACCGGGCATCGAGGACTGCATTCCGATCGCGAACTGCGGCCGGCCGACCGACTGGATCCTCTACGACCCGCGCGGCAACCTGCGCGGCGGCGAGCCTGGTTACGTCCTGATGCTCGATGCCGACGAGGTACCGCTCGCCGACCTGGCGACGGCGTTGACGCGCATCGAGTACCTCGCGCGCGAGACGCTCGGCACGAATTAATCCGAGAGCGCTTTTGGTCGGCGCGCGGGTCGACGTGCGCCGCTGGCGCGGCCCGACCAGTGTCCGGCATCGGTACGCCGGTTGCTCTCCACCCGATCATGGCGATCGACCTGCTTCCCGTGATGGAGCTGCCCATCGTGCCTCTTCGCACCATGGTCCTGTTTCCTCACGCGGCGCTGCCGATGACGCTCGACCGACCCGGCTCGAGCCACGCGGTCGCCGCGGCCGGTGAGGACGGACTCCTCGCCGTCGTGACGCAAGCGCACCCGGAGGCGGACATGCCGCACGGCGGCGATCTCTACGCGGTCGGAACCGGTGCCATCGTACGGCAGCTCACGCACGGCGACGAGACGATGGCGGTTCTCGAAGGTCTCGAGCGCATCGCGATCGTCGAGGTCGTGCAGACCCGACCCTATCTGCGTGCGCGCGTCCGCCGGCTCGCGAGCGAGCGACAGATCATCGACCCGATCTACATGGCCGCGCGCGCGAACATGCTCGAGGCGTTCTCCGAGATGGTCCAGCTCTCGCCGGTCCTGCCCGAGGAGCTCTCGCTCGTCGCGCGCAGCATCGCCGACGATGCGGCGCTCACCGACATGATCAGCTCCGCGCTCGTCGAGGTCGCCGCCGCGACGCGGCAGGACATCCTCGCGACGCTGAGTGTTCGCCGCCGCATGGACAAGCTGCTCGAGGTGATCGCGCGCGAGCTGCAGACGCTGAAGTTGCGCGAGAAGCTGCGCAACGAGGTGCAGACGAAGATCGCCGATGGCCAGCGCGAGCTCGTCCTCCGCGAACAGCTGAAGGCGATCAAGAAGGAGCTCGGTGAGGACAACTCCGATGACCGCCAGGTCATCGAGCTGCGCGGCAAGATCGAGCGCGGCGAGCTCCCCGAGGAGGCGCGGCGCGAGGCGACGCGCGAGCTCGAGCGGCTCGCCGAGATGCCGCCGGGCGCGCCGGAGCACTCGATGGTGCGCGGCTACGTCGAGTGGCTCGCCGAGCTGCCGTGGACCAAGACGACCGCGACCGAGATCGATCTCGTGCGCGCGAAGCAGGTCCTCGACGAGGACCACTTCGATCTCGTCAAGGTGAAGGATCGCATCCTCGAGTTCCTGGCTGTCCAGCGGCTCAAGAGGTCGCCGAAGGGACCGCTGATGTGTCTCGTCGGTCCTCCCGGCGTCGGCAAGACGTCGATCGGCCGCTCCGTCGCGCGCGCGACCGGCCGCGAGTTCGTTCGCATCTCGCTCGGCGGCGTCAGCGACGAGGCGGAGATCCGCGGCCACCGCCGCACGTACATCGGCTCGATGCCGGGCCAGATCCTGCGCGCGATCCGCCGCGCCGGGACGTGCGATCCGGTGTTCATGCTCGACGAGATCGACAAGCTGACCCACGACATCAAGGGCGACCCCGCGGCGGCGCTGCTCGAGGTGCTCGATCCCGAGCAGAACAACGCGTTCCGCGATCACTATCTCGATCTGCCGTTCGACCTGTCGCGCGTGCTGTTCATCGCGACCGCGAACGTCCTCGACACGATCCCCGAACCGCTGCGCGATCGCATGGAGGTGATCGAGCTCGCCGGCTACATCGAGGAGGACAAGATCGAGATCGCCCGGCGCTACCTCGTGCCGAAGCAGATCGTCGAGAACGGCCTCGTGCTCGACCACGACATCGCGTTCGCCGACGACGCGCTTCGCGAGCTCGTGCACGGTCACACCCACGAGGCAGGTGTCCGTCGTCTCGAGCAGGTGATCGCGTCGGTCACCCGCAAGCGCGCTCGCCAGCTCGCCGAGGGCGCGACCGGCAA
Source organism: Pseudomonadota bacterium (assembly GCA_023386455.1). Lineage (GTDB taxonomy): Bacteria > Myxococcota_A > Polyangia > Haliangiales > Haliangiaceae > JABFXX01. The sequence goes on along the minus strand of JAEWJO010000365.1, from coordinate 6,619 downwards.
GCTCGTCGTCGACAAGCGCGTCGTCACCGAGCTGCTCGGGCCGGCGAAGTATCGGATCGAATCACAGGTCGAGGAGCGGACGCGGATGCCCGGCGTCGGCGTCGCGCTCGCGTGGACCGCGCACGGCGGCGAGGTGCTCTACGTCGAGTGCACGAAGCTCGGCAACGGTCGCGGCGACATTCGCCTGACGGGTCAGATGGGCGACGTGATGCAGGAGTCCGCGCACACCGCCGTCAGCTGGGTCCGTGCACACGCGGCGCACTACGGCATCGAGGAGGACGTGTTTCGCAAGTACGACATCCACATCCACCTCCCGGCGGGCTCGGTGCCCAAGGATGGTCCGTCGGCCGGCGTCGTGATGGTGACCTCGCTCGTCTCGCTGCTCACCGACCGGCCGATGCGGCCGCACACCGCGATGACCGGCGAGATCACGCTGTCGGGCGTGCTCCTGCCGATCGGCGGCATCAAGGAGAAGGTGCTCGCGGCGCGCCGCAGCGGGATCAACCGCGTGATCGTGCCGAACGACAACGAGCCGATGATCACCGACGAGGTGCCCGATCACCTGCGCGGCGATCTCGAGATCCTCTACGCCCAGACGCTCGCGCAGGCGCTCGACCTCGCGCTGCCGCCCGCGCCGATGGTGCTCGCGAAGGCGAGCTAGCCGCCGCCGCTGCCGCCCGCGCGGACGTTCGCGACGATGTCCTTCATCACCTCGACGAGGCCCTGCGAGTCCATGCCCTTGCGGAACATCGGGCGGCCGGGCGCGACGGGACCCGAGTCATCCTGATCGGCCTCCGACAGGAACACGACGCGCGCCGCGAGGTGCGGCTTGTGCTTGAGGATCCACTTGTAGAGATCGATGCCGCCGCCGTCGTGCATGCGCCAGTCGGCGACGATCACGTCGAAGTCGCGGAACTCGGCCAGCTCGACCGCGTTCTTGATGCTGTCGACCTGGCTCACCGCGTAGCCCTGCTGCGTGAACAGGTCCGCCATCGCGGCGAGCAGCGGCGGATCGTCATCGGCGAGAAGCAGCGCCGGACGGTTGGGACCGCGCACGATCGGGATGCCGCGTGGCGGCGTGCGGACACGCTTGACGACACCCTTCGCGACCCGCACGAGCTCCTGGACCGCCGCGAGGGGGACCGCGAGGCAGCGGCCGCCGACCACGGTGTCGAACTCGGGCGGCGGGTCGTCGGCGATGAACACGAACCGGGAGCGGAGATCGGGCCGGTTACTCAGTACCCACCGGTACACCTCGCCGCCGACCGGATTGATGTCGTCCCACGCGGCGACGACGACCTCGATCGGGCGGTCGCCCTCGAGGTGGGCCTGGGCGCGAAATGCGCTGGTCGCCGCGATGACATCGAACTCGCTGGCCTCGAACCACCGGGTCAGGACGTCGAGGATGCCGCCGTCGCCATGGACGACCAGGGCGGTATAGCGGCCCGACGGCGACATATCGTCGAGATCATAGCGGTGATCGCGGTCTGATGCGTTTGATTTGGTGGCAATCGCATCCTAGGCTTCAAAGCATATGCGTCGGTTCCTCCTGCTCGGCGTGCTCGCCGGGTTGTCTGCCTGTCCGAGTGGTGGCGGTAGCCAGTCGGCAACGAAAACGCCACCCCCTCTACCTGGCAATGACCCCAAGCTCGAGCTCCCGGAAGTCCCGGCGAAGATCGAGCTCACCACGAGCGCGCCGACCGACGGCAACGCGCCTGACAAGCGTTCTCCCGTCCTGGATATTCTGAAGGCGGAGAACGATCGCGAGATCGCGAAGCTGAAGGACGCCCAGGAGCCAGCGTATTACCTGGCGTACCAGCTCGTCGAGCAGCGGGTCGTCAGCCTCGAGGCCGAGGGCGGCGCGCTGATCACCGACAACGACGACACCGCCCGCAACCTCGACGTCGAGGTCCGCGTCGGCTCGCCGAAGCTCGACAACACGCGCGCGCTGTCCGACGACAACAACAACTTCAACGCGCCGCTCACCCGCCGCGGCATCGTCCCGTTCGGCGACGACAAGCAGGCGCTGCAGAACGCGCTGTGGCTCGAGACCGACCGGCGCTACCACGAGGCCGCGAGCGCGCTCGGCTACGTGAAGCAGGATCAGGCGACGCTGACCAAGCGCAGCAACGACCCTGACTTCTCGTCGGAGCCGCCCGAGGTCTACGTCGAGAAGCCGGCGACGCTGTCGTTCGACAAGGCGCAGTGGATCGATCGTCTGAAGCGCTGCTCGTCCAAGGCGCTGAAGGGCGCGGCGACGCGCGGCACGTGCGGCGTGCTGTTCCAGGTCAACACCGCGTACTACGTCAACAGCGAGGGCAGCCAGATCCAGCTGTCGTGGACGAGCGCGCAGCTCTCGGTCTCCGTCGGCGTGAAGGCCGACGACGGCATGAACCTGTCGCGCCTCGAGCAGCGGTTCGGCCGGACGCCCGCCGACCTGCCGTCCGACGCCGAGGTCGACAAGATGATCAAGGTCGTCGTCGGCGACCTCGACGCGCTCCACGACGCGCCGCTCGCCGAGCCGTACGTGGGCCCGGCGATCCTCCAGGGCCGCGCGTCGGGCGTGTTCTTCCACGAGGTGTTCGGCCATCGCATCGAGGGTCACCGCCAGAAGGACACGACGAGCGGCCGGACGTTCGCGAGCTACGTCGGCAAGGACATCGCGCCCGACTGGCTGTCGGTCTACGACGATCCGCAGATCGTCACGCTCAACGGGATCCAGCTGAACGGGTTCTACCGGTTCGACGACGAGGGCGTGCGCGCGCGCAGGGTCCCGCTCGTCGATCGCGGCAAGCTCGTCGGCTTCCTCATGGGGCGCAACCCGATCCCGGGCTTCCCGCACTCGAACGGCCACGGCCGCCACTCGCCGGGCCTGCCGCCGGTCGCGCGCCAGGGCAACCTCGTCGTCGAGACGACGCGCAGCGTGCCCTACGCCGAGCTCGAGAAGATGTTGCTCGAGGAGGTGAAGAAGCAGAAGCGCCCGTACGGCATGATCTTCACCGACATCAGCGGCGGCTTCACGAACACGTCGGCGTTCGCGCCGCAGGCGTTCAAGGTCAACCCGGTGATGGCGTACCGGATCTTCCCCGACGGCAAGAAGGAGCTCGTCCGTGGCATCGACATCAGCGGCACGCCGCTGGTCGCGCTGCAGTCGATCCGCGCGGCGAGCCGCGAGATCGAGACGTTCAACGGCGTGTGCGGCGCGGAGTCCGGCTGGGTGCCGGTGTCCGCGAGCGCGCCGAGCCTGCTCGTCGAGCGACTCGAGGTCGAGAAGGGCTTCATCCCGCCCGACCGCCCGCCCCTGCTCGACGCGCCGAGCTCGATCCGCAAGGAGACGCCGTGATGACATCTCGCTACCTGATCGCGCTTGCCCTGCTCGTCCCGACGATCGCGCACGCGAAGAAGATTCCCGCCGAGGGTCTCGGCGAGCCGTCGAAGGCCGTCACCAACGAGATCGTCGACGCGATCGCGGAGGAGATGGAGCGGGCGATGCTGAAGCTCGAGATCCCCGGCGCGCCGCGTCCGTACTCGATCTCGTACAAGATCACCGAGGTCGACGTGAACGACGTGTCGGCGAGCCTCGGCCAGACGACGTCGCGGCGCAACCGCCACTTCGTCAACCTCGAGGCGCGCGTCCGCGTCGGCAACCAGCAGTTCGACAACGGCAACTTCGTCGTCCCCGATGGCGCGGAGCTCGATGGCACCGCCGCGGCGAACCTACCGCTCGAGGCGACGCCGCGGATCGCCCGGCGCGCCGCGTGGCTCGTCACCGATCAGGCCTACAAGGAGGCGCTGATCCAGCTGCGCGCGAAGATCGAGGCGCGCCGCGCGAGCGGCGGTGCCCGCCCCGACGTCCCCGCGTGGACGACCGAGAAGCCGATCGTCAGCGACGAGCCGATCCTCGTGCCGCAGCTCGAGTCGCTCGACGAGCTCGAGGCGCGCGCGAAGAAGCTGTCGGCGGTGTTCCGCGATCAGCCGGGCCTGCGTGACTCGCACGTCGCGCTCACGAGCTACCTCGAGCGTCGCTGGTACCTGACGACCGAGAAGACGAGCGTCACCGACACGCGTCGCGCGAGCGGCGTCGTGATCGCCGTCAGCGGCCAGGCCGACGACGGCCAGCTGCTGGGCAACTACTTCATCCGGTACGGCCACACGGCGAAGGACCTGCCGAGCGACAAGGATCTCGAGCAGGAGTCCAAGCGGCTCGCCGAGTCGATCGTCGCGCTCGCGAAGGCGCCGCAGCTCGAGAAGTACAGCGGCCCGGTGCTGTTCGAGGGCGAAGGCGCCGTCGGCGCGATCCGGTTCTCGCTCGCGCCGCACCTCGGCGGCACGCCGGTGCCCGAGGGTCTGTCGCCGCAGGAGGCGCGCGTGTTCGGCGGTGCGCTGACCGACAAGGTCGGCCTCCGCGTGATGTCGCCGAACCTGTCGATCATCGACGATCCGACGACGCGCGAGACCGGCAAGGCGACGCTGATCGGCGGCTACAAGATCGACGACGAAGGTGTCGCGTCGCAGAGGGTCGAGGTCGTCAAGGACGGCACCCTGAAGACGCTGCTGACGAGCCGGACGCCGTCGCAGAAGGGGCAGACCTCGAACGGCCACGCGCGCCGGCCGAGCGACGGCCAGGGCGGTGCGTACCACGGCAGCGCGACGAACCTGTTCGTCACGGCGAAGGGCGGCGTCTCGCGCGCAGCACTCAAGCAGAAGCTGATCAGCGCGGCGAGGGCCGACGGCCTCAAGTACGGCATCATCGTGCGCCGGATCGACGACGCCGCGATCACGGGTGCGCCGGAGTTCACGCGCCGCGAGCTGATCCAGATGATCAAGACGACCGATCCGCTGCTGCCGCCGCCGGTCGTCACCGCGTACAAGGTCTACACGAACGGCAAGGAAGAGCTCGTGCGCGGCGTCCAGCCGGCCGAGATTCCGATCCGCGCGTGGAAGGACGTCATCGGCGTCTCGAAGGAGACGACGGTCTACAACTTCCTCGCGGCGACCGACAGCCAGCTCGCGCTGCGGCTGACCGGCGGCACCGACGACGGCTTCGTGCCGTCCGGCGGCGTCGAGAGCAGCATCGTGACGCCCGACCTCCTGCTGAAGGAGATCGACCTGACCAGCACGACCGGCAACCTTCGTCCGACGCCGTCGGTCCCGAAGCCGAAGTGAGGGTTCGCGTCCACGCGACGGAAGCGAGGAGCCGTGCGAACGGCCCCGGCGCTCGCTTCGTCGTCTGGATGCAGGGCTGCACGCTCGGGTGCCCGGGCTGCTTCAATCCCGCGACGCACGATGGGGCCGGAGGCCAGGAGCGCCTCGTCGAGGATCTCGCACGCGAGATGAAGGAGTCCGGCAGCGAGGGGCTCTCGCTCTCCGGCGGCGAGCCGCTGCAGCAGGTGGAAGCCGCGGTCGCGCTGCTCGACGCTGCGCGCGCGGTGGGCCTGTCGACGCTCGCGTTCTCCGGCTACACGCTCGCCGAGATCCGCGCGCTGCCCCGCGGCCCCGACGTGCTCGCGCGCCTCGATGTCCTGGTCGACGGCCGCTACGTGTCGACGGAGCGCCTCGCGACCGGCCTGCGCGGCTCGGCGAACCAGCGCATCCGGCTCCTCACGTCGCGCTACACGCTCGGCGATGTCGAGGCGACGCCCGTCGCGGAGATCCGGATCTCGACGAGCGGCGAGCTGATCCTGACCGGCGTCAACCCGCTGAAGATCCGGCATTGAAACCGCGGCGCGGGCATGGTGTCTATGAAGGCATGGACGCAACGAACGTGGACATCCGCAACACCCGCGCGCGCCTGGTGAAGCTCGGCATCGCCGCGCTGATCGGTGCGGTGCTCACGTTCTTCACCGTGACCTCGATCGTGAGCGATGGTCGCGGTCCGAACACGGATCCGATCGGCGCGAGCTCGGTCGGCCTGCTCGCGATCGCGATCTTCGTCGTCACGACGATGTTCGCGCACAAGTTCATCTCGAAGAAGCGCTGACCGGAGACGACCATGGACGAGCTGCCGCAACCCGACTTGCTCGACAGCGCCGGCCGCATGCGCCGGATCATCCTCGCGCTCCTGCTCGGTGGGGCCGCGGCCGCGCTCGCGTACTTCGTGGCGGACGGGCTCGCGAAGCCCGACCAGATGATCGCGAGTGGCCAGCACACGTCCGGCAGCGTCGGGCGCGCGACCGGATTTGTCTTCTACGTCACCGCGTTCGCCGGTGCGGTCGTGTTCGGTGCGGCGCTCGCCGTGCAGAACCAGCTCGCGAAGAAGAAGTACCGCGAGAGCCTCGTCGCGAAGGCGCAGGTCCGCCGGTAACTCAGTCCGGAGCCTGGATCCGGCGCTGTCGACGTGCACGGATCAGATCGATCATCCCGGTGACGAGCTCGGACTCGACCGGCTTGTTGAGCACGACGTCCACGCCGACCGCCTCGGCGCGATCGAGGTGCGGATAACGGTCCGCGGTGAGCAGGATGATGATCGCGCCATCCGCGAGCGTCGTGCGCCGCAGCGCTCGCGCGATGTCGTAGCCGGTCGCGTCCGGCAGGTTGAGATCGAGGACGACCGCGTCCGGGGCGTGTGCTTGCGCGAGCTCGAGTGCCACCGCGCCGGTCGTCGCGAGCAGGATCTCGT
>JAEWJO010000302.1 GCA_023386455.1 Pseudomonadota bacterium | reverse complement strand
GGACCGGCGCAGCCGCAGGCGCCGTTCGCGGCGGCGCAGCCCGAGCCGCTGTTCACACAGAACGGATCGGGCGGCGTGCCCGAGGCGCGGCTGCTCGAGAGCGAGTCGAGCCCGATCGAGAAGATCGCGGAGACCGTCGGCGAGATTCCGAACCGGTTCATCAACTTCCTGAAGATCTCGTCGCGCCGCGCGTTCCGCCTGCGGATCGAGCCGACGGAGGTGCTGCCCGACGAGAAGATGCTGCTCGAGCAGGCGAATCCGCCGATCACGGAACCGAACCTCCAGGCGTTCCTGGCGTGGCGACGCTCGGTGCTGTTCCTCGTCGCGACGATCCTGACGCTGCTGTCGCTGATCGGTCTCGTGGATTCGTTCAGCAAGTACAACGTCTCGACGCCCGTGAAGATGGTGAAGCTCGGCCCGACGCTCGCCGAGACCGCGTTCTGCCTCATCTGCTGGCTCGCGGTGAAGAACTGGACCGACTGGCGCAAGCACCGCAAGTGGCTGCTCTACGGCTGGCTCCTGTTCATGCTGACGCCGTTCGCCGTGTTCCTGTACCCGCTCAAGAGCGCGGTGCTCGAAGGCGTGAACGCCAAGGCCGGCACGACGGTCGAGCAGCTGCAGGCGCTCGGATGGTTCGGCGCGGTCGGCGCCGCCGGGGCGATCCGCAGGGCGGTCACGCCGTTCGCGTTCGCGATGATCGCGATGCTGCAGCTCGCGCCGAAGGTGATCTCGCTGATGCCGGGCCTCATCCGGTCCTCGATGGTCGTGAAGCTTCTGTTCCCTGGCACGTCCGCGCCGGGCTGGCTGATCGTGATGTGCGCGCCTCTGTACGCGCTGATCGCGTACGCGATCCTCGTCATCCCGTATCAGTACACGGGGGAGCCGTGGTTCATGTTCGGCGTCGTGCTCGTGATGTTCGCGCAGGTGGCCGTCATGCGCTCGGGCTTCGCGCTCGCCAAGCCGATGGGCCAGGACGAGGCGCTCGCTCACATCAAGCGCATCCGCAAGTTCTACATCGCGCTGCTCATCACCGCGGCGATCTCGATCATTGCCGGCCTCGGGCTGCTCGTCAGTCTCCTCAACATGAAGTGGACGACCGTCATCACGACGATCCTGAAGTTCGAGTCGAACGTCATGATCCTGACGACGATCGGCACCGACCTCGTCGTCACGAACCTCGACCGCGCGCGCGGCTACACCGAGGGCAAGGAGCAGATCGAGGCCGAGACCGAGCAGAAGATCGCGGCGTTCGTCGGCCTGAACGCACCGACGACGCCACCGCCGTCCGGTCCCGCTCAGTACTGACGGCTCGCGCGACTCGCGATCGTCGCGTGTGGACCGTTCACGCTGAAGGATCGCGGGGTTCGACGACGCGAACGTGATTTTCGTGGGCGCGACGGGATGCCGCAGGAACCCGTCCTCGGAATCCGCGCATCGTAGACGCCATGGACGTGCTGGTGATCGGCGGCGGCGGGACGCTCGGCCGCCTGGTGTGCAGCGAGGTGAGTGCGCGCGGTCATCGCGCCATCCCGCTCGGACGCCGCGACGGCAACCTCCGCGATCCCGATGTCATCGCGCGCGCGAAGGCCCGCGTGATCGTCAACTGTGCCGGCGCGAGCGTCGCGCTCGGCTTCGGCCACGGCTGGCGCGGCTATCGCGCGGTCGACGTCCCGATCGGCCATGCCGCGGTCGCCGCCGCACATCGCACGAACGCGCGGCTCGTCTACGTCGGCGTGAATCACTCTCCGGGCCTGCGCGAGACCGCGTACGTCGAGGCACACGAGCGCGTCGCCGCGGCGATGAAGGACATCGACGGCGCCGTCGTCCGCGCCAATGGCTTCTTCTCGGCGTACGCCTCGCTGCTGCCGATGGCACGGCGCGGCTTCCTCCTCGATGTCGGCGACGGCAAGGCGCGCACGAATCCGATCTGCGAGCGCGACCTCGCCGAGATCATCACCGACGTCGCGCTCGGTGGCGACGGGCCGCGTGACGTCGCCGCCGGCGGTCCCGAGGTGTTCACGCGACGCGAGATCATGGAGCACGTCGCCGCGTGCGCGGGCAGGCACGTGCGGATCGGCGGGATCCCGGTGTGGCTCGCGGCGATGAACGCGACCGCGCTGCGGCTCGTGCATCCGCGAATGGGTCAGTTCGCGCAGTTCGCGGTCGGCCTCGCGAAGCACGACGTGATCGCGCCTGCGCTCGGCACGACGCGGTTCGGTGACTATCTCGCCGGCGCGACCGCGAAGGCCGCCTAGCGACGCTTCAGATCCTCGAGGCGACCATCGAACACGTCGAGGTCGACGGGGCCATCGATCCCCGGCACGCGACCGTTGTCGGTGTATTGCCAGTAGCTCCACTTCGTGAACGGCCGGGGCAGCTGCGGACACCCGTCGGTGTAGTGCGCGAGCCAGAGCGGCTGAGACGCGAGCTCGGGCAGGCCGCGATATGCCCACATGCCCGGGTTCGTGTAGACGATCGGCTCGACCTTCAGCCCGGAGCGGATGCGCGCGATCCACGCCTGCGCGCGTGCGGCGACCGTCGACAGCGGCAGGCCCTCGGTCGTCTCGAGGTCGAGCACGGGCGGCAGCTCGCCCATCCCGTGCGCCCGCAGCGCCCGGATCACGACGTCGGCCTGATCGACCGGGCTCTGATCGGCGCGGAAGAACTGATACGCCCCGCGCAAGATCTTCGCGCGACCGGCGCCGCGCCAGTTCGTCGCGAACTTCGTGTCGAAGATCTCGGTTCCGTCGGATACGCGGATGAACGCGAACCGGACGCCGGCGCGCGCGACACGCGGCCATGCGATGTCGCCCTGGTAGTAGCTGACGTCGATGCCGGGCGTCGTCGGCCCGAGCTTGCAGTCGCGCGGCAGCAGCACCGACCGCTCGCGATCGTGGCTGACCTTGACGACGACGACGACCGTCGCCGCCACCATCGCCGCCATCACGATGGCGCCGAGGACTCCAGTTCTGCGCCTTCGCCGCGCCACGTAGGCCTAACTTCCCACGCCTGCCAACTATTCGGCCACGTGGCACCATACCAATGCATGGCACTTCGGCTGGGAGGTCTCGGCGACCTCGACCCGACGGCGGTCCCGCTGCCCGCCGGGACCGAGGTGACGACGCGCGTCGACCGTATCGTCGACGGCGAGATGAGGCCGCAGGGCGCAACCGGCCGGGTCGCCAGGCTCGACGGCGACCGCGTCGAGGTGGCGTTCATCGACGGCAAGCGCGCGACGTATCTGCGGACCGAGGTCACCTCGCGCAAGCTCGGTGTCGCGCGCTATGCCCAGCGCCGGGCCGCCGCGTGGGACGCGCTCCACCCGTGCATCGCGATCGACACGCTCGTCGGATCTCGCGCATGGGGTGTCGCCGACGAGGGCTCCGACGTCGATCGCCGCGGCGTGTTCGTGCTGCCCTTCGCGTGGACTGCCGGGCTCGTCGATCCTCCGCTCGACCTCGTCTCCCTCGACGGTTCGCAGACCTACTGGGAGATCGGCAAGGCGATCCGCCAGGCGTTGCGCGCCGATCCGAACACGCTCGAGATGCTGTTCGCGTCGCCTTCGATCGTCGATCTGATCGGCGAGCCGTTCGTCGCGATGCGCACGGGCTTCCTGTCGCTCGAGATCTACGGCAGCTTCGGCCGCTACGCGCTCTCGCAGCTCGACCGCCTCGAGCACAACCAGCGCCTCGCCGAGCACCGGTCGACGATCATCGGCTGGCTGCGCGACGAGCCATCGCTCGAGCTCGATGCCGCCGCCGAGCGGCTCGCGGACTCCGCGCGTATCGCGGCGCCGTCGCGGGCCGACGCGATCGTGCGAGCGCGCGACTACATCAAGCAGCTCTACCGCTCGATGTACGATCAGGGCCTGATCGCCGCGAACGACTGGGCCTCGCTGCGTGTCGCCGCGAAGACCGAGCTCGAGCTCCCGCGCGACCTGCGGCCGAAGAACGCCTACAACCTGATCCGCCTGCTCGACCTCGCGATCCGCTGGCTATCGGGCGAGCCTCCCGAGGTGCGCGCGTCCGACGCGATCCGGCCGACGCTGCTCGCGATCAAGAAGGGCGAGGTGCCGATGGCCGACGTCATGGCGCTCGCGCGCGAGCTGACGCCGAAGCTCGAGGCCGCACGCCAGACGAGCCCGCTGCCGCGAACGTCCGATGTCGCCGCGGCCGATCGCGTGCTGCGCGATGCGCGCGCCGAGGCCGCTCGCCGTGCTGTCTTGCTCACGCCCGACGCGTGGGGCGAGCTCGCGCCGCCGCCGCCCGAGGCGAGGTTCGATGACTGAGGCCCGATTGATCGATCCGCGGTCGAACGACGTGAGAATCGCGGGCACCGTCGCGTCCGCGCGTTCGTGCGCCGCGGCCACGCGATGCTCGGCGGCGAGCCGATCTGGGCGTGCCGGCCGGCGAGCCCGCGCTAGCAGGTACGCGCTCGGTGGTACCGTGCGGCGGTGAGCTTCGATCCATGGAGCGTGCTGACCCCGACGCAGGCCGAGGTCGCGCGCACGTTCGTCGCCGCGCGCGAGGCCGAGCGGAAGCATCTCGTCGTCTACCTGTCGGGCGCCCATGCCTACGGCTTTCCGTCGCCGGATAGCGATCTCGATCTCAAGTGCATCCACATCGCGCCGACGCGCTCGATCGTCGGCCTGAGCCCGCCGGACGATCCACCCGACCGGATCGACATCGTCGACGGCGTCGAGCTCGACTACGGCTCGAACGAGCTGTCGCCGGTCCTGCGCGGCGCGCTCAAGGGGAACGGCAACTACATCGAGCGCATCCTGGGCGAGCTCGCGCTCGGCGGGGACGCAGCGCTCCTCGAAGGTGCGCGCGCGGTGCTGAAGCCGGCGCTGTCGCGGCGGGTCGCGAAGCACTACGGCGGGTTCGCGACGAGCCAGCTCCGCGCATTCGACGACAAGCCGACCGCCAAGCGCGCGCTGTACGTGTTGCGTACGGCCGCGACCGGGCGCAGCTTGCTCGCGACCGGCGAGCTCGTGACCGACGTCGCGAGGCTCGAGGACTTCGTGCCGCGCGAGATCGGCGAGCTCATGGCGATCAAGCGCACCGGCGAGAAGCAGCAGCTCGAGGCCGAGCATGCGCGGGTGTGGCGTGCGCGGCTGGCTGCGGCGATCGACGCCGTCGACGCGGCGTGGCCGTCGTCGGTGCTGCCGGCGGAGCCTCCGGCGAGCGCGGTCGACGGGATCGATGCGTGGCTGCAGGAGGTGCGGCGCGCGCACTGGTGACGATCGAGTGCGTCAGTCGCTGCGCTTGTACGAGAAGCGTGCGGTCACGTCGGCGCGCTTGCCCTTGCCGATCACGACCTTCATCGTCTTCATACCGAGCTCGGGGTGCCAGGCCTCAAGCTCGTAGGTGCCCTGCGGCAGGTCCTTGATCTCGAACGTGCCGTCGGCCTTCGTCACGGCGAAGAACGGGTGGTCCTGCACGGCGACGTACGCGTGCATCCAGCCGTGGACGCCGCACTTGAGCTCGACGACGTCGCCGGCCTTCGCGGCGGACGGATCGAGCGTCAGGTCGGCGGCCTTCGGCGCCTGCGGCTTGTTGAAGAGGTCCTTGTTCGACACGACGCCCCACACGTTGTGGAACGTGCTGTCGCTGTTGCGGACGGCCAGCTTCTGGCCTGCGACGATCCCGACGACGCGCGGCGTGTACATGCAGTCCTTCTGATCGAGGAGTGCGGTCGCGGCGGGCGCGGTGTGGGTGCCGCCGGTGCCGTTCTTGATGCGGACGAGGACGTCGCGCAGCTTGCCCTTCGTGACGACGATGGCCTCGTCGGCGCGGCCCTTCGCACACCTGGGGTCCGAGTCGCGTTCGAGCACCGGCTGGACCGGGGGCTCACCCTCGTAGAGGACCGTACCCTTGATCGAGCCGGCATGGGCCGCCGAGGAGGCCTGGACGAGGACAAGCGCGAATCGGGTCATGGGCCGTGGCCTGACTATGACACGGCGCCTTATCATCCTGCCGTGGCCGATCTGCCGGTCAACCCGGGGGCGATGGAGGCGGTTCCGCCTGCATTGCGCTACCGCATTCGCGACGTGCTCGGGCTCGTCCCGAAGAGCGGGGGTCCGCTCGAGGGTGTCGCCGGCCAGCGTCTCGCGCGTCTCATCGAGGATGGCGAGCCGTGGCTCGGTGCCGACGCGTCGCTCGCCGAGGTCGGCTACTGGATGCTCGAGGCCACGCATGCTCCCGAGCTGCGCCGCCAGGGCTGCGTGTGGCTGACGCGGTTTCCGTCGGTGGAGACCGTGAAGCGGCTGTCGGCGGTCGCGCTCGAGCCGACGACGCCGCAGCCCGTGCGCGAGCAGGCGATCTGGTCGCTCGGCTATCGCCAGCTGCGGTCGCTGCACCCGGCGACGCGGTGGTCCACCGAGGCGGTGCAGCTCGCCGACGAGACGCTCGTGAAGCTGGCGGATGCGGCGGCGCAGGCCGGCAAGGTGACGAGCGAGGAGCTGCCGCTCGCGATGCGCCACGTGCAGTGGGAGGGTGCGTCGGCGACGTTCGCGCGGGCGCCCGGGCTCTGGGGCGAGGCGATCGAGTGCTTCGCGACGCCTGCGCTCGCGCGCGTGCTGCTCGTGTGTCTCGAGGACATGCCGCCGCAGCACCGGCTGCGCGCGATCCGGCTCGTCGGTGCGGTGCTCGGCGACGAGGCCGTGCCGCTGTTCATCGCGCGGGCGAGTCAGGCGTCGATCGACCAGAAGCTCGAGATGCTGTTCACGGTGGTCAGCATCGCGGGCGAGGGCAAGCTCGGGCTCCTCGAGGACGCGCTGCAGGGCATGAAGTTCGCCGACCTGTTGCGGCAGCGCGCGAGGTGGCACCTGCAGAACCCGCGCGTGATGCCGACGGTGCGGGGGCTGCGCGTCGCGCGGGCGACGGCGGTGATGGCGCCGGCGGAGCGTCAGGCGGCGTGCGCGCAGGCGGCCGACGACCTCGGTGCGCTGACGAAGTTCGCGCGTCATCCGGAGGCGTACCTCTATGCGATGTGGGGCTGGATGGTGCGCGGCTCGGGCGATCCGGCGCGGGCGCGCGAGCTCGTCGCGGCGCATCCGGAGTCGCAGCGCCTCGTGCGCGACCTCTATCTCGAGGATCTTGCACGGCGCGGCCGCGTGAAGCAGCTGACCGCGGCGTCGCAGACGCTGCAGGGTGCCGACCTCGGCGCGATGCACCTCGCGATCTGGGGACGGCCGCTCGCGGCGCTCGAGCTCGCGGCGACCGCGCGGCTGCACAC
>JAEWJO010000324.1 GCA_023386455.1 Pseudomonadota bacterium | reverse complement strand
GAGCGTCGCGTCGTGCGGGGCCGCGGTGATCGTCGCGCGCTCCAGGCACGGCGCGAACGGGACCGTCGCGGCGAAGGAGCCGGAGATGCACCGCACCCCGCCAGATCCGCCGCCGCCCCGTGCCGGGAGTGCGGCCGCGATCGAGGAGGCCGCGCCGGAGGTCGGGTCGGACGCGGGCTCGGCGGAAGGCGCCGCGGGCTCGAGGACGCCTTCCCCCGTTGCCCCGCAGCGCCCGCGGGCGAACCCCGAGGTCGCCAAGCTGCTCGCGGAGGCCGCGGAGGCGCAGAAGGCGGGCAATCGCCTGCGCCAGATCACCCGTGCGGACGCCGCGCTGAGGCTCGATCCGAGAAACGCGCGCGCGAAGCTGCTTCTCGCCGACGGCCTGATCGCATCCGGCGATCACGACCGCGGTTGCAAGTACTTACGCGAGCTGGGCCACAACGCCGCGGCGCGAGCACGGGCGAAACAGGCAGGCTGCTCCACCAATTGACGGTCCTCGGCACCGGCCCGTATTCTAGCCCTCACGCCATGGGGGCCCCTCGCCGATGACGGCGCACGCTGGAACGACTTCGGGGAGCCATGCGCAGCTACGAGCCGGCGCACAGCTCGGCGAGTACGTGCTCGGTCAACCGCTCTGGCCGCTCCGCATCGCGGACGCGTACCGCGCGAACGGCCCCAAGGGTCCCGCGACGGTCTACGTGATCAAGGCAGCGATCGCCGCGGAACCGACGGTCCGCGACGAGGTGATCGCCGGCACGCGCGCTGCTGCCGCGCTCCCCGAGCACAAGCACCTCGTCCACACGCTCGCCGCCGGCCTCACCGGCGACATCCTGTGGATCGCGACCGAGGAGGTCGACGGATCGCTCGTCCGCGACATGCTCCTCAAGAAGAAGCAGGCCGGCTCGAGCGGGCTCGGAGCACGCGGCGCCGGCAACCTCATCACCGGCGTCACCGCGGCGATGGCGGAGGTCGTCCACGGCGCGCTGTCGTCGGAGTCGGTCGTCGTCAACCGCCAGGGACGCATCCGCGTCACCGATCTCGCGCTCGGTCCCGGCACGCTCGCCGCGATGAGGGCCGGCCTCATCCCGATGCAGAGCTGCATCGCGCCCGAGGTCCAGGCGAGCGGTGCGCCGTCGGCCGTCGGCGACGTCTACAGCGTCGGCGCCCTGCTCTACGAGTCGCTCGTCGGCAGCGCGCTCGAGCGCGGCGGTCCACGCCCGAGCGAGGTCGTGCCCGGCACGAACGCGCAGATCGACGAGCTCGTCGCGCGCGCGTGTCACCGCGATCCCGAGAAGCGCTTCGGCCGCGTCGACGTGCTCGGCGAGGTCGTCAGCGAGGCGCTCGGCAAGGGCGGCGCGATGGAGACCTCCGCGGTCCCGACGCTCGCACGCGCGCCGGAGCTCGCCTCGCAGGTGCAGAGCCTCGCGACCGAGCTGTCGGCGGCGTCGTCGTCCAATCCCGCGGCCTCCGGCAACGTCGTCGTCGATCGCGCGCTGCAGGCCGCGCTCGCCGACTCGACGGAGAAGTGGCTCATCAGCAAGGGCCGCCTCGACTACGGGCCGTTCTCGCTCGCCGACGTCGTCGCGCAGATCGAGAAGGGCGAGATCGTCGCCGGCAACATCATCATGGACAAGGACACCGGCGCGCGCAGCGACGTCGGCGGTCACCCGCTGCTCGGCCCGATGGTCGACGCCGCGAAGGCGCGCCTCGACGATCAGCGCCGCGCGCAGGCCGAGGTGAAGGTCCAGTCCGCGGAGAAGAAGCGCGGCGCGATGCTGTACGCCGTGATCGGCCTCGGCGTCATCGGCGCGGCGGTCGGCGTGTACTTCATCATCCAGTCGGTCCGCAGCGACGACAAGGCGAAGGAAGTGAACGCGATCGCCAAGCTCGAGGGCGCGGACCTGAAGGTGAGCGTCTCGCTGCCGAAGGTGCCACCCGCGAAGAAGCGCGGCGGTGGTGGCAGTCGCGGCACGGCCGGCGCCGGCGGCGCGGGCCGCTACGACGACAACCTCGCGCTCGATCTCAGCGACGACAGCGACGAGACCGAGACGCTTGGCATGGACAAGGTCTACGCCGTGTACTCGAGCTACGGCGGCCAGCTCGGCAGCTGCCTCGGCGCGAACGGCGCACGGTCGGCGAACATCGGGATGATCATCGACGGGCCGAGCGGGCGCGTGAAGGGCGTGAAGGTCAATGGCCAGTCGTCCGGTGGTCTGCATGGGTGCATCTGGCGCGTGATGTCCAGGATGCAGTTCCCCAAGATCAACGGACCGCGCACGCGCGCCGAGTTCGACATCGGCGTGTGACGTGAGCGACGCACTGCCACCGGCCTCGACGACCGATCCACGACTCGGGCCGAAGGCAGAGCTCGCGAAGGTGATCCCGCGCCGTCCGCGCGTCAGCTGGTGGCTCGGCCTCGTGCTCGCGCTCGGGTTCGCGGTGCTCGCGATGCCGTCGATCACCGCCGACCGCTGGTTCGCGTCGCCGTCGAAGATCCAGCGCGGCGAGCCCGCGCCGGTCACCGTGCGCGTGCCGCCGTTCGCCGGCTACCAGACCTCGGCGGGCGTCACGCGCGGCGGCGGCATCCTGATCGCCCGCGGCGAGATCGCCGATCGCGACACCGCGGTCGCGGCGGCGGAGATCGAGCACGCGATGCCGCACGGCGGCGGCACGTACCTCGCGTACTTCCTGCTGCTCTGCGTGCTCGGCGCGCTGTTCACGCACCACGTGCGCCGCTCGACGATGGGCCGCCTGCTGCGCGTCCAGCTCGCGAGCCTCGGCCTGATCGCGGCGCTCGCGATCGTCGTGAAGGGGGTCATGCTGATGACCGGCCTGTCGGTGCTCGTCGTGCCGGTCGCGCTGTTCGCGATGGTGCCGACGCTCGTGCTCGATCGCGTCGTCGGCCTCGCGACGGGCACGCTCGCCGCGCTCGTCGTGTCGTTCCTCGTGCCGTTCGACGTCGGCGTCGCGATCCTGCTGCTCGTCCAGGCGGGCGCCGCGGGCCTCGTC
>JAEWJO010000258.1 GCA_023386455.1 Pseudomonadota bacterium | reverse complement strand
TGCGCGAGGCTGTGCTGGCCGTGTACGAGTGCGGCGGCGAGGCGCGTGTTGCCGTCGTCGGGGACCCGCTTCTTCGTCGCGTGCTCGTGATCGCTGACGACGTGATAGCCGTGCTCGTGCGCGGCGGCCTCGTCGACCTGCGCGTCGAGATCGTCGTCGCTCGCGTGATGGCCGTGCGACGACGTGAAGCTGACGCGGACGATCGTGCCCGCGGCGTCGTGCTCGTGCGCGCCGGCGTGCTCGTGCAGCGCGACGTGCAGCCACGGCAGGACCTCGAAGCTGGCGATCCACGCGACGCACAGCGCGACCGCGATCCGCGCCCTCGTCCGCCTCGATGTCAGCTTCGCCCTCACGCCGGGATGTACGACAGGCTAAGCCCGGCGGATCACCGGGCGCAAGCTCATGGCTTCTGCGGGGCGGCGGGAGCGCTCCCCGCCTTGGCCGGCTGCTGGCCGCACGTCGACAGGCCCGGCGGGACGGCGAGCTTGAACTTGCTGTCCGGGAGGTCGACGTTGATCTCGAGCTGGTTCCACTCGACGAGGAGGTCCTGGTTCTGCGCCGGCGACTTGAACCGCGTCTTGCCCGGGACGCGGCGCTCGCCGCTGCCGGTCATCTTCTCGAAGTCGGCGTTCGCGACCGACCACCGCGTCTTGCCGTCGGCGCCGATCATCTCGCTGTCGAGCACGTCCCACCGGTTCTCGCGCGTGTCGAGCGACAGCTTCTGCTTGCCGCCGTCGCCGGCGAGGTCGACCTTCCAGGCGCCGCGGTTGCCGTCCCAGGTCGCCGTGCCCGTCGGGTTGGCGATCGTCGGCGGCGTGCCGAGCGCGAGGTGCACGAAGTCGGCGGCCTCGAGCTCGATGCCGAAGAAGATCGCGACCGAGCGCGCGTCGCACGGGCCGGTCAGCGCGCAGTTGTTCTGGTAGTCGACGTACGCGAAGCTCGTCCCGTCGCACGCCATCTCGGCGAGCGTGCTTCCGCCGGCGGGCGACAGCGCGGCGAACCGGACGAACTTGCCGAGCTTGCCCATGACGAGGACCTCGCCCTTCGCGCGCTGGCCGGAGAGCCAGTAGTCCATCGTGCTGTCGCCGCGAAACGACGTCAGCGCGGCGCGCGCCTTGGCGAGACCGTCGACGATCTCGGGGACCGTCATCTGCGCCTGCGGCGGCTTCGTGCCGCCCTTGGGACCACAACACGCTGCCGACAGCAGCACCGCACACGCGAAGGCTCGGGTCATATGCCGCGGTGATAGCAGAGCTTCCCGCAGCCTTCACGTCACGGAGTGGCCGTCATCACGCGCGTATCACGGATGCAACACGATCGCCTCTGCCGCTGTCCCATCTCGAGGCGCGCGTCGCGGGAGCTTCTTCATGCACCCAGGCGTGCGATCGAGGCCATCACGCTACGGGTCACGCGATCGCAGCGAGCACCATCGAAGCCGTAGACCTTCGCGATCGTGCGCTCGGTGAGATCGGCGGCGACCGCGGCGCGCGCGCGATGCAGGCGGACGCGCACGGCCTCCTCCGACAGACCGAGCAGCGACGCGGTCTCGGCGGTGTCGAGCTCGAGCACGTCGCGCAGCACCATCACCTCGCGGTTGCCCTGCGGCAGGCGCTGGAGGCACGACTCGAGCAGTGCGCCGAGCTCGGCGCGCGCGACGTCGTCGTCGGGCATCTCGTCGCTCGCGGTGTCGGGGACCTCGGCGATCACCGGCTGCTTGCGCGCGTGTGCGAGTGCGGCGTTGACCGCGATCCGCGTCGCCCACGTCGTGAACAGCGCGTCGCCGCGAAACTGGTGCAGGTGGCGAAACACCTCGAGCCACGTCTGCTGGACGACGTCCTCGGCCTCCGCGTCCGACTTCACGATGCCGCGCGCCGCGCGATAGAGGCGCTGGTTATGGCGGCGTACGAGAACTTCGAAGTCCGCGCGCTCGCCTCCGCGCACGCGCGCGATCAGGTCGGCATCTGCGAGAGTTTCGAGGGCAAGCGCGGCGGTCATACTCGTTGGAGTGACTACCGCCTCCCGGCGTTACAGCCCAGTCGTGTTGTAGTGCGACAGGTCGACGCGCCAGCGGCCCTCGATGTCGAACAGCTGCAGCCGCGCACGTCCTGCGGCCGACACGATCTCGACGACCGCGCGATCGCCGCGCTGCTCGATGACGGTGATATCGGTCGGCGCCCACTGATCGTCGGTCGCGCCGATCGAGATCAGATCCTTCGCGGTGTAGCGAACGGCGGCACCGACGAGATCGGTCGCGCGATTTGCCTCGGTCTCGAGACGCGCTCGCGTCGCCGGCGTCAGCAACTCGAACACGAGATCGCGATTGCCGGTCTTCGCGGCCTGGAGCAAATCGCGGACGGTCATCTCGGGGCCAGGTTTGCTGACCTGGCAGCTACGACCGGCGACGGCCGCCGCGAGCGCCATCGCCGCGAGCGCGCTCGCGACTGCTGCGATCGTCGATCGGCGAGTGCCAAGCGCGAGTGCCACGGCGGCACCGTGGCAGAGCGGCGCGGGCACTGGCAAGGGGGTTGCACTCCATCGGCTCGCGTGTGGATGCCGATGACCCTGTTTTCATCGGCTTTCTGTGTACTTGTGGCTGAATCAACCGTCAAATAGACTGAATCACTGGGTTGGGCGTGCGTCCAACCATCTAGGAGGCTTGCTATGAAGTTGCGACGCGTTGCACATCTGATCGGCGCTGCGGGTTTGGGCCTGGCGCTGCAAGCGTGTGTCGTTCGCGAGACGCGTCCCGTGAATAGCGGTTACGGGTACAACGCCGGGTATCAGGCGAGCGTGAGCGTCGGTACACCGAACCCCTATTACGTCTCGAGCATGCCGCCGCAGCCGCTCTACGAGACGATGACCGCGTCGCCTGGCTACGGCTACGCGTGGATCGACGGCTACTGGCACTGGAACTCGTACGAGTGGGTCTGGGTCAGCGGCCGCTGGGAGCGCCAGCAAGAGAACTACGTCTACATCCAGCCGTACTACGACTACTCGGGCGGCTCGTACGTCTACACGCCGGGCTACTGGACGTCGCGCGATCGCGTGCCGAACAACTGGCAAGTTCGCGATCACCGCGATGGTCGTCCGCCGAGCTACACGCCGCCTCCGGGCTGGCATGGTGGCAGCGGTGGCGCCGGCGGTGGCGTGAGCACGCCGCCGGGTGGTGGTCGTCCGGGTGGCTGGACGCCTCCTCCGACGGGCGGCACCGTCGCGAACCCGCCGCCTCCGACGGCCGGCGGCACGCGCCCGCCGGGTCCGATCGGTGGCAC
>JAEWJO010000208.1 GCA_023386455.1 Pseudomonadota bacterium | reverse complement strand
ACCATCGTCTCGAGGATCGCGAGGCGTTGCGCGTCGTCGAGCGCGGCGAAATCGTTTGCGTCGAGGTGCAGGCTCACGGCCGTAGCATGGCGCGATTTCGGGCGCGGGGGACTGCGACGCCCCGCCGTTCGTTACAATTTACAGTCTCTGCTGACTGTTTTCGCGAGACGCGGTACGACTCGGAGCATGGACTTCGCACTCGATGACGATCAGCGCTTGATCGTCGACACCGTGCGCCGGTTCGCCGAACGCGACCTGCGCTCCTGGTCTGCCGACGCCGATCGCGCCGGTGCTCCGCCGGATCGGCTCGCGCACGTCGCGGGCGAGCTCGGCCTGTTCGTCGATGCGGTCCCCGCCGCGAGCGATGGCCTGCTCGAAGGCGAGTACTCGCACGTCACGCGCGCGCTGCGTGGCTTCGAGCTCGGGCGCGGCTGTGCCGGGCTCGGCGCGCTGCTCGAGGCCAACGTCGAGCCCGCACTCGCGGTCGGACGCTGGGGCAGCGACGCCGCCAAGCAGGCGCTGTTCGCGTCGCTCGCGAGCGGCGGCATCGCGACGCTCGTCCACGACTCGCGCGGCAACCTCGAGATCGGCGAGAGCGGCGGCGAGCTGCGGGTGACCGGCAAGCTCGGTCCCGCACCCGCGCTCGCGGCGGCGAGCCACGTGCTCGTCGTCGGCAAGGACCTCACGTTCCTCGCGGCCACCGACGGCATGCAGCGCACCGCGATCACGCCGAGCGGCTGGCGCGCCGCGAGGTGGGCGACCGCGCAGCTCGATGGCCACAAGATCCTGCCCGACTTCGTCCTCGGTCGCGGCCGCGAGGTCGGCGACCGCGTGCTCGCGTGGGCGCGCGTCTCGCTCGCCGCGCGGGCGGCCGGCGTGTCGACCGCGGCGATGGAGTACGCCGAGGCGTACGCGAAGGAGCGCGTCCAGTTCGGCCAGCCGATCGGTAGGTTCGAGTCGCTGATCCGGCTGCGCGACGACGCCGAGACCGGTGCGGTCGCCGCACGCACGCTCGCGCTGTACGCGGCGTGGGCGCTCGACAACGACGACCCGCGCGCACTCGATCTCGCGAGCCGTGCCCGCGTGCTCGCGGGCGACGTCGTCACGAAGGCGACGATCGACGCCGTCCAGATCTTCGGCGGCTACGGCTTCGTCAATGACTATCCCGTCGAGAAACTCATGCGCGACGCGCGTGCGTTCGAGGCACTCCACGGCGACGAGCGGCTCGGCCGCGTGCTGTCGCAGAAGGCGCAGGCCTGACATGGACCTCTTCCACAACAACCCGCTGTTCCAGGGCGTGCGCCAGATGCTCGGCGCGTTCGCGAAGCAATCGATCCGGCCGATCGCGATCAAGCACGATCAGGAAGAGTCGATGCCGTGGGATCTGATGAAGTCGGCGGCGACGCTCGGCCTCTCGCAGACCGCCGTCGTCGACGGTCGCAAGAAGCTGACCGGCGTCGACGAGGATCCCGATCCGAAGAAGCCGAAGAGCCAGGCGCGGCTCGCGGTCGCCGGCTCCGAGGAGCTCGCGTACGGCTGCGCCGGCATCTGCCTCGCGATCGGCGGCTCCGGCCTCGCCGCGTCGCCGGTGTCGCGCATGGGCACCGAGGAGCAGAAGCAGGAGTTTCGCCGCCTGCTCACCGGCGTCGACGACAAGGGCCACATCCGCGTCGCCGCGATGGCGCTCTCGGAGCCCGCGACCGGCAGCGACATCTCCGGCCTGAAGACGACCGCGCGCGCCGACGGCGATCACTGGGTGATCCGCGGCAGCAAGCAATGGATCACGAACGGCCAGTCGGCGTCGGTCTACGTCGTGTGGGCGCAGACAGACGCCAGCGCCGGACGTGCCGGGGTCCGCGGCTTCATCGTCGGCCGCGACACGCCCGGCCTCGTTCCTGGCAAGAAGGAGACGAAGCTCGGCATCCGCGCCTCGGAGACCGCGCAGGTCCACTTCGAGGACGTCCGCGTCCACAAGGACATGATGCTCGGCACCGGTGGTGGAGCCGCCGGCGGCCTCGCCGACACGAAGAAGATGCTCGACTCGACCCGCCCGGTCGTCGGCGCGCAGGCGGTCGGTATCGCGCGCGCCGCGTACGAGTTCCTCCTCGAGCGCGTGCAGGCCAGCTCGCTGCACGGCACGCCGATGGCGAGCCACCAGCACATCATGTTCGAGCTCGCCGAGATGCAGATGGAGATCACGTCGTCGCGCCTGCTCGCACACCGCGCGGCGTGGCTCGCCGACCACCACCTCGACAATGTCGCCGAGGCCTCGATGGCCAAGGCCCACGGCGCGCGGACCGCGCAGTGGGTGACGACCCGGGCGATGGTGCTGCTCGGCGAGGAGGCGCTCGAGCCCGGCCACCCGGTCGAGAAGTGGTATCGCGACGCGAAGATCTACGACATCTTCGAGGGGACCGGTCAGATCCAGCGCCGGATCATCTCGAAGCACCTGACCGGCCAGAACCCGACGTAGTCGGCGTCCTCCGGGTCCCGGGCAACGACACCCGCCGATCATTCGCAACCCGGCGCGAGCTGGGATATTTTGGTCTGACGGATGGCGATCGCGTTGGGCATCGACCTGGGGACGACCAACTCCTGTGCAGCGGTCGCGACGCCCACGGGCGTGGAGTTCATCCTCGGCCAGCGCGCCGAGCGCGTGCACCCGTCGGTCGTCGCGTTTCCCGCGGCCGGCGGCGTCGTCGTCGGCACCGATGCGAAGCGGTTCCGGCTGACCGAGCCGCAGCACGTCATCCACTCGGCGAAGCGCTTCATCGGCCAGAATATCCGCGCGCCGCTGGTCCAGCTCGCGCTGACCGGGATCCGCTACAAGGTCACCGAGGGTCCGAACCAGCAGCCGATCGTCGTCGTCCGCGATCGCCGGATGACGATGCCGGAGATCAGCTCGCACGTGCTGCTGTACCTGAAGCGGTGCGCGGAACGTCAGCTCGGCGAGTCGGTCACCGACGCGGTCGTCACCGTGCCGGCGAACTTCACCGACGCGCAGCGCCAGGCGACGAAGGAGGCCGGCCGCCTCGCCGGTCTCAACGTGATGCGGCTCATCAACGAGCCGACCGCCGCCGCGCTCGCGTATGGCTTCGGTCGCAACCAGGACCAGCTGATCTGCGTGTTCGACTTCGGCGGCGGCACGTTCGACGTCAGCATCCTGCGCATCCACGGCGAGGTGTTCGAGGTGCTCGCCTCCGACGGTGACTACTTCCTCGGCGGCGACGATCTCGATCGCGCGCTCGCCGAGGTGCTCGCCGCCGAGTGCAGCCGCACGCTCAACTTCGATCCGCGCCAGCACCCCGTCCTCATGATGAAGCTCATGATGGGCGCCGAGGCGATCAAGTGTCACCTCTCGGAGAACGACTCCGCCGAGGGCGAGATCGACGGGATCGACCTGCCGAACGGCACGCAGGGGTCGCTGCCGTTCGCGCTGCACCGCCGCCAGTTCGAGGACCTGATCGCCGGTTACGTCAACCGCACGATCGAGGTCACGAACCAGGTGCTGCAGCAGGCGCGGCTGTCCGCGCGCGACATCAGCGACGTGCTGTGCGTCGGCGGCTCGACGCGCATCCCGGCGGTCCGCCAGCGCCTCGCCGACACGTTCGGCCGCGAGCCGAACATCCGCATCAATCCCGACGAGGTCGTCGCGCAGGGTGCGGCGATCCAGGCCGGCAGCCTGTCGGGCTCGATCATCGCCGGCAGCGGCATGGGCACGCGCGACGCGGTGATGACGGAGGCGCACTCGCCGCTGCTCTACGGCGGCGCCGCGATGCCGAAGGGTCCGCTCGCGCGGCCGGTGCTGCTCGACGTCAACCCATCGACGCTGTCGATCCAGACCGCCGGCGGCTACGCCGAGCGCCTGCTCGACAAGAACTCGCCGATCCCGATCGAGCGGACGCGCGTGTTCACGACCGCGCGCGACGGCCAGACGCGCGTCGAGATCGATTGCTGCCGCGGCGAGTCGCGCCGGTTCGCCGAGAACGAGCCGCTCGGCCAGCTCCTGCTCGAGGGCTTGCCCGCGAGGCCGCGCGGCGATCTCAAGATCGAGGTCTGCTTCCGCGTCGATGCGGACGGCATCCTCCATGTTCGCGCCAGCGATGCCGACTCGGGCGCCCGACAAGAAGCACGCATGCAGGTATTCGGTGCGCCGACCGGTGGCGCGTGAGTACCCGGAGCGACGTACTCCTCTGGGCGCAGCGGGTGATCGGACGGAAGGGACAAGCGGCCCACGTCATCCTCGAGATCCGCGCGGACGCGACGCCCGAGCAAGCGCAGGAGGCGTTCCACAACATCGCGCGCACCTGCCATCCCGATCTCCATCGCAACGGCCTCGCTGCGGAGGAGCTCGAGCAGGTGACCAGCGCGTACGCGACGGTCGCAGGCGCGTATCACGCGATGCGCTCGCAGGCGATGCAGACGAGCCGCATCAAGCCGATCCGATCCGATGGTTCCGGATCGATCCCGCCACAGGTTGGACCACCCGGCGTTTCGACGAATGTCCCCGCGACGCCGTCGGGCGCCGCCCCCGCTGGCAACGCCTCGCAGTCGATGTCGTCGAAGGCGCTCGTCTATTATCGCAAGGCGGAGCTGTCGCTCAAACGCGGTGATCTCAAAGGCGCTCTGCTGCAGCTCAAGCTCGCGATCGCGGCGGACCCTGGTTCGGCCTTTCTGCGAACAGCTCTCGCCGAGGTGGATAACGAACTGCGCAAAGGACCGTAGTTTTTCGCGGTAGGTGGACAGTCACCGGATCATGTGACCAACTCCCCCCGAAATGCCGCCGCGGATGACGACCGGTACTGCGATCACGGGACACGGGGTCTGGCACCCCGACAACATCCTCTCGAATGACGAGCTCGTTGCAGCATTCAACGAGTTCGTCGCGCGCGACAACGCGAAGCACGCGGACGAGATCGCCGCGGGCACGCGCCAGCCGCTGAAGACCAGCTCCTCGGAGTTCATCGTCAAGGCGTCGGGGATCAAGAACCGTTACGTCCACGACAAGACGGGCCTGACCGACCCCGAGCGCATGTGCCCGAACATTCCGGACCGCCCCGAGGAGGCGCTGTCGGCGCAGGCCGAGTACTCGGTCAACGCCGCGAAGCGCGCGCTCGCGAAGGCCGGCAAGACCGGTGAGGACGTCGATCTCGTCGTGCTCGGTGCGTCGAACCTGCAGCGCCTGTATCCCGCGATCGCGATCGAGGTGCAGGAGGCGATCGGTGCGCGCGGCTGGGCGCTCGACATGTCGCTCGGCTGCTCCGCCGCGACCGGCGCGACGATCGTCGCGTCGCAGGCGATCCAGGCCGGCACCGCGACGTGCGCGCTCGTCGTCGTTCCCGAGCTCACGACCGGCCACATGAACTGGCGCGATCGCGACAGCCACTTCATCTTCGGCGATGCCTCGGTGGCGATGGTCGTCGAGAAGGCCGACCGCGCGAAGACCGGCGCGTGGGAGATCCTGTCGACGAAGATGCTGTCGAAGTACTCGGCGACCGCGATCCGCAACAACCTCGGCTATCTCGACCGCTGCGATCCGTCGACGCAGTTCTCGGACAGCAAGCTGTTCCACCAGCAGGGCCGCAAGGTGTTCAAGGACGTCGTGCCGCTCGCGTCGAAGTTCATCACCGAGCACCTCGAGTCGCTCGGCCTCACGCCGGCGCAGATCAGCCGCTACTGGCTGCACCAGGCAAACGAGAAGCTCAACACCCTCGTCGCCGAGCGCGTGATCGGCCACGAGCCGACGCGCACCGAGTCGCCGATCATCCTCGACGAGTACGGCAACACCGCGTCCGCGGGCTCGCTGATCGCGTTCTCGAACCACTCCGACGACCTGTCGAGCGGCAGCTACGGCGTGATGTGCTCGTTCGGTGCCGGCTACTCGCTCGGCTCGCTGATGCTCCAGCGCTTGTAGCGCGCGGTGGTAGGGTGAGCGGCATGTTCCGCTGGCTCACAGACCGTCGCAGACGCCGTCTCCTCGAGGAGCCGTTCCCCGAGGCGTGGACCGCGATCCTCGAGCAGAACGTCGCGGCGTACAAGCTGCTCGACGAGGCCGAGCAGAAGCGCCTGCGCGACCTCGTCCAGGTCTTCATCGCGGAGAAGAACTGGGAGGGCTGCGGCGGCCTCGAGCTCGACGACGAGATCCGCGTGACGATCGCGGGCACCGGCTGCCTCATGCTGCTCGGCCGCGATCACGACCTGTTCCACGAGGTCATCTCGATCCTCGTCTATCCGTCGGCGGTGCTCCACGGCGAGCGCGGCCGCAGCTTCTTCGACCCGGGCGGCCGCGTCGTCGAGGAGGACAGCCCCGTGCTCGGCCTCGCCGTGAAGGGCGGTGCGGTCGTCCTCGCGTGGGACAGCGCGCTGCGTGGTGCGCGCGATCACAAGGACGGCCACAACGTCGTGATCCACGAGCTCGCCCACAAGGTCGACTACCTCGACGGCACCGCCGACGGGACGCCGCCGCTCGACGGGACCGCCGCGCGCCGCGCCTGGGTCGCCGCGTTCGCTCCCGCGTTCCTCGCCCAGCGCGCCCGGATCGAGCGCGGCCAGCGGGCGTTCCTCGACGATTACGCTGCCACGAACGAGGCGGAATATTTCGCCGTCGCGACCGAGGCGTTCTTCGAGAAGCCCGGATCGCTGGCGCGCGAATTGCCCGACGTGTACGCGTCCCTGCGCGACTTCTACCGCATCGATCTCGCCGCCCGGGCCTGACACGTTTCTTACTGGATCGGGAGAACTCGCCTGCTAGCGTTTTCGGGGTGAGCAGCGAAATCTTCCGCGACCGCACCGAAGGGGCCTCCGCACGACGTCAGGATCTGTTGCGCCGACGTCGCGACGAATTCGTGATGATGCCGCACGCGATCCGTCGCGTGTTCGTGGCGCGCCGCGCGCGAATCGCCGCGAGCCTCGCGATCTGCGCGATGGGCACCGCGTTCGTCGCGACCGCGCTGTCGGCGGGTCTCGCGCGGACCGTCGCGAGCCACATGCCCGGCATCAATCCCGCCGTGCTGTCGACGTTCGTCGTCGCGATGTGGGTCGTCGGCGCGCTCGCGTACACGCTGTCTCGTGCGCGCGGCGAGCACCAGTTCGCGGTGCAGATGTCGACGTACGTGCTGCCCGGCGCAGACCTCGACCACGATCTCGAGCGGCTCTCGCACGAGAACCCCGACGACATCGCACGCGGCATGGCGCATCGCCTCGAGGTGAAGAGTGCCGCGCTGCCGCTGCTCGCCGCCGGCTTCATCCTGCCGGTGACGGCGCTGTACCTCTATCAGGCGGCGCGCTCCGGCGGCTGGCCGCCGATCACCGACTACGAGGCGAGCCTCGCGCTGCACACGAAGGCGTTCGTCGGCACCGCGATCGCCGGCGCGATGGCCGCGGTGATCATGACCCGCCGGTTCGCGCGCGTGCCGGTGGTCACCTCGGTCAACTTCGTCCTGATGCTCGGCCTCGGCGTCGTCGCGCTCGACGGCGCGCGCTGGCTCGCCGGTATCGCGCTCCTCGCCGGTGCGGCCGCGGTGATCGTGTGGCGCCTCCGCAAGGAGCGCACGCTGCTCGAGACCGAGGATCCAGCAGCCGGCAGCGAGCTGTTCACCGTCCGCGGCATGCTGCGGTCGATCGCGCGCACGGCTCGCACCCTGCGCGAGCACCTGTATGCCTCGCGGCGCCGCCGCGTCATTGTCTCCTTGATCGTGCTCGCGAGCGGCCTGTCGATCTTCGCGTTCGGCCGCACCACGTCCGAGCCTCGCCGCGCGACCTACGCGCAGGTGACCCCGTCGACCGTCCAGCTCGAGACGCCGGTGATCGCGAAGTCGGGCTCGCAGTACCGCGTCGAGCACATGGGCGATGGCCGCCTCAAGATCGTGGTGCACCTCGTCGACGACCAGGCACTCGACATCTCGTTCCCGGGCCTCGCCTCGATCCCGCAGACGTGGGCCGCGAAGATCGACGTCCGCATCGTGCAGTACTCGGCGGGCCTGCGCGTCACCGGGTTCCCCGACGAGCCGGGCGCACGGACCGAGACGCTCTCGGCGGCGCAGCTCGACGGCACGTTCAGCCAGACCGCGTGCGATATCGCGATCCACGATCTCGCGATGCGCGTGCAGACGCAGGTCCCCGGCGACTACACGATGTACGTGACGCCGGTGCTCGCGCCGGCGGGCTGCTAGCTCGACGGAACCGTGCGCCGCTTGTGGCCGCGAGGCGGCTGCGCGCCGATCGTCACCGCGAACCGGCGCGCCTGGTACTTCACGCGGCCCGGGTAGCGGTTGCACTTGCCGGTCAGCACGCCGTGGTTGCCGCAGCCGTAGCCCGCGAGCGCGACGTCGAGCTTGCCGCGGACGCGGCGATCCTTCAGCCACTGGCCGAGCTCCATCGCCGCCGTCGAGTACGCGATGTGGAGGTCGCGTTGCTCGAGGCACGTCTCCCACGTCTTCGCGTACGTCTGCACGACGCCGCAGTAGAGCGAGCCATTCTTCGTCAGGTGCCTCGGCGGCTTCGTCGACGGATATCGGCCCATCACGCGCTTGCCGCGCTCGACGCGCGACACGGCGTAGCGATCGAATCGGCTCTCGACGTACGCCATGCCGAGCAGGAGCTCCGCAGGAACATCGTCGGTTGCTGCCGCCATCGCCGCATGCACGTGGGCCATCGCATCGACCGCGTCGAGCGGCGTGGCTGCATGAAGTCGGAAGGCGAGCCCGACGTGCTGGAGGAACAGCAGAAGGCTCGTCATGCCCCTCCCTCTAGCAGCACCCGTGCTAGCTCCCGCTGAGGTGGAGAACCTGAGCAAAACCTGTGGATCGG
>JAEWJO010000317.1 GCA_023386455.1 Pseudomonadota bacterium | reverse complement strand
CGCGTGCTGGGGCGCGCGCGGACCGCTCGCGCCGGCTGCGAGCTCGGCATCGATCGCGGCGACGACCGCCTTGCGCGCGGCCGCGGCGGCCTTCTGCGCAGCGGCGATCTGCTTGTCGAGCGCGGTGAGGCGCGTCGCGGTGTCGTTCGCGTTCGCCTGCGCGCCATTGAGCTCGCGGTCGCGGCGCCACGACGCCTTCTGCTTCTTGAGCGAGTCGATCGCGGCGAGCTGCTGCTGGTAGCGCGCGGCGAGCGGTGCACGCTGCGCGGCGAGCTGGGCGCGCTTGTGCTCGGCGGCGGCCGCGACCGAGCGCGCCTTGTCGACGACGGCCGGGTTCGGCGAGACGCTGACGACCGCGGTCGGGGCAGACTGCGCCCACGCGGTGGCCGAGACCACCGAGAGAACGCACGTCAGCCAGAGATTCCGCAGCACCGAGCCCTGGGTAATAGCACCGGGTGTGCCACGTCCAAGTGCGCGTGATCGGGCATGTAAGCCCCTACGTTCCCGACGGAAGGTGACGCTCCGGGTCCCCTCCCCCTCAGATTCCTGAGGGTGTGATCCCGGCCGCCGGGCCTGGCCTCGGTTTCCGTCGGAGATGCCGGCGCCGACGTGACAAATATATCGTGAGGCGATATATCGGCCCCGTGCCTCCTTCCACCCTCTCTGACGGCGAGTATCAGGCCCTCGCCGAGCTGCGATACCGACTGCGCACGTTCACCTCGTTCTCCGAGGAGCAGGCGCGAATGGTCGGACTCGAACCCCGGCAGCACCAGCTGCTCCTGACCGTGCGAGGCCTGCCACCGGACCTGCGGCCGACGATCGGCACGCTCGCCGAGCGTCTCGTCGTCAAGCACAACACGGCGGTCGAGCTACTCGATCGGCTCGAGGCCGTCGGCCTCGTCCAGCGCGATGCGGACCCCAATGACAGGCGCGTCGTGCTCGTCTCGATCACGCAGCGCGGTCGGGCGATGCTCGATCGCCTGTCGCTCGCGCATCGCGCGGAGCTCGCGAAGACAGCGCCCGCGCTCCTCGAGGCACTGAAGACCGTGGTCGGTGCACCGTGAGCGCACCTGATCGCGCACCGGGCGGACCGTGGGACGAGCTCGGCGACTTCACGACGACGAGGCGCACGATCCTGATCGCGGCGATCGCGGTCGTGATCGGCGTCATCGCCGGCTACGTCGCGCTCGCGCTCCTGAAGCTCATCGCCGGCTTCACGAACCTGTTCTTCTTCCAGACGTGGCGCACGAGCGACGCGTCGCCCGTCCACCACCACCTCGGCTGGGCCGTCGTGCTCGTGCCCGTCGTCGGTGGACTCCTCATCGGCCTCCTCGCCCGCTTCGGGTCCGACAAGATCCGCGGGCACGGCATCCCCGAGGCGCTCGAGTCGATCATGCTGCGCGGCAGCCGCGTCGAGCCGAAGGTCGCGCTCCTGAAGCCGCTGTCGTCGGCGATCTCGATCGGATCCGGCGGCCCGTTCGGTGCCGAGGGTCCGATCATCATGACCGGCGGCGCGTTCGGCTCGATGATCGCGCAGGCGTTCCGGCTCACCGCCGCCGAGCGCAAGACACTGCTCGTCTCCGGCGCCGCCGGCGGCATGGCCGCGACGTTCGGCACGCCGATCGCGGCGACGCTGCTCGCGGTCGAGCTGCTGCTGTTCGAATGGAAGCCGCGCAGCTTCATCCCGGTGGCGCTCGCGTGTGCGTCTGCGATGGCGACGCGACACTTCCTGTTCTCCCCCGAGCCGCTGTTCACCGTCGGCCAGCACGCGCACGAGTTCGGCCTCCCGACGCTCGGTGCGGCCGCCGCGTGCGGCATCGGTGCCGGCATGCTCGCGACCGCGATGACCGCGAGCGTCTACGCGTTCGAGGATCTGTTCCAGCGCCTGCCGATCCACTGGATGTGGTGGCCCGCGATCGGAGGTCTCGTCATCGGCATCGGCGGGCTCATCGAGCCTCGCGCGATGGGCGTCGGCTACGACTCGATCAGTGCGCTGCTCCAGGGTCACATGGCGCTCCGCGCGATCCTGGTGCTCGTGATCGTCAAGTGGACCATCTGGGCGTTCTCGCTCGGCTCCGGTACGTCGGGCGGCGTGCTCGCACCTCTCCTCATGATCGGCGGCGCGCTCGGAGCGCTCGAGGGTCACATCTTCCCGTACGAGGGTGAGGGCTTCTGGGCGCTCATCAGCATGGGCGCGATCCTCGGCGGCACGATGCGCTCGCCGTTGACCGGCATCCTGTTCGCCGCGGAGGTGACGCAGGACTTCCACGCGCTGCTACCGATCTCGATCGCCGTCGTCGTCGCGCACGGCTTCACCGTGCTGTTCCTCAAGCGATCGATCCTGACCGAGAAGGTCGTGCGTCGCGGCTATCACATCACCCGCGAGTACGCGATCGATCCACTCGAGGTGCTGTTCGTGCGCGACGTGATCACGCTCGATACCGAGCCACGACCACTGCCGCCGCACACGAAGCCGGTGCCCGCCGAGCTACGCGCGCACCTCGACGACACGCTGCGCGTCGCGACGCTGCGCATGGCGGTCGCGAACGTGACGATCCTCCCGATCGTCGACAACGACAACAACTTCCTCGGCGAGATCGCGCTCGCGGACGTGCTCAAGGCGCGCCTGCGCCACCTCGAGGAGGAGACGCGGCGGGAGCGGATCATCCCGGTCGGTCGCTACCTCCCGATCCCGAAGGCGCTCATCCCACCGTTCATCCGCGAGCGGCTGTAGCGGGAGTCAGCGGCGTTCGGCGTCGAGGCGCAGCACGAGGTAGCGCAGTGCTGCCGTCGCGTGCGTCGCGATCACCGCGAGCGGCTCCTCGTCGGGTCGTTCCCATACGAGATAGTCGCGCCCGGTCGCGTCGACCTTCGCGTGAAAGCGCAGGCGGCGCAGCCGGCGGCCATCGCCGACGTCGAGCGCCTCGCCGTCGAGCGCGACGCCGGCCTCGAGCGGGAGTCCGTAGCGGACCATCACCCGATCGAGCGCGGCGACCGACAGCGGCCCTCCGGAACCGGCTTCGTCCTGGACGTGCACGTGGCCATCTACGAAGGTCGCGTAGGTGCGGGCGACGTGCCCGTCGGCGAGGATGTGCTCGTCGAGGAGCAGGCGGGCTGTCATCGCGGCGATGGTGCGTCTTGCGCCGCCGCCTTTCAACGGGGAAAGTCCTGGGGATGTCCTCACGCGTGCTCCTCGCGATCGCTCTCTGCCTCGCCGCCTGCGGTGGGCCTCAGATCCAGGAGCGCAAGGTCGCCGATCTCTCGAAGCTCGGGCCGACGACGCTCGAAGCGCATCAGCCGAGGACCGGCGACGCTCGCAGCGCGAAGGTCCGCGTCTACGTCGATGCCGCCGTGCGCGTGCTTCCCGGCTGGAAGGAGAAGCTCACCGACCAGCTCGACTACGCCGGCCAGCTCCTCACGCCGCTGCTCGGCGTCAAGCTCGAGGTCGAGAGCTGGAAGGACTGGGAGCGCACCGGCACGCCGGGCGAGGCGCTGCGCCAGCTGACCGACGCCGACAAGGGCGACGGCGTCACGTGGGTGATCGGCTACGTCTCGCCGAACGACGTCGCGAGCAAGGCGATGTCCGAGCTCGGCGACGCGCAGCTGCTCGGTCATCACGTCGTGATCCGCATGTGGGCCGACGCGCCCGAGGGCCAGGCGCTCGCGTCGTCGCTGCCCGATCTCGATCAGGCCGAGCGCGCCGAGGTGCTCGCCTCGCACGAGCGCCACAAGCAGGCCGTCGTCCTGCTGCACATGATCGCGCGCACGCTCGGCGCGGTCGCCGAGAGCGACCCCGCGTGGATCCAGAACCCGTCGTACTCGCCGAAGCAGAGCGGCTTCTCCGATCGCAACCGCGACCTCATGCAGCTCGCGATCGACGGCCGCTTGCGCGAGGACCCGGAGCAGGGAATCGCACACGACCTGCTCGAGAAGCTGGAGAAGGAGCAGTGGGGCGGCTGGATCGCGTCCGATCGCGACGAGATCACCGTCAAGCTGCGCGGCATCCTCACCGCGGCGAGGGCCGGCGAGACCGGCGCCGACGTGCCGGTCGCCGCCGCCGAGCAGTACGACCGCATCAAGATCATGGCGCGCAAGGGCGACATCGAGAACGCGCTCGTCGAGCTCGACAACGTGCTCACCGCGTATCCCGGCAACGCGTCGCTGCTGCTCCTCAAGTGCGACATCCTGCTCGCGAAGGCGCTCCGCCCTGCCTCGCCGGCCAAGCCCGGCGCGAAGGCGCCGAAGGCCGCGCCGCCCTCGGCACCCGACAAGACCGCGCTCGCCGCGTGCGCGCGCGTCGCCGATATCGCGCCCGGCGATCCGCGCCCGCACTTCTCGATCGCCGAGGCGCTGCTGCGCACGAACGACATGCCGGGCGCGCGCGCCGAGCTGCAGCAGGCTGCCGGCAAGATCGCGAAGCTGCAGACCGGCCAGCGCGACGCGTGGCAGCGGCTGATCGCGATGTACAACGCGATCGGCGCGCTCACCTGGACCGAGGAGACGATCGAGACCGCGAAGCTCGACGAGGATCCGACGGCGAAGGTGATCGCCTCGCAGGTCGCGTCGACGCGCGCCCGCTACGGCGTCCCCAGGGGCACGAAGATCGTCAAGCCCGCACAGGAAGGCGAGCTCGTCGCGGCCGTGAAGAACGCGCTCGACCTCGTCTACGCGAACAAGCACGCCGAGGCCGCCAGGGCGATCGCCGCCGGCGAGAAGAGGTGGCCGAACGCGCCGGGCTTCGCGGCCGTGCGCTGCGACAACGAGCTGCGCCAGACCCACCTCGCCGCCGCGCGCTCCGCGTGTGACCGCGCGCTCGCCGGTGATCCGAACGAGTCGTGGGCGCTCTATCTGTCCGCCGTGATCGCGCTGAAGAACACGTCATCCGCGAGCACGAAGGAAGGCATCGAGAAGCTGAAGAAGGCCATCGCGACCGATCCCGACCTCGGCCAGGCGTGGCGCACCCTCGGCAAAGCGTACAAGCGCGCGAAGGACGAGGCCGCGTTCCAGCAGCTCTCGAAGGACTACCAGGCGAAGTTCAACACGCCGCTGCCGCCCTGAAATGGGGACGTTCAACACGCCGCTGCCGCCCTGAAATGGGGA
>JAEWJO010000167.1 GCA_023386455.1 Pseudomonadota bacterium | reverse complement strand
GTACACGACCGTGCGGCCCTTCGGCATGATCGGCGAGCTCGTCGGCCGCGTGATGCCGACGGTGCCCGTGAGCTCCCCGCCGCCGATCCACCGGCCGTCGGTCGTCACCCACGCGGGCGCCTTCGCGAGCGGGCCGTCGAGGCGCAAGCCGAGGCCGATCGCGAACGTGCATCCGGCGCGGAACAGGCGCGCGTCGGCGTCGGCGCCGCGATCGGGCCCGATCTCGTAGCCGTCGGGTGGCAGGAGCTCCTTGCGCGCGATCGAGAGCGCCTCGAGCGCACGGACGATGCCGAGGTGCATCGCGCGCTCGACGCGCGTGAACTGGGCATCCCGCTCGACGCCGCGGTAGCGGTCGCTCGGGGCGACCGTCGAGGAGTCGATCACCGCGTCGAACGCGAGCTCGCTCTTCACGGCGATGCGCTCGAGCTCGCGGCCCTCGAGCAGTACGACGAGCGTGCCGCCGCGACCCTCGTCGTAGACGCAGATCTCGCCGGTGAGGCCCGCGAACGCGGAGTCGGCGACGTCGCTGTTGACGACCGCTGCGCCCAGGTGGCCGCGCACGCGCGGCTTCCTGCTCGCGATGACGCGCGCCTCGCGCTTGTCGTGCGAGTAGAACTTGCGCTGCGCGCGCGCCTCGCGCTTCGCCCACCGGACGAGCCGGCGCATCGCGCTGCCTTCGAGATGCGCGCCGTCGACGAGCCGTGCGGCGGCGTCGCCGGGCGGCACCCACAGCACGTTGCCGAGCCAGTGCGCGAGCTCGCTGCCGAATGCGGAGCGGCCGGTGTGGACCTCGGCCCGCCAGTCGCCGACGAGCCCGCGCGGCTCGCCGATCGCGTTGCGCACGAGCGGCAGCTTGGCGAGGTCGCGCAGGTCGCCACGGATGCCAGCTGCGTCGACGTGCCAGGTCGGCCCGCCGATGTGCGCCGCGATCCACGCGAGTGCCGTCGCGCGCGCGCGGTCGTCGCCCGCGGCCACGGCGGCCGCGAGCCGCTTGACGACCTCGCCGACGAGCGCCTTCGCCCGCGTCTCCGCCGACGAGATCGGGTGCTTGTCGCGGCGGACCTGCGAGCGCGACGCGTTCGTCGGCATGCGCTCGGCATCGACGAACAGCCGCACCGGCACGGCGGCGGCCTCGTCGTCGTCGGTCAGCTTCAGCGCGTAGCGCGCGAGGATCACGCCGTGCTCGGCGACCTCGAGCTGCGCCTCGCCGATCACGCGGTCGTTCGCGGCGAGATAGCCGGCGATCCCCTCGCCGATCGGCACGCGCACGACATCGCGCGTGCGATCGCGGTGCAGCACCTCGTCGCCGACGTGGAGCGGGACGGCGATATCGCGGCACGCCTGCCGCGCGACCTCCAGCTCCGGCGGCTCGCCGAGTGCGAACGACAGGAGCTGCAGGCCAAAGCGGCGGCGCAGGTGGACGACCACGCCGGTCGCGACGTGTGGCGCGTCGCGCGGCAGCTCGCCGCGATGCGCGCTGACCCGGCGCAGCGGCGCATCGCCGGGCAGCTCGCCTTCGGGCTCGGCGAGGACCTCGGGTGTGTAGCGCGCGACCTGCGCAACGCCGGCCTCGATCGCGTAGACGTCGACGTAGGCGGGATCCATGCCGAGCGCGCTGTTGATGCCGGCCGCGAGCAGCCGGACGTGCTGGCGATCGGCGCCGGTCGCCGGGCTGACGAGCTCGTCGAACAGCGTCGGCAGGGTCTCGACGGCGAGCGGCGGACCGTCCCACGCGAGCCAGATGTCGTTCGAGTCGCCGGCGAGCCAGATCGCGGTCGCCTTCGCGGCGACGGCCGCGCGAATCGCCTCGAGGATCCACGCCGTGCGATCGGCGAGCTGGTACTCGCGCAGCTTCGCGATCGCGCGACCGGCGTCGACGCGTAGCCGCCCGGTCGAGACCTGCGGTCCGGGTCCGGCTCGTCGCATCCCCACGAGCTAGCTCCTCCCGGTGTGGCGCGGACTCGCAGACGCGAGCCGTCGGTCGATCGGCCAGGTCACGTCGAGACTCCGGCGTGATCGAGCGCGAGGTCGAGGATCTTCTGCGAGCGTGCGACGTCGAGCAGACGGTACTGGAGCAGGATCGCGCGCGCGAGGTGCGACGCCGCGACGCGTGGATCGGTGACGGTGCGCGCGGCCCGGACCGCGGGTGCACGTGCCGACAGCACCAGCACGCGCCGGAACAGGACGCCGAACGGGCTCCGCCGCGCGTCCTCGTCGCCGACGACCCGATCGCCGTCGTCGCGAGCGCAGATCGCGAGCGCATCGGCGTGGACGCCCTCGAGCGTCGCGACGAGGATCGACCTCGGCTTGCGATGGACCTTGTCGAGGACCTCGGCGAGGCACGCGACGATCGCCTCGTCGTGATCGCTCGGGTCTTCCGGCGTGATCAACGTCAGCTCGGTCGCGACGCTCGAGATCGCGCAGCTCGTGATCGGTGCGAGCAGCGGCCGTAACCCTTCGGCGCCGACGTGAACGATCATCGCGCCGGTCGTCGCGAGCGCGCGCGTGATCGCGGTCGATTCAGTCGCGACCCACAGGTGACCGCTCGCCTGCGAGGTATCGAGCACGCGCGAGCCCAGGGCCGGCTCGACGAGCGGCAGGAACCACCGCGCCGGTCGCACGTCCGAGGCCGACGTCGCCTGCACGAGCCTCGCGTGTTCGGCGAGCTTGCCGTCCGCGGCGAGGCTGCGCATCTCGACCGAGATCGCGTCGGCGAGTGCCTCGCGCGCGACCTCGCGTGCAAATGCGATCGCCCGATCGAAGTGCGCGTCTCGCCGGACGTCGTCGCGGCTCAGCGTGTGTCCGAGCCGCGCGTCCTGGATCTTGCAGCTGAGGCCCTTGCCGACGAGCGAGCTGACCTCCTGCTTCAGCATGAGGCCGTGATTGAACAGCTCGAGCTGATCGCCGCCGACGCCGACGACGACCGTCAGCTGCCCGTCGTCGATCGTCCGGGTCACCTGGACGAGCGCGTGCTCGAGCTCGAGCGGCCGATCGATCCGCGTGGTGTGCTTCTCGCCCTGCCGGGCGTCGATGAACTGGATCGGCACCGTCGCGTGACGGCACCACCGGCGCAGCGCCTCCTCGCACGCCGCGCGGTACGCCTTGACCTCGCGGTCTGGCATCGAGATCTCGAGCTCGACGACCGTCCCGCTCTGCGTCGCGGGGCCGGCGTCGAACAGCTCGTAGCTGAGGTCGCGATAGAGGTGCAGCGTCAACCGGCGCCCCGCGCGCGCCGTCGTCACCGTCACGACCTCGGGGTTCGGCGACAGCACCGACGCGAAGCCGATGCCGAACTTGCCGATCTTCGTGCGGTCCTTCTCCTTCGTCGAGCGAAACAGGACGAGCAGCTGGTTCTCGATGATCTCGCGGCTCATGCCCTCGCCGCGATCGCGAACCGCGACGCGCAGGCGCTGATCGTCTCGCTCGTACGAGACCTCGACGTCGACGCTCGGCGAGCCGGCATCGATCGAGTTCTGCACGAGCTCGCGCAGGTACGCGTGCGAGTCGGCGAACTGCGCGATGACGTCGCCGACGATGCCCGCGTCGCGCGGTGCCTCGGCCGGCTCGTGACCTCCGGTGTCGCGGTACGGACCCGCCACGGCCTACGGGACGAGCTCTTGCAGGAACGCCATGCCGTCGGCCTTGCCGCCGATCAGGCCCTCGATCAGCTTCGCGGTGTGGCGCGCCATCGGCGGACCGCCGGCGGCGAGCTTCTTCAGCTGGACCTCGCTCGCCGCGCGGCCGGCGTCGGTGCGCGACAGCGTGATGAACGCGCCCGCGGCGACCAGGCGGCGCATCGCGTTGGCCTCGCTGCCGGCCATCAGGCTCGCGAGCTTCTCCGGCGTGTTCGTCTTCGCGTACGCCGCGGCGAGTGCCGGCAGCATCGCGACGCGGACGTCGTGCGACGCGTCGGTCAAGAGCGGCTCGAGCAGCTGCGCGGTCATCGTCGCGTCGCGATCGACGAGGCCGATCGCCGCGGCTCCCGCCTGCGCACGGACGCGCTCGGCGCGCGAGCTCAGCGATCGCTTGAGGCGGACCGCGACCGACTCCTTCGGGGCGACGCGTGCGATCGTCGTCAGCGCGAGCTGGCTGAGCTCCGGGTCGGGATCGCGGGCAGCGAGCGACAGCGCGCGATCCATGACGGCCGGCTCGATCTTGTCCTTCTGCGATGCGAGTCGCTCGAGCGCGGCCTTGCGGACCTGGGGGTCTGCATCGGCGAGCGCGGCCGAGAGCGTCGCGCCGGCACGGAGCCCGGCACCGAGCGCGGCGTCGACCGCGGCGACGCGGACGAGCGAGCTGCCATCGGCGACGGCGAGCCCGATGAGGTCGGCGGCGCCGACCTGCTTCGCGGACCGGAGCAGCGCGAGCTTCTCGCCCTCGTCGGCGCGCTCCCACCGCTTCGCCATCGCGGTCGCGGTCGCCTTCGGCGCATCTGCACCGAGGCCGCCGATCGCGCGGATACCGATCAGCCGGACCTCGCGATCCGGATCGTCGAGCAGGCCGACGAGCGCCTCGCTGATCGACGGCGGAACCTGGCGGTCCTTGCCGACGCTCATCGCGAGCACGCGCGCGGCGGTGCCGCGGATCTCGCCGTCGGGATCCTTGATCAGGCGCGCCGCGATCGCCGCGCCGTTCTTCGCCGGGTCGGGACCATCGGCGACGCAGTTCATGACGAGGCGACGGACCTCGACGCTGGTGTCGTCGGTCGACCGCGCGAGCGCGCGACGCGCATCGGCGCTGCCGACAGTGGCGGCGTAGCACAGGCCCTCGACGCCGATCGGGTGCAGCGCGGGATCGTCCTGCATGCGTGCGGCCGACGACAGATAGTCGAGCACGTAGCCGGGCTTCTTCTTCGCGAGGTTCGCGAAGATCCGCGCGGCATCGCGGCGGGGCCGACCCTTCTCGCGCCAGAGCTGGGCGATGCCCGAGATCGCGACGGGACCGCTCGCGCCGGCGACGGCGGACAGCGCCAGGCCCTCGGCGGCGCCGATCCGCACCGGGTAGCTCTCGGCCTTCGCCATCTTGATCAGCTTCTCTTGATAGGTGCGGCCGAGCTTGCCGGCGGCCGTCGCGGCGGCGGCGCGGACGTCGTTGACCTCGTCTTTCAGCAGCTTCTCGAGCGCACCGCTCGCGGCGTCCTTGTTGACGGCGGCGACCTCGCCCCACGCGAGCGCGGCGGCGACGCGCAGCCGCTTCTCGAGCTTCTTGTCCTCGAGCATCGTCGTCAGATCGCCACCGGCGCGCTCGGGATCGACCTTCGCGTAGAGCGGCAGCGCGGCGGCGCGCACCGCCTCGGACTTCGAGTTGAACGCGGCGTGTGCCGCGTCGACGATGTTCGGGATCTTCGGCAGCGGATCGAGCTCGAGCAGCAGGTCGATCGCGAACGTGCGGGCCTCGATCGGAGCGCGATCGTTCGACACGAGGCTCGTCGTCAGCGCGGTGCCGGCGGCGAGCGGGTCCTGCGCGAGTGCGCCGCGGATCTGGCCCTTCGCGCGGTCCCTGAGCGGCGCCGATGACTCGGCGTCGGACAGCACCGCGATCGCGCTGCCCGCGGACGGCGCGTCGTCGGTCGCGGCAGCGCTGACCTCGGTGAGCAGCTCGCGGCGCGTCTGGGCGTCGGGATCCTGCGCGAGCGCCGCGGAGAACAGGGCCTTGCCGCGCTCGCCGAGGCTGCGCACGGACGAGAACGCGATGCGCCGGAGCTCGGCGTCCTGCGACGTCAGCGCCTTGACGAGCGTCTCCTTGTAGACGCCATCGCGGCGCTGCGCGGCGGCACCGGCGACCGCGACGGCCGCACGCTGCACCGCCGGGTTCGGCATCGCGAGCGACGACTCGACGAGCGCGATCTCCGCCGGCGTGCCGCGCGCGATCGGCCGCAGCGCGCTCAGCAGCTCCGCGAGATCCTCGGGGTCCTTCGCGGCCTTCTTCAAGACCTCGAGCGTCGGCTCGGCGCCGGTCGTCGCGTACTCGACGAGGCCGGCGAGCTGCGGCGCCATGATCGACTTGAGCTGCGTGCTCCAGTCGCCCTTGCCGCTACCGAGGTCGTGCGCGTCGATCTTCTTCCACATCTCCGGCGCGACCATCGCGCGCGTGAGACCGGTGTCGGCGATGACCTCGCCGTAGCCGCTGCCGGGCAGCCAGCCGAAGCTCGACAGGCCGGCGCGGCCGCCGCGGACGAGCACGTGGTCGCCGCCGGGCGCGGCCTCGAGATCGAAGAACACCCGGCCGCGCATCGAGACGAGGATGATGATCAGGATGACGATCGGCACCGCGGCGATGCCGCCGGCGATCATCATGTAGTGCCGCTTGCTGCGCGCGACGACGTCGACCTCGGCGGGCGAGCTCGGCGAGATGCCCTCGTGACGGAGCGAGTAGAGCTCCATCAGCGACAGCCGCGTCTTGTTCTGGATCTTCGAGCCGAGCAGGTCGAATGCCCGCCGGGCCGCGGCGCGCGCCGGCGCACCGAGCACGCGAATACGCGGCGTCAGCACCTCGTGCCGCAGCATCCACGCGCTGCCCTGCATGTCCGCGCGGACGATCACGCCGCGCTGCTCGAGGACGCCGAACGCCTGCTGCGCGAATCCGGCGTCGAGGTTCGTCCGGCGAATGATCGCGTCGGTCGACCGCGCACCGTGCGGTCCGTCCGCGAGCTCCGCGCACAGGCGCAGCGCCGAGCGTTCGTTGCCGGTCGCGCGACACGCGTCGTGCAGCCATGCCGACTCGAGCTCGGTC
This sequence comes from Pseudomonadota bacterium, assembly GCA_023386455.1. Lineage (GTDB taxonomy): Bacteria > Myxococcota_A > Polyangia > Haliangiales > Haliangiaceae > JABFXX01. The sequence continues at coordinate 348 of JAEWJO010000167.1, read as the reverse complement.
GGGCCGCCCAGCTTCTGTAGCGCGGCGAGGTTGCCGATCCGCAAATCGCGCATCGCCATCGCGGCGATCTGGAGGTCGGCCGCGAGCAGGCCCTGGCCGCTGTCGAGGCCGCGCACGACCGCCTCGGCGAGCTGAGGGTCGGCGGCGACGCCCGACAGCGACAGCACGCGATCGAAGATCGCGGCGGCCGCGGGCGCCTTGAGCCGCGGCAGCTCGTAGCGGTTGCTCGGCGGGAACAGCGATCCGGTTCGCCGCTCGAGTGCACCGAGCGAGTTCAGGCGCTCCGCCGCGCACACGAACAAGAAGCGCGCCTTGCCGGCCGACCGGCTGACGACCTTCGTGTAGAGC
>JAEWJO010000156.1 GCA_023386455.1 Pseudomonadota bacterium | reverse complement strand
ATGCCACGGATCACCGACAGGTCGGTCGAGAGGATCGTGTCCGCGAGCTGACGGAACGCGAGGTGCGCCTCGTCGTTGGGCCGCGACGCGATCGTCCCGACGCCCGCCGACAGGCTGCCCGCGAGCGACGCGGAGCGCTTGATGCCGCCGATGAACGGCGCGTTGAGCATCAGCTTGTCGCGAATGAGCGGCGTCATCTTCCGCAGCGCCTCGCCCTCGAGGATCGTCGACAGCTGGTTCCCCACCAGGGACACGCCGAACCGCGCCAGCGTGCGCTCGATCGACGACGTGAGCGTCTCGTCGAGCGGGCGGAGCGTTCCCAGGAGCTGCGGGATCGTGCGCGCCTTCGACTCCTGACCGAGCGCCGAATCGATCAGGTCCTTGTGCATCTCGTCGGTCGCGTGCTTGCGCACGACGCGGTGCACGCACGCCTTCAGCAGCGCGTAGGCATTGTGCAGCGACGTCAGCTGAGGGCAGACGACGAGCAGCTTGTGGTCTGCCGCCGCGAAGAGATCGACGACCGTGTACGACGTGCCGGCGCCGACGTCGATGATGACGACCTCGGTCTCGAGGCCGGCGATCGCGCGCAGGAGGCGCAGCTTCTCCGTCGCGCCGAGGTTCGCACTGCCCGGACGCGACGTCCCGGCTGCGAGCTGCACGGTCGGCGTGACCTGGGTCATCACGTCCTCGAGCTGCTCGGTCTGGTGATCGATGAAGTCCGCGAGGCACCGCTGCGGATGCAGGACACCGAGGGCCGTGTGGAGGTTCGCCGCACCGAGGTCGGCATCGACGACGCAGACCCGGTGGCCGGTGCGGCCGATCGCGAGCGCGAGGTTCGCAGCGATGGTCGTCTTGCCGACTCCACCCTTGCCGCCGCCGATCGCGATGATGCGTGGCGTATTGCGTCGACTACGCACGAGACCTTCCCATCTCGGCGTGTGTCGCCGACAGAATCGGAACCAGCTGATCGATCACATCGACCACCGTGGCGAGAAGTGCAGAGGACGCGACGAGAAAGTCTGCGAACCCGCCCTCGTGGGCGGCGACCTCGATGGCGCGCTCGACCTCGCGCTGGGCGAGGAGCGAGGCGAACTCGAGCGGAGCGAGCGTGTCGACGAGCGCCTTCTCGGTGCGAACGAGGTCTCGCTCGGCACCGCCGCGCGCGATCAGCATGTTCGCGTGGATCGCGAGGCCGCGGGCGCGGCGCAGGCGCGAGAGGTGCGAGGCGAGCTGGTGCGCGACCTTGGCGGTGCGGCGCTCGGCATCGACGGAAGCGACGGTGTGGGCGAGCACGGCCTGGGCATCGACGCCGTCGCCGAGCGAGGCGCGCACGTCGGCGAACGGCACGTGCTGCATGCCCTCGATCCGGGAGCCGCCCTCGGTGCAGTTGTAGACGGTGGTCGTCACGGTGCGCATGGTCTCGACGAACCAGCGGTGGAACAGCGCGAACATGAAGCTCGACGGGACGGTGCCGCCGTGCCAGCCGGGCAGCTCGACGACGCGCTCGGCGACCGCGGCGGGACCACCGCCGGCCTTCATCGCCTGAAAGCCACGGCTCCAGCCGGCGACCTTCATCGTGCCATCGGGATTCAGCTCCGCGCGCGCCTCGCCGTCCGAGGACGTCGCGACGTAGTACTGCCCGCCGGGGAACGAGAGATCGAGGCCGAGGAAGATGATCGGGTCGCACTTCCAGCGAAGGGCGAGCGAGAACGCGGAGGTCGCGACCGAGCCGCCGCCGACGACCTGCGGCGACGAGCCGAGTGCGTCGAACAGCCAGTCGTCGATCGGGCCGTTGGCGGCGAGCGCGAGCTTGCCGCGGGCGGGCATGTCGAACAGCGACGGGTGAACGGTCGCACCGTTGACGAGGTAGGAGCGCGAGGTGTCGCAGCCGGCGAAGTGATAGCGGACGTCCTGCGGATCGACGGAGACGATCACGTCGGGCGTCACGCCGGCGGCGAGCACGGGCTTGAGCGAGTGGGAGAAGCAGCAGATGACCGCGCGGCCCTGGAGCGAGCGCAGCTGGTCGATGTTGCGGGCGAGCGAGGGGCCCGGCGCGACGATGACCATCGGCTTGCCGGCGAACGCGTCGCCGACCTGCTCGACGGACGGCCAGCGCGCGAGCGCCGGGAGGTTGCCGGCACCCTGCTCGATCCAGGTGCGCGAGAACGAGCGGACGGTGTTCTGGTGGACGCGGAGATCGGCGAGACCGTCGCGCGCGGCGGCGGAGCAGCTGTCGACGAGCTCGCGGTCGGCGGTCGTCGAGGCGCGCAGGGCCACCTGGGTCGGCGCCATCGGCGTCATCGTGCGGATCGCGAGCACGACCTCCTCGAGCGAGCGAGCGCTGATCGCGTTGGCGGGCAAGTCGCCCTCGCCGAGCAGGATGATGCGGTGCTGGCCGACGTCGGCGAGGAGCTGGGCGACGGGCGCGAGCTCCGAGCCGACGAGGACGACGAGGTCGCGCTCGAAGTCCCACGAGGCGGGGAGCATCGCGTCGGCGAGGACAGCGATGCCGATCGGGCTCGCGAGGAGCTTGCCGTCGGCGGGGAGGTCGCGGCCGAGCCACTGGCGCATGATCTCGTCGACGCCACGCGTGCGCGCGACCGACATGCGGACCATGCGGACGGCGTCGAGATCGAGCTCGTCGAGGTTCTTCGTCGACGACTCGACGCGCGAGACGGCCGAGCGAGCGCGGCGGAGCTGCATCATCGTCGCGATCGCGCCGACGAGGTCGTCGTGCTCGATCGAGTCGCCGAGCTTCTCGCCGAGGGTACCGATCTCGAGGAGCGCGCCCTGCCAGGCTGCGAGGGTATCGATCGCGTGAGGAGAGCGCGCTGCGAGCATCAGTTACACCAGTCCTTCTGTTCGATATGGGCGTTGATCTGGAGGAACGCGTGGTCGTTGCGCACCTCGGCGACGAGCTCGCGGTAGTCCATCGCGACCGTCGCGAGGTGAAAGCGCTCGAACAGCATGTGGACGAGCGAGAAGTCGTCCTCGGTGTCGACCGTCCAGCGCAGGTCGGAGTGGTCGACGTCGGCGACGAGCTGCGCGGTGCGAAACAGCGCGGGCTGCTCGCGGATGAAGGAGGTCACGTGCTCGCGCGCCGGGATCGAGGTCGCGATGCGATCCATGCGGTCGAGCGTGTCGCGGAAGAGGACCTCGCAGTCGAGGCCGCGCGGGAACGTCCGGATCTCGGTGTTCGACGCGTAGTCGACGTCCTGGGTGAGCGCGCCGACGACCTGGTCGACGACGCGCGGATCGATCAGCGGGCAATCCGCCGTGATCCGGACGATCGCGTCGGCGTTCGCGGCACGCGCCGCACCGGCGTAGCGGGCGAGGACGTCCTCGGCGGAGCCGCGGTAGACCTGGGTGCCGAGGCGGTTCGCCTCGGCGACGATCGCGTCGTCCTCGTGCCGGGTCGTCGTGGCGATCACGATGTGCTGGAGCGACGAGGCATTGCGGAGGCGCTCGATGCCGCGCGCCAGCACCGACGCACCGCACAGGTCGCGCAGCACCTTCCCGGGAAGGCGCGTCGAGCCCATGCGAGCCTGGACGATCGCGACGACTCTCATTTCTTCTCGAACAGGTGCGCGGTGCAGTCGTCGTAACCGTCGGCGACGCCGAGCTCGAGCGTGCGCACGAGCGACAGGTCGGGATACCGGCGCTGCCAGAGCGCGCCATGATCGCGCTTCCACAGCGCCGACTGCTTGCCGCGATAGAGCACTTCCTGCTCGCTCTGGTGCGTCGTGCCGTACTCGATCGCGACGATGTAGCGACTCGAGACGCGATAGATCTCGTCGAGCGCCGCGCCGACCTGGTCGGGCGAGATGTGGATCAGGACGCCGCTCGTGAACGCGAGCTCGAAGAACCGGTCGCGAAACGGCAGCTCGAACGCCGTGCCGTGGAGCACGTTGAACAGCGGGTTGCGCGCGCGAGCGCGGGTGACCGCGTAGGTCTGCGGCTCGATGCCGTAGAGGTCCTCGACGCCGATGCGGCGCAGGTACTCGAGGTTCCAGCCGACGTTGCAGCCGATCTCGAGCGCGCGCTTCGGCATGACGCCGTCGAGCAGGCGGCGCCACGACGTGACGCGCTCCGGCTTCTCCTGATCGTTGCGGTCGGTGTACTCGCGGCCGAAGGCGGAGCGCCAGAGCTCGAGCGTGGTGGTCTGTGGATTCTGCAAGGCGGGATCCTTTCGTAGACGGAGGGTCACTGGATGAGCTCCCAGGCGAGGGGGGTGCCGCGGGTGATGGCGACCTTCGCGACGCGGCCGATGACGCCGGGCAGCTCGCGCGGCGCCAGGCCGTAGCCGGGCCGGATCGAGCGGACGTTGTCGCGCGTGAGCGCGGCGCCGACGGCGATGTCGGCGACGGCGTAGAGCGAGCGGCGGAACCGGCGCGAGCCGTCCTCCGCCTTGGGGCGCTTCGGGCTGCCGTCGCCGAGCGCCGCCCAGGCGAGCCGGGCGCCGGTGACGACCTCGCGCAGCTCGGCGGGCTCGAGCGAGAAGCCGGCGTCGGGGCCGCCGTCGGCGCGCGCGAGCGTCAGGTGCGTCTCGATGATCGAGGCGCCACGCGCGACGGCGGTGATCGGGACGATCGCGCCGGGCGAGTGGTCGGAGATGCCGACGACGGTGCCGTGCCTCGCGATCGCGTCCATGCGGCGCACGTTCGTCTGATCGATCGGAGCCGGGTACCCGGAGATGCAGTGGAGCAGCGCGACGCCGCCGGTGCCGTGGGTCCGCGCGACGTCGATCGCCTCGGCGACCTCCGCGTCGGACGCCATGCCGGTCGACATGATCAGCGGCTTGTTCGTGCGCGCGGCACACGCGATCAGCTCGAGATCGACGAGCTCGAACGATGCGATCTTGAATGCGGGGGCGCCGAGCCGGTCGAGGCGCTCGACGGCCTCCTCGTCGAACGGCGTCGAGAACATGACGAGGCCGCGCGTCGCGGCGTGCGCGAACAGCTCGGCGTGCCACTCCCACGGCGTGTGCGCCTCGGAGTAGAGGTCCCAGAGCGAGCGACCGCTCCACGGCCCGCCGGCGATCGTGAAGTCGCCCTCGGCGGTATCGAGCGTCATCGATCGCGGCGTGAAGGTCTGGAGCTTCATCGCGTCGGCGCCCGCGTCGGCGGCGGCATCGATCAAGCGATGCGCGCGCTCGAGCGAGCCGAGGTGATTGGCCGACATCTCGGCGATCACGAACGGCGGGTGCGCCGGACCGACCGCGCGGCCGATGACGAGCTCGCTCACTGGACCACGAACTCCTGGAAGAACATGCGGCGCACCTTGTTCTCGCCGACGATCTCCTCGACCTTCTTCATCACGTCGGCGCGCAGCTTGTCCTTCGCGGCAGCGCCGAGCGTGTCGGCGAGCTTGAGGCCGGAGAGGTGGCTCAGGATCGCGTCGCGAATGACCTGCTTGTTCTTCTCGAGCAGCGCCTCGCCGTCGTGCGCGATCAGCTCGAACTGCATCGTCACCTTCAGGTAACGAGACTGGCCAGGTTCGTCGAGGTTGACGACGAACGGCGCCAGCGACACGACCGGGCCGGTCACCTCGGTCTTCGAGGTCTCCGGCTTCTTCTCCTCGTGCACGGCGGCCGCGGCCGCGGGCGTCGCGGTCACGAGCTTGAACGTCGCGAACCCGCTCGCACCGAGGTTGAGGACGAGGAGGGCAAGAACAGCTTTGGAGGTCTTCGCGCCCGCAGGCGCAGGGTCAGCAGATTTGACAGGCTCGTCGCTCATGCGCCCTCGGACAGCAACTCGTGTGCCGCGGAGCTTTCGAACGAGCGCGCCGAGTTGCGCGATCGACGGCTCGAGACCTTCAGATCGACGCCGCCAGAAATGACGATCGAGGCCTGGGTGTCTCCCTACCCCCTGGGTGATCGCGATCTACCCAAGAGGGTGATGTAGGCCTCAACAATTCGCTTCAGTTGCCGACCCAGTGATGGGCCTCTTACCCGATTACTACCCGTGTTTTCGATGGCATACGCCTCGCACGAGGATTTGTCCGATGCAGGACTTCGTTTCGTGGCGCACCCAGTTCGCTCCTGAAGTTGTCGGCGAATCCGAGCCGATCTTGGACGCGCTCGAGACCGTGCGGCGGGTGGCAGGCACGGACTGCAGCATCCTCATCACCGGCGAGACCGGCACCGGCAAGGAGCTGTTCGCCCGCGCGGTGCACCGTGCCTCGACGCGCCGCGGTCGCAAGTTCATCCCGATCAACTGCGCGGCGATTCCCGAGCAGCTGCTCGAGTCGGAGCTGTTCGGTCACATCAAGGGCGCGTTCACCGGCGCCGTCAACGCTCGCCCGGGTCGCTTCATGTCGGCTCACGAGGGCACGATCTTCCTCGACGAGATCGGTGACCTGCCGCTGTCTGCGCAGGCCAAGCTGCTCCGCGTCCTCGAGGAGCGCGTCGTCTCGCCGGTCGGCTCCGACAGCGACCTCCCTGTCGACGTCCGCGTGATCGCGGCGACGCACAGAAACCTCGAGGAGATGGTCGCGCAGGGCACGTTCCGCGCGGACCTCTACTTCCGTCTCGCGGTCGTTCCCGTCGAGCTACCGTCGCTCCGCGAGCGCCCGGAGGACATCATCCGCATCGCCGAGCTGTGCATCGCGCGCGCGGCGGACAAGCTCGGTCGCCGCATCACGGGTCTCGACGACAGCGCTCGCAGCACGCTGCTCGCGTATCACTGGCCGGGCAACGTCCGCGAGCTCGCGCACATGATCGAGCGCGCGGTCCTCCTGACCCGCGGCGATCGCATCGTCGACGCCGACCTCCAGGTCCCCGGCCGCAAGACGAAGTTCGCGCGCGCCACGCCTGCGATGGGTACGCCGGTGTCGGAGCTGAAGGTCGTGCCGTCGCCGGCGCTGACCGCGAAGGACACCGCGCCGGCCGTCGCGCTCGGTGACACGCTCGACCTGCGCAGCGCCCTCGAGAACCTCGAGCGCGAGCTGATCGATCGCGCGCTCCGCAAGGCGGGCGGCAACCGGACCGAGGCCGCAGCGCTGCTCGGCCTGAACCGGACCACGCTCGTCGAGAAGCTCCGCAAGTACGCCGCGTGATCGGGCGGCGGCGGCTGCCAATTACGTCCAATTCGCTTATCGAAGCGATCTAGACGGTCAGGCCCTTCTTGTAGGCGAGCAGCTCCTTCTGCGTCTTGAGGAGCAGCTGGTTCGTCTCGAGGAGCTCCTTCGTCCGCATGCGCACCTGGTTTGCCAGGCGCTCGCGCTCGCGGGCCTCCTTCTCGAGCATCTCCTGATACTTCACCTGGACGACGGCCTCGTCGGTGACGTTGCGCTGGATCTCGAGGGCACCGACATGGTTGCCGGCCTCGTCGGTGATCGGGACGGCCGACAAAATGAAGCGCAGTTTCTGCGCCTCGCCTGCGATGTTTCCGGAAATCTCGTCGAGGCGTACGTGTCGGTTATCCGCCCAGCATTGCTGCGCGATGCACTCGTTCGCACAGATGTTCAGCTCCAGGACCTCGAAGCAGTGTTTTCCCTTGAGGCCGCGAGCGACGCTACGCGGCAGCAGGGCGTAGAAGGCCCGGTTGAAATCGACGATCCGGCGGTCCGTGTCGACGATGAAGTAGCTATCGACGATCGCGTTCGAGACCCGCTTGAACTCGCCGAGGAACTGCTGGAGAGCAGGCGCCGTAGTGTCCATCCCAGTCGGATGGTAGCAGGCCCCGAAGCCGTGGGATAATCTCCCGTAGCATGGCCAAGGGTGGACCGAGCATCTCGGTAAAGATGATATTGACCACGACCTTACTGATCGTGGTCACCGGCGTGGGTGCAGGGCTCTTGAACGTCATGAACATCCGCAAGGCGTTCGACGAGTCAGCAGCCAAGCAGATCGACCTCTTCCAGGAAGGCCGACGACAGATCGGCGAGCTCGGCACACCGCTGTTCGCGCGTGCAACCGAGGCGCTGATCGTCGACAAGGGCCGCGACAGAGAGGTCAAGCTGCTCGTCGAGAACGCGGTCCGCGAGGACACGCAGGAAGGGCCCGGCGGCAAGAAGGACTACGTCCTCAAGCTCGCCTACGTCCTCGACTCGAACCAGCGCGTGATCGCCCACTGTCACGAGGGCTCGCAGCTCGACTGCAAGGTGTTCGAGCAGCACGAGGCCGTGAGTCCGGCGCTCGGACAGATCACCGTCGACAGCTGGAACAAGTCGCTCGCCGCGTGGAAGGAGAACGCCGCGCAGAACAAGAGCGCGCTCGTCACGTTCGTGCTCTCGAGCGGTCCCGCGAGCTACCGCATCTTCGCGTACCCGGTGTTCCTCGGCGGCGAGACGGCGACGGCGGCCGGCGCGATCGCACCCGAGCCTCCGCAGGCGCGCCAGGGCTATGTCGTCCTCGGCTATGACCTCGCTCCGCTCGAGTGGTTCAAGTCCGACGCGAACGACCAGAAGGCCGCTGCGGTCAAGAAGGCCGCGCTCTACACGGGTGCCGTCGGCGCGCTGTTCGCGCTGATCGGTACCGTGCTCGCGATCTTCCAGGGCCTCTCGATCAGCAAGCCGCTCAAGCAGCTCGCCTGGAAGGCCGACCAGATCGCACGCGGCGATCTCGACGCGCGCGTCGAGGTGAGCTCCGGCGACGAGATCGGCCTGCTCGGCGAGAACTTCAACTTCATGGCCGACCAGATCGCGATCCTGCTGCAACAGACGGCGGAGAAGGCGAAGATCGCGCAGGAGCTCGAGGTCGCCAAGGCGATCCAGGAGACGCTGGTTCCGAGCGACGCGCCGGTGAAGAAGAGCACGCTGACGTTCGCCGGCTTCTACCAGCCGGCCGCGCAGACCGGCGGTGACTGGTGGACGTGGGCGGAGCTGGCCAGCGGCCGGATCCTCGTCGTCATCGGCGACGTCACCGGCCACGGCGTCCCGTCCGCGATGATCACGGCCGCCGCGAAGGCGTCGTGTGACGTCGCCCGCTACGTGCACAACGACGACGTCACGGTGACGACGCTGCTCGAGATCATGAACCACGCGATCTTCGAGAGCGCCCAGCGCCGGTTCGTGATGACCTGCTTCGCGTCGATCATCGACACGAAGCAGCGCACCATCACGTACGCGAACGCGGGGCACAACTTCCCGTATCTGTTCCGCCCCGGTGAGGGCAAAGGCGAGTTCGGCTCGCTGATGATCCGCGGCAATCGACTCGGCGACGATCGCAACTCGAAGTACGAGGCGAAGACGACCGAGCTGGCGATTGGCGACGTGCTCGTCTGGTACACGGACGGCATCGTCGAGTGTGAGAACGAGAGGGGCGAGGAATACGGCGAGAAGCGATTCCGTGCATCAGTCCGCAAAGCCGCGGCGCTCGATGCCGGAGAAATGCGCGATGCGATCATTGCCGACGCGGGCGCATTCTTCGGCGAGGCGCTGCGCAAAGACGACATCACCATGGTCGTCGGGAGGATCCATTGAGGGCGTTTCCCATCGCAGTAGCAGTGGCGATCTACGCGCCGATTGCAGTAGCCGCCGTCGAAGACGATCTTCGCGACGGCGACAAGTACTTCGAGAGCGGCGACTTGAAGAAGGCCGCGGCTGCGTATGATCGCGCGATCGCGAAAGCACCAGGTCAGGTCGCCGCCGAGGCGTACGGCAAGCGTGCCGCGATCTTCATCATCCTCAAGGACTACAAGGGTGGCCTGGCCTTCATCGAGAAGGCGAAGCAGCGCTACCCGAACGCGCCCGAGATCCTCGAGCAG
>JAEWJO010000104.1 GCA_023386455.1 Pseudomonadota bacterium | reverse complement strand
CGACCGGGCTCGTCGACACCGGCGGCGACGCCTGGCTCGGCGAGCTCGACGCGCGCGTGCGCATCCTCGGCGCCCCCGCCACCGGCGACGTGATCACGTCCGGCAACCGGCTCGTCGCCCGCGTCGGCGCGCGCCTCCACCGCGACGCACCCGACGATCTCACGCAGCTCGTCGGCGAGCTCGAGATCCTTGGCCGCTACGACCTCGCGAACCTCGATCGCGGCCTCGGCCCGCAGTTCGTCGAGGCCTCGACCGGCCTCGGCGCCCTCCGCGCGACCTACGCGATGACGACGCACGAGTGGGACAGCGAGCTGCTCGGCGGCTTCGGCTGGGGCGTCTATCTCGGAACGCGCGGCGAGGCGGAGGTCCACTACGAGCATCGCCGCGACGGCATCGTCGGCGGCATCGCCGCGTGGCGCGCCGCCGGCTTCGTCGGCAGCGTCGGCGGCAGCGTCGATCTGCGCGTCGTCGGCCCCTGGGCCGTGCGCGCCGAGCTCGACATCGGCAATGCGTGGGTGACGACGCTCGCCGTCGGTTACCGAGGAGGCGCTCGATGATCCGGACCACCACCGTATTCACCCTCCTCGCGGCGCTCGCCGCATGCACGCAGCCGAGTGAAGACCGCGCCGAGGCCGAGCTCGCCGTCGGTACCGCCTCGCTCGCCGACGTCACCGTCGAGGTCGCCGGTGGTCTCGCCGCCGTGCGCGAGCTGTCCGATCACCGGCTCGTCCTGTGGTCGCAGGCGCCCGACCTCCGGTTCACGCTCGATCTGCGTGACACCGCCGCCGGCGACTGGCACCTCGTCCTCCACAACGCCCTCACCGACTCGATGCTCGTCGTCGACGGTGGCTCCCCACTCGCGCGCCTGCCCGGCCAGCGCCCGACCGACGCGATCTTCGACCTCGCGCTCGGTGCCGGCGTCCACGAGCTTCGCCTCGCGCCGCTCGATGCCGACCTCGTCGAGCCTTACACGATCGTCGCGATGGCCGACATCCAGACCGCGCTCCCGGAAGTCGACGAGGTGTTCGCGCAGATCAACGCGACGCCGAACGCGCGGTTCGTCGCGGCGATGGGCGACATCACCGACCGCAGCGAGCTCGCCGAGTACGATCTCTTCGATCGCCAGCTCCAGACCCTCGACATCCCGTTCTACACGACGCTCGGCAACCACGAGCTGTGGGCGCCCTACGCGCGGTTCTTCGACCGCTACGGCCGCGCGAGCTTTCACTTCGAGTTCAAGGGCGTCGCCTACACGTTCGCCGATACCGGCGATGCCGACATCGATCCGCTCGTCGACCAGTGGCTCGACGGCTGGCTCGACGATGCCGTCGACAAGACCCACGTGTTCCTCACCCACATCCCGCCGATCGATCCCGTCGGCATTCGCTACGGTGGCTTCCGCAGCGAGCAGGATGGCCGCCGCCTCCTCTCGCGCCTCGTCCGCGGCAAGGTCGACCTGACGCTCTACGGCCACATCCACACGTACGTCTCGTTCGAGAACGCCGGCATCCCCGCGTTCATCTCCGGTGGCGGTGGTGCCGAACCGATGAAGTGGGACGGCATCGACCGTCACTTCCTCGTGATCGAGATGGATCCCACAAGCGGCTCGTTCCGCCGTGTCGACGTCCATCGCGTCGACTGATCCACCAGCTACTTCTTCGGCGCCGCCTTCGCAGCCGGCACCGCCACGTCGTCCTTGCTCGCGACCGAGTCGAACTTCGTCTTCTGCCAGATGAACATGACGCAATCCGCGCCCGCCGCGCACGCCGACACGTGATCCGCCTTGCCGGCGATCGTCCAGTACGAGCCCGGCGTCATCTTCTTCGCCTTCGTGCCGTCCTCGCCCTTGAGCCAGTGACTGCTCGTGCCCGCGATCTCGACCGCCTCGAACGTGCCGGTGTGCGAGTGCAGCGGCGACGTGAAGCCCGCCGGCAGCCGCAGCAGCGCGCCGTACGGCCCCTTCGTGTAGTCGCCGCTCAGAAGCCCGAGCTTCGGTCCGCCGCCGACGTCGTCCCACCTCACCTCGTCGTTCGCGACGAACTTCGCCTTCGGCGCCGGATCGCTCTTGCCGACCGCGACGCCGGCGACGAATGCGCCCGCGATCAACGAGGACACCACCGTCATCAGCGCCACCTTCTTCATACGACCATCGGAACCCGTTCCGCCGACACCCGCAAGATCGACGGGGCATTGTGCCCCACGCGGCCCCGGTGGCTACCGCGTCGTCGTGAACGAGAAGCTCACCGTCCACGGCACCGCCGACATCGGATTCGGCAGCCAGTTGCCCGTGCCCGTCAGGTTCAACCCCGTCGCCGTCTGCGTGCCCGTCACGTTGTAGACGCGGTGCTGGTTGAACGAGTCGTACACGTGGTCGACCGTGCCCGTCACCGTGCCGTCGAGCCTCACGTCCGCACGCAGCGTCACGCTCTGGTCGTGCTGGAACCCGCCGAGCCCGCCGCTGTACACGCACGCGAACGTCCCCTGCAACCCCGGCTTGCGATTCAGCGCGAGCGCCGCGCTGCCCGTGCCGGTGCAGCTCATCGAGTTGATCACCGTGTTGCCGAGCTTCTCCTGCGTCAGGTGCGAGTACGAGCCCGTGTACGTGCCGACGAGCGCCGTGCAGCGGTTCGGCAGTGCAACCGTGCCGTCGACGCCACCGTCGCAGTCGTTGTCCGCTCCGTCGCAGAGCTCGACCGCACCCGGATAGCTCGCGCTGTCGCTGTCGTTGCAGTCGTTCGACGACAGCACGAACCCCGTCGGCGCATCGCACGCGAGCATCGCCGCGCCCGCCCCGACATGATCCCCGTCCGCGTCGCGATAGAACGGCACCGCGTCGGTCAACCCCGGGTCCGCGATGTCGATCATGCCGTTGCAGTTGTTGTCGATGTGGTCGCAGACCTCGACCGCACCGGGATGCACCGCCGCCTTCGTATCGTCGCAGTCCGTCTCCGACGTCGCATATCCCGCCGGCTTCGCGCACGCACGCTTGCTCTGCGTCGAGTCGCCGTACCCGTCGCCGTCACCGTCCCGATAGAAGTAGTCCGCGCTCGACAGCTTCAGCGCCGGATCGAGGTCGTCTGCCTTGCCATCGCAGTTGTTGTCGATGCCGTCGCAGACCTCGAACGCATCCGGCTTCACCTTCGCATCGCCGTCGTCGCAGTCCCCACCCATCGCGACGAACCCCGCCGGCGCCTCGCAGTGCTCCGCGGCCGTCGCGTCGTCGCCAAATCCGTCGCCGTCGCTGTCCGCGTAGAACATCCGGGGCGCGTCGCAATCGCCGGGGTCGACGGCGTCGTCACCCTGCGAGGCACAGCCGGTGGCAAGAACGAGCAAGGCGAGGACATGACGGAGCGGCTTGGTCATGCCCCGTAAACGCACCCGCACCCAGGACTGCGTACTTTATTTCGGGGCGCCGTCGAGCCACTGCTGCAGCGCCGGCCACCACGTCGCCAGATACGGATAGTGCATTCGCTCGGTTGCCTCGCCCGCAAGCAGCTGCGCCATGTCCGCCTCGCCGACCCGCTCGAACGCCCACCCCAGTGCCGCGAGCTCGACGCCCGTGTGGCTGTACGCGAGCGCCTTACGCGCCCACTCGTGCAGCTGGTCCGCGTCGACCATCTCGTCCTCCAGCGCGAACATCACGTTCGCGAGCAGCTGACCGACGAGCACCTCGTCCGCCTCCGGCGGCAGCTTCACCCCCTCGAGCACGATCCGCGCCTCGGTCACCTTGCCGCTCAGCAGCAGGCCCTTCGCGATCGCGAGCATCATCAGCTCGCGCGCCAGACCCTTCGCGCGCGCCGCACCTTCGCGCCAGAACGCGATCGCCACCTCGTGCTGGCCGCGATGCGACGCGATGTTGCCCGAGAGCCGCGCCCACCACACCGGATTGCGCGCGCGCAGGTGCGGAACCGCATCGAGCCGCTTCTGCGCCTCGTCGAGCTGACCGCGCCGCGCGAGCACGTCGATCGCCATCAGCGCGCCCGTGCCGCGGTACTTCACCGCGAGCGACGGTGCGATCGCCACCAGGTACACCCCGAGCGCAGGAATGACCGCACCCGAAAACAGCAGCAGCCCCGACACGCCGCCGGCCGCGAAGATCATCGCCTTGTACGCGAGCACGCGGCGGCGGAAGCCCTTCTGGCCGAACGGGACGCCGTTCTTGTCGACAAACACCGCCTCGCCGCGCTTGATGTCGAGCGGCGAGGTCGCGATGCCGTCGGCATAGCGGCGGAGGATGTCGCGGTTCGACGGAATGACCGCCAGCGCCTTCGACTTCTCCTCCTCGCTCACTCCGCCGAGCGTAGTCCGATCTGCGGCCCCGTGCCTACCGCGCCGAACCGAGCCAAGCTGTTGACGAGCTCCTGTGGCTGGGCTGCGACGCGAGCGACCGCAACGGGATTGCGCGCGCGCGCCCGTCAGCGGAGCGGTGTCGCCGCGACGCCGCGTGTGGCAACCGCGGCGCGTCGTAGGATCCGCCAGGCCTGCTCGACGGCCTGCTTCCACTGTGGATCAGCAGCCCACGTCGTGTAGGAACGGACGACACCGTCGATCCAGGCGACGAGCGATTCGTGAGAGCTGCTGTGTTGCCGCGCCTCGCTCTCGATCCGCTGGAGCACCCAGTGGTTGTGGCCGACGCGTGCCATGGCTCCGGTCAGCCGCAGTCCTGGATCGCTCGCGTTTCCAAAGAGCGGCAACCAGCCCGATAGCGGTGAAGTGGCCCGCACTGACTCCGCAGTCAACCTCCGATTGCTCTGCCGTTGCCACCAGCGCCGCGCTTCGTCAATCCGCGGAGGATACGCCCGGTCAAACGCTCGACAGTACGGACACGGGCATCCCCACGGCCGGTCGTTCGCGAGCCACTCCTCGACAATCCGGTAGGCCTTGTACTTGAGCGGCGCCGGATCAGATACGTAGAGACTGATCGTTGCCCCGGACCAACCATCGACGATCGGTGCCGTGCTGTCGGTCGCTGTGTATGTCTTGCCGTCTCCCAGCGCCGCGAGCAGCGGCAGGAGAATCGGAGAACCTGCACCGAGTGCATGAAATGCTGGACGTCGGCCAGCCTTCTTTACAAAACCCTCATGGAGCCCTGCGGCGATCTGGGCCACGCGCACATACGGACGCGGGATCCGCGCCCCCAGCTCGAGAACGTGTTCATCCTCCAAGAGGTAGTCGACGTAGCTCTTATCCTGAAGTGCGCCTACGAATCCCGTCGCGATGCCAGCCACGCCCGCCGAACCAGCAACCTGTCCAGCCAGTATCGCCGTGTCGTAGTCGGAAGCGTGCACACCTGCGAACACCTTGCCCGGAGCTGGCCCGTAGCGCCCTTCCGCGGTGTCGGTCGCGAAATCAACCGCACGCTTCGCGAGGGCCTCGAAGAACCGTCGCTCGGTCCCGAGGAACCCGGACTCGACTCCAAGGGCAGTGAGTGTCGCGATCGTGAAGTCTTCCATCCCGATGCAGTACGTCGCCTGCATAGCGCTCTGAGTCCGGACGACTTCGACAACATGTTCTCGCGTCACCGCCACCTTGGCCGCATCTCGAATGCTCCTGGCGAAGTCGAGATGTCGTCGCCGGAGGTCGACCGGGATGTCCGAGGGGCGAGACCGTCGCAGTGCCCCACGCTCGGCGCGCAGCGTCGTAGCTGCAGCCGATTGCTTTTCGATGAAGGCACGAATCAGGTCATAATTCCCATTGTCGGCGCAGAGCACAGCACCATCGGAGACCGTCTCGCGTGCCAGGTCTGCGAGCTCACGCGCGTAGTCGACCGACAACAGATACGCACCGAACCGGCGGTTGCCCACGCCGCGATGCAGCGTATACGGCTTGAGGTTCGCGACGAAGTGAAAGCCCGAGCTCATCGATGCGCTACCGCGACCTCGTCAGACCAGAGTCGTCATGTAGATCAGCGCGCTGGTCGCAAACAGCGCAACGACGACCAGCCTCGCGATCGCTGCCGTCCTGGAGGCCTTTCCGGACCCGATGAGAATCGACATCAGAGCGCCGGCCAGCAGGCTCAAGGCCGGCCAGGGATGATGCGCCGGAAGTTGATCGTGCTCGTGCGCGCGCACGTACGCCCACGCGACGATCACCACGACTCCGACGAGGAGGCCGACAGACGACCATTTCGCGAGTTTCGTGAGAGTCATGATTGCCTCGATCGGTACGATGTTTCAATGAAAGTGATCGTGCACGCACTTGCATAGGGCTGTGAGAGCTCGCTCGAGCGCATCATGCTGATCCTCGAGCTCGTCGGCCGCGACCTGCATCGACTCGATCGCGCTCGCGGTCCACAGCTCGCCGCTGATCGCGCCGATGCCGAAGCCCGCGAGACATGCGGCGGTCAGCAGCGTCGGCCCCCCCAGAAGACAGAAGCCGGCTCCGACGACAGCACCCGTGGTCGCGGCACCACCGGCCGCGACATTGTTCACGGCGCTTTCGAATGCCCGATACGCCTGGTCGTAGTCTCGTGCCGCCTGCTTCAGGTTCTTCGCATCGTCCGGACAGGTGGTCGCAAACGCGTTCGCCATGAAGATGGCGATCTCTTCAGTCGACATGGATGCGCCTCCTCTCGTTGCTCGCCCACACGTGATAGCGCAAGGAGTTGCCGGGCCCTTCTCGCCCTGGCGACCAGCTGGATTCGATCACCAAGCCGTGCGGGACTGACCAGTAGTATGGCTGGATCTCGAGAGCCAGCCAGTCGAGCCAGCTCGTCCGGGCATCCTCGGTGAGGTTGCGGCGATCCGGCACGAGCACCGGCGTGTTGAAGTCGGCGTGGCTGATCGAGTACGTCCCGGTCACGCGGGCGTAGCTCCCCATCACGAGTCCACCCGAGTCGATCTTGATGTATGGCAGCCCGATACGGATCTGAGTGCCGGAGGCATCCGTCAGCGACGTCGACGAGATCGCCTTCTGGTGACGGTGCACGATCGCGATCGGCCCTACCTTCCCCTCGACCCGAATGCGCTTGCCATCGAACTGTGCAGGAGCACCCACGACATCCGACAACGACGTGGAGTCGATGTCTGGCAGCCTCGTGCCGAACGATGTCGCGTTTGCCGCGGACGTCCATCTGACGAACAACGGACTACTCTCGGGCCATCCGGCCACCCACTCGACGTTACGCACCGCGCTCAGCGTCGTCAGCACCGCGCGAATCCCGCCGGCAATTTCCAGCGCGTGTCGTCCGAGATCCACGTCGATGCCAGCACCATCGTGCAGCGCATCGTACGCGGCGGCATCGAGCAACGGCCCCAGAAGCTTCGTTGCGCTGACGCGCGCCACCTTCGCCTTGGCAAGAATCGCGGAGGGTTTCCCTGTCTTCAGCGCACCATGGATTCCCTGCAGCCGCGCGATCGCTTCGTCCTGGCTCTTCCGGCCCAACATCGAGGTCGGCTTCTTCACCGTCCCCTTCTTCACCGTCGTGTTGAACCGCGCCACGGCGTCGGCAATATCTGCGGCAGCGAGTGCGGAGAATCGCCCCACGACCGTTGCATCCAGCTGTCGTCCAAACCAGACAACCGGACGTTCGTTGACCCGACAGACGTCGTCGGCCGACGCATGTTCGAACGCGGCTACGCGCTGCGTGATCTGCTGTGGAGTGAGACCTCGATTCGAGGCCTCCATCTCCAGCCGCTCGCGCACCTCCGACCAGTTGGACATGCTTCCCGGTTGACGCCATGTCGCAGCCAGCTTTCGCCGAAACGTCTGGAGGTCGGCCCACAACCGGGACCACTCGCGTTGCTGCGCCGTCATCAACAGCAAGTCACGTTGCGCCGACCTTCGCCACTTCGTTCCAGACATCTGCAGCTTGCTCCACGCAAGCTTGCCAATCGCGACCGTTGCCTCCAGTTCCAGGCCAATCGGGTAGAGCTGCATCCACTCCAGACGCTGCTTCTGTCCTCGACCAGCGAGGGCCTTCGCCCGTTGCTTGATGTCCTTCTCCAGCTTCGTTGGCTGATGTGCCACAGCACCTACTCCTTACCCAGACGACAACCGCGAAGCGTGGCCACACCACCGCGACCACCTCGACAGCGGCAGCGTCGCCCATCAACCCGCCAGAAACAACTCCGCTCGCTTGAATTACCGGTCGGCCGGGCGGCGCACCCGTCGCGCCTCGATCACCGAGCCGAACACGAGGTGCGGACTCAGCTCGCTCGTGCGTGGTCGCAGCGCTTGCGAGCGACGGCCCGCCTCGCGTACGCACCCGGCGTCACGCCGACGAGATCGTGGAAGTCGGCGATCAAATGCGCCTGGTCGTAGTAGCCCGCCTCGGCGGCGACCCGTCCCCAGTCGCTCGCGCTCGCGCTCGCACCACGCACCGCACGCTGGAGCCGAACGCAGCGCGCGAACTCCTTCGGACCGATGCCGACGCTCTCGACGAACACACGCCGCAGGTGCCGCGCGGTCACGCCGAGATCCGCCGCCACCTCCTCGACGCGATCGACGTCGTGCTCGAGGAGCTGCACCGCGCACCGCGCGAGCCGCGCCGACGACGATCCGCCCACACGGCGGACGCGCGCTGCGAACACGTCATCGAGCCGCAGCGCAACCGCCGACGGATCGTGCATCGCGAGCAGCTCGTCGCGCAGCTCCGCGCCGGCACGTCCCCACAGCTCGTCGAGCGAGACATGTTGATCGACGAGCGCGCTCGCCGGAATGCCGAGCACCGCCATCGTCCAGCCCGGCTGCAGCGCGACGGTCACCGCGCGGGCGACGCCGGTCGCCGTCTTGAACAGCGCGCGCGTGCGTGGCCCCAGGATCCAGACATCGCCCGTCCCATCGTCGAGCGTACGCAAGACGACCGTCGTCTTGCCGTCGGGCAGCCGTTCGACGTGCTCCGGTACGCCTCGAACCGGCAACACGACCCGCACATCTTCGACGAAGCCCGCGGACAGCATCTCCCCACTGTGGCGCCCGCGCCGCCGTTCTTCAAGCTGCATGTGCAGCCAGCGCATCGGCAAGCCGCGGAAACTGCGGCCGGAAGCCGAGATCCTCGCGGATGCGGCGGCCGTCGAGCAGCGACTCGAATGCACGCGCCCGCTCGGCCTCGCTGCCGTCGGGCGGTGGCTGACCGACGGACGCGAACAGCGTCGCCAGATCGGGGGCCTCGTCGTCGACGACGTTGTAGATGCGATGCGCGGGCGCGGGCGCGTCGAGCAGGCGGGTGACGGCCTGCGCGACGTCGACGTGATGGCCGATCGACATCCGCATCGTCCGCGGAAACGTGCGCATCATCGGCACCGCCTCGGCGATGTGCGCATCGCCGTCGCCGTACACGAACGGCAGCCGGAGCACGTACACGGCGAGCCCGTCGAGTCCGAACAGGAAGCGCTCCGCCGCGAGCTTGCTCACCGGATACGCCGCGATCGGCGCGCACGCCGCATCCTCGCCCACGAGGCGGCCATCGCTCGGACCATAGACGAGGCCCGTGCTCGTGAACACGAACCGCTTCACGGCCGCCGCGCGCGCCGCCTCGGCGAGGTGCCGCGTGCCGACGTCGTTGACCGCTTGCGCCTGCTCTGGCGTCGCGCCGCGAAAGAACGCCGCGCAGTGCACGACCGCATCGACGCCACTCACCGCCGCCGCGAGCGAGCCCGCATCGAGCAGATCTCCGACGACGAGCTCGACGTCGAGATCCGCCGCACGCGCCTTGTCGCGCACGAGCGCGCGCACCTGGTCTCCGCGCTTGCCGAGTCGCTTCGCGAGCCGGCTCCCAACTTTTCCGGTTGCTCCGGTGACGAGGATCTTCATGACCACAACCTAGTCCCGCATGCACGGCGCGCCTTGGAAGAACCGGACATGCGCAGCCCCCCCCCCGTCGAAG
>JAEWJO010000066.1 GCA_023386455.1 Pseudomonadota bacterium | reverse complement strand
TGGAAGACTGGCCGCTCGAGGCGTGGCTGAAGTTCGCGCTCTCGAAGTGTCCGCGTGGCTCGAGCTGAGGTCGACGACTCGACGGACGATTGGAGCTCGCGCGGTAGCAATCGGCCACTCTCACGGTTGTGCGTGCCGACGCGTATGGGCTTGGCGATGTGCCAAGCACTCGAGGGTGCCGGCTTCGAAGCGCGAAGCGAAGGCCGCGGCGGAGCAGACTCGTACCCACGTGGGTATGGAAGACTGGCCGCTCGAGGCGTGGCTGAAGTTCGCGCTCTCGAGTGTCCGCGTGGCTCGAGCTGAGGTCGACGACTCGACGGACGATTGGAGCTCGCGCGGTAGCAATCGGCCACTCTCACGGTGGTATGGGCTTGGCGATGCGCGTTCTCGACACCGAAAGCGCTCGAGGGTGCCGGCTTCACGAAGCGCGAACCGAAGGCCGCGGTGGAGCAGGTGCTGCGGCGGTCGCCGCTTGCCGAAACGAAGGACTGGCCCATCGACGCCTGGATCCAGTACGCCCTCTCGAGGTGTTCGCGTCCGAACGTGTGACGGCGCGACGTGTTTGTCGAGTACGCCTCGAACGGCCTCGTCGTGCTAGGCGCTCTTCGCGGGCTTTCCGTGATGCTCGCGAACGACCCGCACGATCTCCGGCACGAAGTGCTCGGGATGCTCGCGATGCATGAAGTGCCCACCGGGCACGATCACGACCTCGTACGATGCGTCGTAACAGTGCCTCGCCTTCTCGTACGCTCGCGGCGCGATCATGTCTTGCTCGCCCGCGAACGACACCGTCGGCACCTTGATCTGCAGCCGGTGCGACGGAGGCAGGCGGGCCGACAGCTGCGCGTAGTACGCGCACGCTGCCTCGGCGCAGCCCGGCTGGCGAAGTGTTTCCTTGGCCCGCGCCGTCTCGTCCGCGGGCACGTCCTTCCACGCCGGCGACCACCGCCGCACGAGCTCGTCGACGTACGCGAAGTCGTCCCGGCGCAGCCGGTCTGCCGCGTTCTTGCCGCGCAGCGTGATGAAGTGCCGCACCTTCCACGCGAGGCTCGGCGTCGGCCGCACCGACTTCGGATGCGGAATCGCGAGCGTCACGAGCAGCCGGATCTTCTCCGGCGCCCGCGCCGCCGCCGCGTACGCCGCACTCGCGCCCCAGTCGTGGCCGACGACGACGGCGGACCTTTCACCGAGCGCGTCGATCAGCGCGAGGATGTCGCCGGCGAGCGTCTCGGTGTCGTACGTGCCGTCGGCCGGGATCTCCGTGGGGTAGTAGCCGCGCGTGAACGGCGCGACCGCGCGATAGCCCGCCGCCGCGAGCGCAGGGATCGCGCGATCCCACGTGTACGCCGTGTCGGGAAACCCGTGGACGAGCAGCACGAGCGGCCCGGTGCCCTCGGTCAGGTAGGCGAATCGCAGCCCGTTTGCCGTGACGTGCTCGAGCTTCACCGCCCGAACGTAACGCGTTTACGGCTTGGTCGCGTCGGTGTCGATCACCTTGAACGTCGGCACGCTCATCGGGTCGAACTGGAACAGCTTCGAGTCGAGCTTCGTCGCGACGTCGTGCGACTGGAACGTGATCTCGTTCGTGTTGTCGTTCGCGTCGATCACGATCGACTTCTCGACGTGACCATCGCCGGCGACGACGAAGTAGAGCCGCTTGTACTGCGCCGACGGTTGTTTCGGCACGAGCTCCAGCACCGTCGCGCCGTACGGGCTGTTCGGCGCGAGGTTCACGTCGAGCTCCTTCGTGATCCGCGCCGCGCCCGCCGCGAACGACAGCGCGGCCGGAAGCATGTTGCCGGTCGCCGAGCTCTCGAACACCTGGAGGTTCTTCGGCTCGACGGCCCAGAGCGTCTTGCCGTCGAAGATGAAGCTCTTTCTTGCGCCGCCGGGCTTCTTGGCCGCGTAGTCCCACCGCATCTTGTCGGGCGAGACGAGGTAGACCGTGCCGCTGCTCTTCTGCGCGTTGCCGAACGCTGCAGTCGTCACGGTCTGCTCGAACTTCGTCGTCAGCTGCTTTGCGTGGGCGTAGTACGCCTGCACGCTCGCCAGCGTGGTCGCAGCCGGATCGGCCGCTGCCTTTGCCACCGGCGCCGCGCTGCTCGGCGGAGTCGCGGCCTTCGGCACCAGAGGCGCGAGGATCGCGATCACCTAGAAGGCGGCCTGGGCCAGCATCACTTCGCCGGCGGAAGCGCGGCCGGCGCGCCGGCACCGCTGCCCTGCGCATCCGCATCGATGATGCGGTAGTTCTTCACGCTGCCTTCGTTGAACTCGAAGTAGGTGTCCTTGATCGCCGCCTCGAAGTCGGGCTTGTAGAAGCGGAACTGGTTCGTGTTGTCCGACGAGTCGATGATGATCGACTGCTTGACGCGGAAGTTGTCGGGCGCGACGACGAGGTAGAGCGCCTTGTACTGCGCCGACGGCTTCTTCGGCGTCATCTTGAGGACGAGGTCACCCTTGTCGCCGTACTTGCCGGTCGTGTCGAGCGCGGCGTTGAACTCGGTCTTGAGGTCACCCTTACCGTAGAGGAAGCTGACGGCGACCGGCATCAGGTCGTTCTGGAGGTTCTTCTTCACGACCTGCTTGTTGTCGTGCTCGACGACGTAGAGGTACTGGCCGTTCGAGATGAAGCTCTTCTTGACCTGGACCTTGGCGCCCTTCTTCTCGACGTAGTCCCAGCGCATCTTGCCGGGCTTCATCAGCCACACGGTGCCATCGCTGGTCTTGTTGCTGCCGAACGTCGAGTTCGTGACGGTCTGGCGGAACGTCGCGGTGACCTGCTTGATGCCCGCGTAGAACTTCTGGACGTTGTCGACGATCGTCGACGCGTCGACCTTCGTGGCGGGGGCCGGCGTCGGTGCGGCTTGCGCCGAGCCGGCGGCAGCACCGGCGGCGGGGCCGGCAACGAGCGGGGCGGTGTGGATCTGCGCGCCGGGCGCCGGCGCCGAGACGCCGAGCCAGGTGCGAGTGAGGATTCCGATGATGTCGATCATGTCGAGAGGCTCCGAAGGGCGCCAAACAAGCGCCACACTCTTATGACGCGTGGGGACGCCCGGCGATTCATGGACGAGAAACCTTGAGTCTCGTGAGGTTGCAGGGTGGTAGCACGGCTCGCGGTTCGATACCTTACGCAAGATGCGACGGCTGGCACTGCTGGTGGCACTCGCGGCCTGCAAGACGGCGGCGCCGACGGGCACGGGCGCCATGGACATCGCGACGCACACGACGCTCGCCGAGGAGGAGTGGCCCGCTCCGGGCTACGGCAAGGCGGAGCTGCAGAAGGCGCTGATCGCGGAGCGAGGCGCGGAGGCGACGGCGGAGCGCAAGGTGGTCGAGCTCGAGGCGAGTGGCGACTACGATCAAGTACGCGTGGCGAACGACGACCTCGCGGTGCGGCGCCGGTTCATCGCGTCGCTCGAGGTGTGCGACGCGCTCGGTACGTACTGTCCGCCGCGCCTCGACGATCCGGCGTGGACGCTGCCGGCGGACTCGGATGCCGATCCGAAGCTCGACGCACCGCTGCGATTCGACGCCGAGAGCTGGCAGAACGTCGCCGCCGAGATGCACGGTCGTGCATGCGCGTGCCGGACGCTCGCGTGTGTCGAGTCGATCGGCGCGACGATCGATCGGCTCGAGACCCGGCCGATGCGGGACGTGCAGGGCGACGCGAACGCGAGCGAGTCGATCACGCGCGCGCGCGATTGCCTGTTCCGCCTGCGCGGCAAACGCCCGCTGCCGAAGCTCGAGACCGCGGTCGCGGAATAGCTAGGCGAGCTCGAGCGTCGCCTGGACGATCGGATTGCCGTAGCCCTCGATGCCGGGCGGCCAGCCTCCGGTGCGGACCTCGAGGTTCGGCTCGGGATGGCAGACGCCGGCGCCGTGCGAGTGGCCGCACAGGACGGTGATGCGCTTGGTCGGGTGGGCGCGCGCGTACTCGGCGAGTACCTCGCCGGTCGCGATGCACGTGAACCACGGCAGCCACGCGGGCTCGGACTGCATGCCGTCGTAGACGCACGCCTCGGGAAATGGCGGCACGTGGGTCAGGATCAGGAGCTCGTCGGACGGCGGCGCGTGTGCGAGCAGCTCGCCGAGCGCGAAGGCCTCGGCGGTGCCGAGCTCCTGGAGCAGCTCGATCCGCGCGGCGCGGTCGTAGCGTACGGAATCGAACTCGCCGATCAGCTGCCAGTCGCTGAGCTGGATCTGCGAGGTGAGGTCGCCGCAGCGGGCGTCGCCCCAGCCGTCGACGCCGAGCAGGACGGTGCGCTCGGTCAGCTGGATCGGCGGGAGGGCCGGGAGCCAGCCGTGCGGGAGCCGGGCGCGCACGCCGTCGATCGTCGAGCGGTAGTAGTCGTGATTGCCGAGTACGTAGTAGACCGGCGCGATCCGGCCGAGCTCGTCGACGAAGCGTCCGACCGAGTCGGACTCGCCGATGTCGCCCGTGACGAGCAGGACGTCCGGCGTCTCCTTGCGTACCCGATCGTAGAAGGCACGGAGTGCCAGCGGCCGCATGAAGTTCAGATGAACGTCGGTGAGCCAGGTGGCTCGCACGGGTCGAGAGTAGCGTGTAATCTCGGCCTCGGTGAGTCGGATGACGTGCGTCAGCCAGGGCGGGCAGCTCGTCCTGAGCGGCACGATCGACGAGACGGCGAAGCTCGTCGATCTGCTGAGCTACGCGCGCGACGGCCGCGTCACGCTCGACCTCGGCGGCGTCGTGTTCATCAACTCGCCGGGCGTACGCGCCTGGATCATGATGCAGCAGGTCGCGGCCTCGCAGCGGATCGCCGTCGAGCTGCGGCGCGTCGCCGAGCCGATCGTGCACCAGCTGAACATCGTGCCCGCGGCGAGAGGCGTGTCGCTGGTCTCGTCGTTCTTCGCACCGTACGTGTGCGAGGAGTGCGACCGCGAGCAAGTGATGCTGCTCGACGTGCGCCTGCACGGGGCCGACCTCGCGCGCATGCGGCCGCCCTCGATGAAGTGTCCCGACTGCCGGCGCGACATGCAGTTCGCGCATCCGCCCGAGCTCTACTTCACGTTCCTCGCCGCGCCGAGCGCGTGACGCGAGTGAGCTGAGGTCAGTCTCCTCGATCGCAACCTCGCGATCGCAACCAGCCGATCCCAGGTTGCAGTCGCGCGCGTTTGCTTCTCGCTGGTTACGATCGGCACGGCGCGTGCTCGGTGCGGCGGCGTGCAGACGAGAGGGATCCTGCTGTCATTCGCCTTGTTGTTCACCGCGTGCGCCGAGGAGGGAGACCTCGAGTGGGTCGCGCCGACCGATACCGATCAGGTTCCGGTCGGCGACGCGATCGAGCTCGCCGTCACCAGCGCACGCACCGACATCCGCAGCGTCCGGTTCGAGCTCGACGGCAACGAGCTCGCGGTCTGCGATCCATCGCAGCCCGACGAGGACTGCAAGCGTGACGACGTCTGGCGGTGGACGACCGTGTTCGACCGCCCCGGCATGCACGAGCTCGTCGCGACGTCACTCGACGCCGACGGCAACGAGGTCGACAGTGTCGTTCGCCAGCTCGTCGTCGTGCCGCCGTTCGAGGCGAGCGAGGATGTCGACTCGCTCGACAACCTCCAGCTCGACGGCATCGCCGAGGTCGAAGGGCCGACGACGATCGAGGCGGCGGGTCGAGGCCTGCTCGATCCGGCCCGCGCGTACCACAGCATCTACGGCGGCATCCAGTGGCGCGTCGTCGGCCAGCGCGTGAAGCTGCACAGCGGCACGCCGAGCGCGTCGGTCGCGAGCGTGCGGACGTGCATGAACCGCTACGGCGGCTCGATCCGCAAGTGGGCCGATCACTACAAGCTGTCGCGCGCGTCGGTCGCCGCGACCGCGCTGACCGAGTCGAGCTGTACGAACCCGGCGGGCAGCTCCGACGGCCTGTCGTCGGGGCCGATGCAGGTGACCGCGTCGACGTGCGCGGCCCTGATGGGGCTGTCGCGCGCGACCTGCCGCAGCCGCATGCACTCGAAGCCGGACTTCTCGTTCCAGGTCGGCGCGAAGTACATGGGCTCGACCTACCAGCGCAACCAGCACCACCGCGACCCGCCGAAGATCGCCGCGGCCTACAACGCGGGCTCGCTGCGCCGGTCGAGCGCGAACCGCTGGCACATGGTCTCGACGGGCAACCACATCGACCGGTTCGTGCGCTGGTACAACGCGTACCGGTCGTGGGAGTCGCAGTAGCTACGCGGCCGCGACGAGCACTTCGCGCTTGTTCGTGTGGTCCGGCGGGCTGACGACGCCCTGCTTCTCCATCTCCTCGACGAGACGCGCCGCGCGGTTGTAGCCGATGCGCAGCTGGCGCTGGACCCACGAGATCGACGCGTTGCGCGTCGTCGTCACGATGTAGACGGCCTTGTCGTACATGTCATCGTCCGACTTGCCGCCACCGCCACCACCGCCGCCGAAGTCGCCGCCGCCTTCGCCTTCCTCGTCACGCGGCTTCACGATGTCGAGGTTGTAGACCGGGCGACCCTGCGTCTTCAGGTGCTCGACGACGCGATGGATCTCGCTCTCGTCGACGTAGCAGCCGTGGAGACGCTGCGGGGCGGCGCCACGATCGGAGAACAGCATGTCGCCGGCGCCGAGCAGGGCCTCGGCACCGTTCTGGTCGAGGATCGTGCGCGAGTCGATCTTCGACGCGACGGAGAACGCGATCCTCGACGGGAAGTTCGCCTTGATGAGGCCGGTGATGACGTCGACGCTCGGACGCTGCGTCGCGAGGATCAGGTGGATGCCGGCGGCGCGCGCCTTCTGCGCGATGCGCGCGACGCTCGTCTCGACTTCCTTCGGCGCACACATCATGAGGTCGGCGAACTCGTCGATGACGACGACGATGTACGGCAGCTTGTGCTGCTGCACCGCGGTCTCGACCTTCTCGCGCGCGTCGGCGGCCTCGGGCGACTCGGACGACACGACCTTGTCGAGATCCTCCTCGAGCGCGCGCGCGGCGGCCTCGGCGGCCTCGCGCAGCTTGTCGGCCTCGAGCTTCTGCTGCTGCTTCGCGAGCTTCTCGTTGTAGCCGATGATGTCGCGCACGCCCATCTGCGCGAGCAGGTCGTAGCGGCGCTCCATCTCCTCGACGGCCCAGCGCAGTGCCAGGTTCGCCTTCTTCGGATCGGTGACGACCGGCAGCAACAGGTGCGGGACGCCCTCGTAGATCGAGAGCTCGAGCATCTTCGGGTGGACCATGATCATCCGAACTTCTTCGGGCGAGCAGTGGTAGAGCAGCGACGTGATCATCGAGTTGACGCCGACGGACTTTCCGGACCCCGTCGTACCGGCGACGAGCAGGTGAGGCATGCGCGCCATGTCGACGACGAACGGCGCACCCTCGATGTCCTTGCCGATCGCCATCGGCAGCCGGCCCTTCGCCTTGCGGAACGCGTCGTCGGCGAGGATCTCCTTGATGAACACCTTCTCGCGCGTCTTGTTCGGCACCTCGATGCCGACGGCGGCCTTGCCGGGGATCGGCGCGACGATGCGCACGCGCAGCGCCTCGAGCGCGAGCGCGAGGTCGTCGGTGAGGTTGACGATCTTGTTGACGCGCGTGCCGGGCGCAGGCGCGAACTCGTACATCGTGACGACCGGACCGGGGCGGATCGCGACGACGTCACCCTTGACGCCGTAGTTCTCGAGCGTCTGCGTCAGCTTCGCCGACAGCTCGAGCATCGCGGTCTTGTCGATCGAGTTCTGCTCCTTCGCGTCGTAGTTGAGGAGCTGGATCGACGGCAGCTGGTACTCGCCCTCGCCGAGCTTGATGAACGTCTGGCGCTCGGCCTCCGCCTGCTTCTCCTTCGCGGCCATCGTCGCCTTGTCCTGCGCCTTGAACTTCGGCTCGAAGATCACGGGGCCCGCGTGATCGGTCGCGTCGGCGGCTGCGGCCGCGGCGGCAGCGACCGGCGGCGCGACGGTGCCCTTCGCCATGCGCTGCTTCTTCGGCGGCGCGACCTCGACGATATCGTCCTCCTCGACCTCGACGTCGTCGTTCGCGGCGGTCGGGCGCACGGCGAAGTCGACCTCGGTCTTCGCGGCTTCCTTCTTCGCGCGCTTCTTCCTCTCGGCCGGCGTCAGCTCGACGACCTCGATCGCCGACGGCTGCGTGCGCTCGATGATCGCGGGCTCGGGACCGTGCTCGTCGTCGCTCGCCTCGAGGACGTCCTCTTCCTCTTCGTCCTCGTCATCCTCGTCGCGCGCGGACTTCTCGGGGAGGATCGCGCGGAACACGTCGGCCCAGAACGTCGCGAACGCGAACGCCGCCGCGCGCAGCACACCGCCGGCGTGCGACAGACCGGCCCAGATCGCGTGCAGCACGTCGCGCATGCGCAGCGGCGTCGCGATGACGACCGCGACGACGAGGCCGACGATCGCGAGCAGCGCGGTACCCGCGGTGCTGATCACCGCGCGCAGGATCTCGGCGAGGTGCTCGCCGAGCACGCCACCCGGTCCCTGGCCCGCGACGCGGTAGTGCGGCGCGATGAGGTGGACGAGCGTCGCGAGCGCGACCGCACCGAGCAGTGCGCCAGCGGCGACGGTCACCGGCAGCGCAGGCTCGCGCCCGAGCAGCATGCGGATCGCACCGCCGACGCCGAGCGCGATCAGGAGGTAGCCACACACGCCGGCGATGCCGTAGAACAGGCTGGCCATCGAGTGGCCGAACGGCCCCATGACGAGCGTGTGGGCCTGTAGCGAGATCATCGCGATGAGGAGGAACAGGCCCGCACCGAGCCCGATCACACCGAGCACCTCGCGGCGCCGGTCCGTCCCTCCACCCGACGATGTGCTGCTAATCTTTCGGTTTTTGGACATAAGTGGCCAAGCCTGACTTCGCTGGAGCACTTTATCCTACATGGGCTCACACGACGGCCCAAGTTTTCACCACAGACGTGGAGAACCGAATTCAGGCACCGTGGAAGGGTGGTGGCCAACGCGCGCGTGCCTCTCGATCCGGTCGCGGATCTGAAGCGCAGGCTCGTTCGCAAGCAGCCGATCGCGATCCGCGCGCTGGTCGAGCACTGGTGGAACGAGCAGGGCCTCGCCCAGCACCCCGCGGCGGTCGGGAAGCGCATCGCGTTCGCGCTGCTCGAGCAGAAGGCGGTCATGCACCAGCGCGCCGGCATCGTCGTGCTGGGGGAGCTGCTCGCCGATCACCTGCGCGCGGGAGACCTCGCGGCGCTCGAGCGGCTGTTCGCGCGGCGCAAGATCACCGACACGCGCGTGATCGACGAGCTCGGCGTGAAGGTGCTCGGCACGCTGCTCCATCGCGTGCGAGGCCGCGCCGACGTCGCGCGGGCGCTCGTCCTGTGGCGCAATGCCGAGACCGCATGGCAGCGCCGCGCCGCGTGCGCCGCGTTCACCGCGCTCGCGCCAAAGGGTGACGACGCGCTGCCGAACCTCGTGCAGCTCGCGCTGTCGCTGTGCAGCGCGATCGTGTGGTCCGTCGAGAGTCTCGATCAGACCGCGGTCGGCTGGCTGCTGCGCGAGCTGTCGCGCGCGGAGCCGACGCGGATCGAGACCTTCATCCGCCGCCACGCCCGGTTCATGTCGCGCGCGTGCCTGCGGATCTCGATCGAGCGGCTTGCGCCGTCGCGCCAGCGCGAGGTCGTCGCACACTGGAAGCGCGCGACGAGCCTGCGCCGCGACTAGTCACTCGAGGCCGCAGCCATCCTCGACGATGCCGCCTTCGTCGACCACGAGCGTGCAGATCGACGTGCCGTCCAGCTTCACGAGCTCGACGTCCTCGAGGCCGTCGACGCGCGACTTGTGGATCGCGACGATCTGGCAGTCGTCGCAGAGGTCGAGGCCGGCCGGCGCGTCGATCGTCTGCGAGTAGATCGGCGTCGAGGCCGGCTTCGGCCGCAGGTCCGCGAACGGCTTGTTGCCCGGGCGGATGCCGCCGACGGCGTAGCCCGTCGACACGTTGTCATCGACACAGCCGGCGAGCGAGAGCGCAGCGACGAGCAGAGTGGCGAGCTTCACGAGACCCCTCCAGTGGTGATGAGTGCCGTCGAAAGAGACAGCAGACAGACCATCATGTTGCGCGATGCATTTCCGAAATCTACTTTTGATTTCGCAATGTTGAGTGCGACATCGATGCGACGCGACTGCGACGCCGATGCGACGGCGAGCGCGACGCGCGCTGCGACCCCCGCCGCTACCCCACGCTCCGGACGCGGGTGCGTACCGTGGGAGGGATGGCCACTGCTGTACGTGACGATGGGGACAGCACGACCGACATCAGCGTCGTCCCCGCGTTCATCCGCGAGGAGTCGACGCAGCGGATCGCGCAGGCACTTCGCATGGTGTGCGTCGCCGGCGCGGATCTCGGCCGGACGTTTCGCGTCGGCGCGACGACACTGCTGATCGGTCGCGGCAACTCGGTCGACATCTCGCTGCACGCGAAGGACGTGTCTCGCCATCACGCGCGTCTCGCGAGCGACGGCCAGACGTTCACGCTCGAGGATCTCGGCAGCGCGAACGGCAGCTTCGTCAACGGCGAGCAGGTCTCCGGCAGCGTGCCGGTGCGCCTCGGCGATCGCATCCAGATCGGCAGCACGATCCTCGTGTTCACGCACCACGACGAGCTCGAGGACCGCATGCACCAGCTGCAGCGTCTCGAGGCGATGGGCTCGCTCGCCGGCGGGCTCGCGCACGACTTCAACAACTCGCTCGCGGTGATCCTCGGCTGCCTCGATCTGTTCGAGCGCCGGCTGCCGCCGAACGTCGAGCTGCGCGACATGGTCAACGAGATGCGGACGGCCGCCTCGTCGGCGTCGCTGCTCGCGCGGCGCCTGCTCCGGCTCGGCCGGCGCGACGACATCGAGCTCGAGTCGATCGCGCTCGCGCCGCTCGTCCAGCGCGCGGTCGGGCTCGTGCGGCGCCAGGTCGGCCAGCGGATCTCGATCGAGGTCAACGTGCCGACCGACCTCGGCGTGCGCGGCAGCTCCGAGGAGCTCTACCAGGTGCTGCTGAACCTGATGCTCAACGCACGCGACGCGATGCCCGACGGTGGGAGGATCGAGATCGTCGCGCGCGCGGTGACGATGGAGCGCGCACAGGCCGCGACGCATCACCTGCCGATGAACGGCGACTACGTCGAGCTGTCGGTGATCGACAGCGGCGTCGGCATGGACGAGGCGACGCTCGCGCGCGCGTTCGATCCGTTCTTCACGACGAAGGCCCCGGGGCAGGGCACCGGGCTCGGGCTGTCGATGATTCACGGCATCGTCCGCCGCCACGGCGGCTCCGTGATCGCTCACTCGGCGGTCGGCCGCGGCACGACGTTCATGATCTGGCTCCCGCGCGTCGGCGAGCGCTAGCTCGGCTGCGAGTCCGCCGTCGGACTCGACTCGCCACCGCCCTCGACGTTCGCGTCGATCGTGCCGTCGGACTCGTCGCCCTCGTACACCGGCTCGACGAGGTCCGCGGCCGGCGCGGCCTCGGGCTCGGCGAAGAACCTCGCGACCTGCTCGGCCGCCTTGCGCGTCATGCCCGGCGCCTTCGCGAGCTCCTCGACGCTGGCCTGGCGCACGCCGCGCACGCTGCCGAAGTGCTTCAGCAGGCGCTGGCGGCGCGTCGTGCCGATGCCCGGGATGTCGTCGAGCTGGGACCGCAGGTTCACCTTCGCGCGGCGGTCCTGGTGGAACGTGTTCGCGAACCGGTGCGCTTCGTCGCGGATCCGCGCGAGCACGTAGAGCTCCGGCGAGTTCGCACGGAGCGCGATCGAGTCCTTCACGTTGCGCCGGTAGATCCGGTCGGGCGCGCTGCCGGCCTCGAGCTCGCGCTCCTTCGCGAGGCCGATCACCTCGACGCCGTTCTCGCCGCCGAGCTGGACGCCCATGTCGGTGAGCGCGGTGACCGCCATGCCGAGCTGACCCTTGCCGCCGTCGATCACGAGCAGGTCCGGCTTCGCCCACGCCGGGTCGTCGCTCATCGTCCGCTTGAACCGGCGGGTGAGCACCTCGTACATCGCGGCGAAGTCGTTGTTGTCGACGGACCGCAGCTTGAACTTGCGATACAGCCCGCGCGACGGCACGCCGTCGACGAACGTCACCATCGACGCGACCGTCTGCGTGCCCTGGATGTGCGCGATGTCGAAGCACTCGATGCGGCGCGGTGGTCGCGGCAGGCCGAGCCGGTCGGCGACCTTCTGCAGCATCGCCTCGGCGTCGGCATCCTTGCTTCGCCGTGAGGTCGCGGAGGCGGCCGCGTTGCGATCGGCGAGCTCGACGAGCCGCGCGCGGATTCCTCGACGGGGCTCGACGAGGCGCACCTTCTTGCCGCGTGCCGCCGACAGCCACTCCGTGAGCACGTCGCCCTCCTCGAGCTCGACGCCGACGACGATCTCGTCGGGGATGAACGTGCCCGTCGCGTAGTACTGCTGCACGTGCTCGCCGACGACGAAGCGATCCGGTAGCTCCTGATCCTTCTGGTGGAACGCGCGCCGGCCGACGAGCTTGCCGCCGCGCACGAACAGGACGACGACCTCGACGCTGTCGGCCTCGCGGAACAGCCCCCACACGTCCTGATCGACGAAGTCTTCCTGGACGATGTTCTGCTTCGCGAGCGTGCGCTCGACTGCGGCGATCGAGTCGCGCAGCACCGCCGCGACCTCGAAGTCCTCGCGCTCGGCGCGTCGCTCCATGCGGGTGCGAAGACGGGTGACGAGCTCGTCGTTCTTGCCCGACAGGAACAGCTTCACGTCCTCGACCTGCTCGGCGTAGACCGCCGGCGGCACGTCGATCGCGCACGGCCCTGAGCACCGCTTGATCTGGTACTGCAGGCACGGTCGCCCGCGTGTCTCGAGGACGTGGTCGGTGCACGTCCGCAGCTGGAAGTGCCGGTTGAGCGTCCGCAGCGTCTCTCGCGCGCTCGTCGCCGAGTGATACGGCCCGAAGTAGTTCGCGCCGTCGTCGCGGATGTTGCGGACGACCTCGACGCGCGGGAACACGTCGCGCTTGCGGATCTGGACGAGCTCTCCTTCGGCGGCCGGCGGCTCGGCCTTCGGATCGACGAGCCGCAGCACGAGGTACTGCTTGTCGTCGCGCAGCTTCACGTTGAAGCGCGGCTGATGCTTCTTGATCAGGTGATTCTCGAGGAGCAGCGCCTCCTTCGACGAGGTCACCACGATCGTCTCGATGTCGGTCACGACGCGGCCGAGGAAGCCCGCCGCGACGAAGAATCGCTCGTCTCCGCCCTCGCGGAAGTACTGGCGGACGCGCGTCCGGAGGCTCTGCGCCTTGCCGACGTAGACGACGTTCCCGCGCGCATCCTTGAACAGGTACACGCCGGCGTCGGTCGGGATTCGCGCGAGGACCTCCTCGGTGATCACGACCCGACCATAGCTCGGGGATCTGGCGAGGAGCAGGTCCCGGCGCACACGCCAGGTGATACCTGCCCGGATGTCGTCAGGATTCCGCCGACGTCACGGGCGCCGCCGCTCGAAGAACACCGTGGGGAGCGGTCGCGTCGTCCCGGTATGGAGGCCGAACTCGCGCGAGTCGCTCGGCGAGATCGAGCCATCGTCGAGGTAGCGGTCCTCGATCGGCAGCGTGTCGACCGAGGTCGGCTCGTCCGCGGCCGCGCGGCTCGCGAGGTCGGCGTCGAGCAGGCCCTTCTTGAACCACAGGGTCTCGCGAAACTTCATGTCGCCTCGTTTCGGCTACTGCAGCTGGGCACGGATCTCACCGTCGGGGCATGCCGCCGTGTGGACGTTGACGTACGTGTTGCCAGCCTTCATCGCCGCGACGAACGACGGGAAGTCCGGCGACGCGCCCGCGGGCACCGGCGTCGGGTAGTCCGCCGCATCGAACGCGACCGTCGAGAACGGTGTCAGCGTGACGTTCAGCGGGAACACGATCGGTCCGGCGACCCCGCGCGCGCCGGAATGGATGTGCGCCGCCGTCGCCGGGCCGGAGAGGCCCGAGAACGTCAGACCCGAGACCGCGATCGCCGAGTCATCGCTCGCGATCGTGACCGTGACCGAGCCCGTCGCGTCGCTGCGGCCCGCGGCGCACGGCGGAGTCTCCTGCGATGACGTCATCGTCACGTTGAACGTCGTCACGTCCCCGGTCGCGCCATCGGGCAGCACCGCGTTGTTGTCGTCGTCATCGTCACACCCAGCCACCACCAGCGCCACCGCGATCATCACCTTGCCAAACGTACGCATGTTGCCTCCCGGCCCGACAGGGCCACAGCACGCCGGGCGCGCTGCAGTCATCGGACCAGCCGGCAGCGTCGCGCGCAGGTGCCGCGACGCCGCTCGGGCGTCAGGCGCGCGCCGGCGCATGCTCGGAGTAGCGCCGACGAGACGAGACTGTCCTTTGCGGTTCGCGATCCGTTCGATCGCGTAGCGCGATCAGATCACGTGGCAGTCGCGCAACGTCACGAGGATCATGACGACGCCGAGGACCATGATGCCGCCCATGTGGACCATCGCCTCGATCTTCGGATTCGCGCGCCGTCGTGTGATGAGCTCGTAGCTCAGGAACACGAGGCGGCCGCCGTCGAGCGCGGGCAGCGGGAACAGATTGAACAGCGCGAGGTAGACCGACAGGACGATCAGCAGCTGCACGCCGGTATCGGCGCCGAGCTGCCACGCGCGCGTGAACTCGTCGTAGATGCGCTTGGGGCCGCCCGGGTCGGCGTCTTCCTTGCCCGTGATGATCTCGCGGATGCCCGTCAGGATGCGGCCGGCGACGTCGACCGGATACGTGACGGAGTCCTTTGCCGCGGTGAGGATGCCGACCTTGACGACGTCGGCAGACTGGTGCGGCACGATGCCGAGCAGGTAGACCTGCTTCTTCGTGTCGGGATCGATGATCGGCTTGCCGTCGTCGTCCTTGCCCGGTTTCGGGTTGACGACGATGTCGAGCGTCCTGCCGGCGCGGAGCACCCGGATCGTGAGCGGCGCCCCGTCCTTCGCGTTGACTCGCTTGACGAGCGAGTCGCTCGTCATCACCGGGCCGTCCTTCGGCTGGTAGATGCCGGCGGCGAGGATCGGCACGCCGTCGACGGCCATGATGCGATCGCCGACCTCGAGCTTGCCCTTGGCGTCGTAGTCGTCCTTGACCGAGGCGACCGAGTAGAACTTCCACGAGCTGTCCTGGCCGTGGCACGTGAACAGCGCGAACGAGAGCACCATCGCCGACAGGTAGTTCGTCGCCGGGCCGGCGAAGATCGTGACGAA
This sequence comes from Pseudomonadota bacterium, assembly GCA_023386455.1. Lineage (GTDB taxonomy): Bacteria > Myxococcota_A > Polyangia > Haliangiales > Haliangiaceae > JABFXX01. Next base: position 1,314 of record JAEWJO010000066.1, on the reverse strand, counting down.
GCGCTGCCACGCGGGCCGATTCGGGTACGCGAACTTGTCGTCGGGATCGACGTCCTCGGCGATGTTCATGCCGCGGATCTCGACGAAGCCGCCGAACGGGATCGGCGCGAGCTGGAACGTCGTGCCGGTCTTCTTCGACTGGCGCTTCAGGATTCCCGGGCCAAAGCCGATGCTGAAGCGCTCGATGCGCATCTTGCACCAGCGTGCGACGAAGTAGTGGCCGCCCTCGTGAACGACGATCAGGAACCCCAGCGACAGGATCGCGAGCAGCGGATACATGTCTGCTGGGATGATAGCAGCGCGACTACGCGCGCGCCCCCAGGTTACGCAACGCGATTGCCGCGCGCCGCGAACGCACGGAATCGGGCCACAGCGGTCTTCGCAGTCACGCCGGTCGGGCCCGCGATGCGGACCGAGAGGTTGCGGACCTGCAGGCGCTTGGCGAGCCGGCGGTGCATGGCGGCACCGAGCAGGCGCGCGCCACGGAATGCGACGAGCGCGCGTACGCGATGCGCGATCGTGAACCGCGCGAGCGACACCTCGGCGTCGCTCTCGCCCGAGAGCAGGCGACGACAGGCGTCACCGACACCGTCGAGCGAGGCCGACGCGACATCCGGCGTCGCGACGACGAGCAGCGTGCCCTGCGCGCGAGATGCGCCGACGTCGACACCACGGCCACGGCCCGGTGCGTGCGTGACGCGGAGCTCGGGGACCTCGGCGCGAAGCAGCGCGAGCACGGCGTGCGAGTTGTCGCCGCTGTCCTCGTCGATCGCGAGGATCTCGAACGCGAGGCCGAGGCCCCGCAGGTGTTCTGCCGTACGCCTCACCGCGATCCCCACGAACTCTTCGTCGTCTCCAAACGGCAGAATGACGGAGACGTCGAACCGCGGACTGTCTGACATCGCCAGCGGAGTTAGCAGCAAGTGTGCCGCCATGGTGGGCAGATCATACGCACGAGCGTCCGACAATCGTCACGTAATTGCAGCGAGTTGGACACCGTTCCGACAGGAAAGGTCGGACCGGGATGCGAATCTACTTACGCAGTGCGACGGCTTCTCGTGTCGCCGGTTGCGCAGCCTGCATGAACGAGAAGGTGCGCAGCGACGTCGGTCCAGGCGAGGTGCCGGACGTTCGAGGCTAGCTCCTCGGCGGACGGCGGCAAGATGAGAAGTCGCGCGACGGCGGTCGCGAGCGCGCGCGGGTCGTCCGGGCGAACGCGTACGGTGCCACCCAGTGAGGCGAGTCCACCGACCGCCGAGGCGACGACCGGGACGCCGGCCGCGAGCGCCTCGAGCGCGATCATCGGCGTGCCCT
>JAEWJO010000040.1 GCA_023386455.1 Pseudomonadota bacterium | reverse complement strand
GTTGTGCGCCGCCTGGATCGCCGACTGGCCCATGTCGCAGAGCCCGCCACTGACGACGCAGACGCCGGCGCTCGGGCCGCCGTAGTCCATCGTCATGAGGTTCACCGTGACGTACCCGGGCCACGTCGACGCGCTGCCGTCGAAGCCGAGCCGGGTCTTGACCGCCATCAGCGTCTGGTCGCCCTTGATGTTGAAGCTGCTCGGCGCGGAGGAGCCCATCGAGACGGCGGTCGGCGAGCCGTCGTTGTTCGCGAGCGTCGCGAGCGTCAGGCTCCAGCGCAGCGTCGGGTACATCGCGTGCGCGGCGACGATCCGCTGGATCAGCTGGCCGATCTGCTCCTCGCTCTGACCGGCCTCGATGTCGTAGTCGACGCCGATCAGGTGCGGCGAGGCCCAGCGCGCGAGGAATGCCTGCATGCCCGCATCGGTGCCACACGTGAACGAGCCGGCGGCGCCGCCGGTCGCGAGGATGTAGTCGATGTTGCTCGCGGAGAGCATCGGCACGTTCACCTCGGCCATCGTGGCGCCGGGCACGCCGCCCCAGTTCTCGCTGCCGCACTCGCCGGTGGCGAACGACAGCGTGACGGTCTTCGCACCGTGCGCGGTCATGTCGTCGACGAGCGGCACGCGGGTGCCCGTGACCATCGTCGAGATGACGTTGGTGTTCCAGTTCATGTTGATGCTCGTATCCTTGTAAGGCCCGAAGACGAGACCTTCGGGAGCCGAGCCCGATCCGGAACCCGAGCCCGAGCCCGAGCCCGAGCCGGATCCCGAGCCGTCATCATCACCACCGATCCCGCCGTCGCCGACGCAGCCCATGAGCGCGAGCAGGCACACCACGACGCATTGCTTGGTCATGTCTGGATAGAGAGCGGGCGTCGCCGGATCGGGTCACGGCGATCGAAAATTCTTTCGCGAGGAATCCCGCGCAGATGCACGAAATGCTCGGCGCGTTGACCCGATCGGTGCGCGGACCGCCTCCGTCCGAGCATGAAGAACCACACCCTGATGTTTCTCGCCGCGCTCTCGCTCGCCGCGTGCGCGGCCGACAGCGGCACGACGTCGAGCGAGGTGACCGCGGAGCAGTGCGCGGCCGCGAGCCCGTGGACCGCATGGACGACGTACGCGACGGCGTCGGTCGTGTCGTACGGCAGCAGCTACTACCAGTGCGTGCAGGGCCACACGAGTCAGCCGGACTGGACGCCCGATGCGGTGCCGGCACTGTGGACGCCGGTGACGTGCAGTGGCGGCAGCGGCAGCGGCAGCGGAAGCGGAAGCGGATGGGGCTCGGGCTCGGGCTCGGGCTCGGGCTCGGGCTCGGGCTCGGGCTCGGGAGCCGGCACCGCGCCGGAGGGGATGATCTTCAGCCCCTACAAGGACACGAGCATCAACATGGACTGGAACACCAACGTCGCGTCGACGATGGTGCCCGGCACGCGGACCGCGCTCGCCGACGACATGGCGGCAAACGGCGCGAAGACCGTCACGCTCGCATTCGCGACCGGCGAGTGCGGCAACGAGAACTGGGGCGGTGTGGGCGGCGCGGCGATGGCGTCGGCGAACGTCTCGCGACTCTCGCAGAAAGGCATCGACTACATCCTCGCGACCGGCGGTGCCGCGGGGTCGTTCACGTGCGGCAGCGATTCCGGCTTCCTCGCATTCCTCGGCCGCTGGGCCTCGCCGCACCTGATCGGTGTCGACTTCGATATCGAGGCCGGCCAGACGCAGCAGATGATCACCAGCCTCGTCCAGCGCATCCCGGCGGCACACGCGGCGTATCCCGGCATTCGCTTCTCGCTGACGCTCGCGACGCTCGCGAACAACAACGGCTCGCCGACCGCCGTGTCGCTCGGCGCCGGCGCGCCGGATAGCTTCAACATCCACGGTGACTGGACGATGGCCGCGGTGCGCGCGGTCTTCGGCACGACGTGGCCGAGCTACCTGACCGTGAACCTCATGACGATGGACTACGGCGCGCCGGGCGCCGGCGTGTGCGTCGTCAGCGGCGGCCTCTGTGACATGGGACAGTCGGCGATCCAGGCCGCGTACAACCTGCACGACCACTGGGGCGTGCCGTGGGCGAACATCGAGCTGACGCCGATGATCGGCGGCAACGACGTCCAGGACGAGCACTTCACGCTGCAGGACACGGACGAGATGGTCGCGTTCGCGATCGCGCGCGGTCTCGCCGGCGTCCACTACTGGTCGTACGACCGCGACATCGACTGCCCGAAGGGCTCGGCGTCGCCGATCTGCAACTCGCTCGGTGGCGTCGGTCCGCACGGCTTCTTGCGCAGGTTTCTCGCAGCCGGCCTGCACTGAGTGAAGCCCGTGAGGCGGCCGTGAGGTCAGCCGCAACAAATTGTTGCGGTTAGTGCACGCGCCGCGAGAGCGGCCCACCTGGCCTATCATCCGGGTGATGCCCGAACGGGTACTGATCTGTCGCGTCGGTCGGCGCAGCTGCGCGCTTCCCATCGACGCGGTGATCGAGACGATGCGGCCGCTGCCGATCGAGCCGATGGCCGACGCACATCCATCGGTGCTCGGCGTGTCGGTGATCCGCGCGAAGCCGACGGTCGTCGTCGATCTCGCCCGCCTGCTCGAAGCAGATGCAGGAACGCCGGCCCGCTTCGTCACGATCCGCACGGGCCCGCGTACCGTCGCGCTCGCCGTCGAGGAGGTCGTGGACGTGCGGACGATCGAGCCGGCGGCGCTCCAGGCGTTGCCGCCGCTGCTCGCCGGAGGGCATGCAGTCGTCGCGTCGCTCGGCGCGACGGATCGCGAGCTGCTCGTCGTGCTCGAGGCGTCGCGGCTCGCAGAGGGAATCGCGTGAGCCGGGCAGACGTCGAGCGCTTCCGCGTGGGCGTCGAGGCCCAGCTCGGCATCGTGTTCGACGCCCGCAAGCACGGTCTCCTCGCCGGCGTGCTCGGCCGGCGCGCCGGGGCGTACGGGCTGTCGGCAGCGGCGTACGTCGCGCAGCTCGTCGCGTCGCCGGGCTTCGACGAGGGCGCACTCGCCGCCGAGCTGACGGTCGGCGAGACCTACTTCTTTCGCAACCGCGAGCAGTTCGCCGCGCTCGTCGACATCGCGCGCACGACAGGCCCGCTCGACATCCTGTCCGCGGGCTGCGCATCGGGCGAGGAACCGTACTCGATCGCGATGGCGCTGCGCGACGCACAGCTCGCCCCCGCGACGATCCGCGCGTTCGACATCAACCCGGAGGCACTCGCTCGCGCGGCACGCGCGCGCTACGCGATGTGGAGCCTGCGCGAGACGCCGGACGCCATTCGCGACCGCTGGTTCGTGCAGGTCGGCAAGCACGTCGAGCTCGTCGGCGAGATCCGCAACGCGGTCCAGCTCGACCGCGCGAACCTCCTCGACGAGGCCGCGTGGCCGACCGCGTCGCTCGACGTCGTGTTCTGCCGCAACGTTCTCATGTACTTCCGGCCGGAGGTGATGGCGACCGTCATTCGTGCGATCGCGCGCGCGCTGCGTCCCGGTGGTCACCTGTTCCTCGGCCACGCCGAGACGCTCCGCGGGATCTCCGACGAATTCGAGCTGTGTCACGCGCACGATACGTTCTTCTACGTGCGACGCCCCGCGGGGTGGACGTCATCGCAACGGCGCGCCGTCGCCGACGTCCCACCGATCGACTGGCTCGGTTCGATCCGCGACGCGACCGACCGCGTGTCGGCACTGACGCGCCGCGATTCGCCTCCGCCGCTGGATGCGGAGCCGGATGCCGGCGGCCTGCTCGAGCTCTGGCGACAGGAGCGATTCGGCGACGTGCTCGCGGCGATCGAACAGCGTGGCGGCGACGATCCAGAGGTCGCCGTGATGCGTGCGGCCGCGTGCGCCCAGTGCGGCCGCATCGAGGATGCCGAGCGCGCGTGCGAGCAGCTGATCGCCGGGCGCACCGCCCCCGCCGCCGGGCACTTCATCCTCGCGCTGTGCTGCGAGGCGGCAGGTGACGTGTCGGGTGCCGTCGAGCACCAGCGCGTCGCGATCGGTCTCGATCCGGGCTTCGCGCTCGCGCACATGAGGCTCGGCGTGCTGGCGCGGCGGCGTAACGATCGCGCGCTCGCCACCCGCGAGCTCGGCGAGGCTGCCGTGCTCCTCGACGACGAGGACGAGCGGCGGATCATCCTGTTCGGAGGTGGCTTCCAGCGCGACGCACTGATCGCGCTGTGCCGCAGCGAGCTCGCAAGCCTGGAGCGGACGTCATGAAGTCACGCGAGCTGAGAGCCGAGTTCGATAGCGCGTTCGCGCGGCTCCCCGCGGAGACCGGCGGCGGTGGCGAGCGGCTGATCGCGATCCGGATCGGAGGCGAGGCACATGCGGTGCGCCTCCGCGAGATCGCCGGCGTATTCGCCGACCGTCCGATCACCGCGGTCCCGTCGCGTAGTCGCGCCCTGCTCGGCCTCGCGGGTGTGCGCGGGGCCGTCGTCCCGGTGTTCGACCTCGGTGCGCTCGTCGGGACCGCGCCCGCGGTATCGCCGCGCTGGATCGTGATCGCGGCGCGACAACGACTCGGCTTCGCGTTCGACGCGTTCGAAGGTCACCTCGCGCTCGCGGAAGACACGATCGTGCGCGCGAGAGAGGGCAGTGCGCATGTTCACGAGGTGGCGCGCGCCAACGACCAGCTACGACCCATCGTTCTGCTCGAGTCCGTGATCGCGGCGCTCGAGCGCAAGGAGGCATGAGCATGTTTGGCACCTGGACATTCGGCCGGAAGGTCGGCGCGGGCTTCGCGATCACGGCGATCGCGCTGCTCGTCGTCGCGGTCACCGGCTATCAGAGCGCGTCGTCGCTGCTCGCAACGAACGAGCGCGTCGCCCACACGCAGGTGGTGCGCGCGCAGATCGCACATCTGCGCGCCAGCGCCGTCGATGCCGAGACCGGACAGCGCGGCTTCGTGATCACGGGACGCGAGGAGTTCCTCGAGCCCTACAACCAGGCACTCGGCGCGGTCGATCGCGCCTATTCCGAGCTGCGCCGGGTGACCACCGGCAATCCCGAGCAGCAGCGTCGACTCGACGTGCTGAAGCCGCAGCTCGACACGAAGTTCGAGGAGCTGAAGCGCGTGCTCGTGCAGCGCCGGACGTCGCTCGAGGACGCGACGGCGAGCATCGCCAGCGGCGATGGCAAGGTCAGCATGGATGCTGTTCGGCGGATCCTCGACGAGATGGACGACGCCGAGGAGCGATTGCTCGTGGCGCGCCAGGCCGAGGCGCGCGACGCGCAGGCCGTGACCAGCCGCGTGATCCTGTGGGGCAGCATCGGCGCGCTCGTGCTGACGGTCCTCGTCGGCTGGCTGATCACCAGCTCGGTGTCCCGGCAGGTCGGTGCCGCCGTACGCAACATGCAGAGTAGCTCGAGCGAGCTCCAGGCGGCCGCGAACCAGCAGGCGAGCAGTGCGACGGAGCAAGCGACCGCGATGACGCAGATCGCGACGACGATCCGCGAGCTGCTGACGACCTCGCACCAGATTGCCGAGAGTGCCCAGCGCGTGTCTCAGATCGCGGGGGAGACGGCGGCGACCGCGCGCGAGGGAGCAACGACGGTGACGAGGGGCGGCGACTCGGTCGCGACCGTGCGCAGGCAGGTCGACCTGATCGTTTCGCACATGGCAGAGCTCAGCAAGAAGTCACAGCAGGTCGGCGTCGTGCTCGATATCGTCGCGGAGCTCGCGGAGCAGACGAACATCCTCGCGATCAACGCGACGATCGAGGCCGCGGGGGCCGGGGAGGCTGGTCGCAGGTTCGGCGTGGTCGCCGACGAGATTCGCAAGCTCGCCGATCGCGTCGGCGTCTCGACGAAGGAGATCCGCGAGATGGTCGAGGGCGTGCGCAGCGCGGTCAACACGACCGTGATGGCAACCGAGGCCGGCAGCAAGGCCGTCGATGCGAGTGCCGCGCAGGTCGGCGAGATGGCGTCGTCGTTCAAGCAGATCGCGTCGCTCGTCGTGACGACGACCGATGCCGCGCGCGAGATCGAGCTGTCGACGAAGCAGCAGGCAACCGCGATCGAGCAGGTCAATGTCGCGATCGCAGACATCGCACAGGCGAGCAAGGAGACCGAGTCGAGCACCACGCAGACGCTGATGACCGCGGGACAGCTCGCGACGCTGTCGCGCGAGGTCCTCCGGCTGGTGCAGACCGACCGCACCGCATGAGCGCAGATCCGTACAAGTACTTCCGGATCGAGGCGGCGGAGCTCGTCGAGGGGCTCGGCAAAGGAATCCTCGAGCTCGAGAAGTCCGGCAGCGCCGAGACGGTCGCGCGGCTGTTGCGTCTCGCGCACACGCTGAAGGGCGCCGCGCGCGTCGTACGGCAGCCGCAGATCGCGGACCACGCGCACGCGATCGAGGACGTGCTCGCCGCGTTTCGCGAGCGCGATCAGGCGATACCCGCTGACGCGATCGCGCGTCTGCTCGCGCTGGGCGACGCGATCGCCGAGAGCGTCGCGGCACTCGCGGCGCCGCCCGCCGTCGTGTCGCCCGCGCCGCGGCCGAGCGCGCCGGTCGCCGAGGAAGGCGGCCGGGGACCACGCACCCAGCTCGTCGAGCTCGACGAGCTCCTCGACGCAGCGATCGAGGCGAATGCGCGGCTCGGCGCCGTCGGCACGGCGACGCGAGCGTTCGACAGCGCGCGCCGCCTCGGCGATCTGCTCGTCGAGCGACTCCAGGA
>JAEWJO010000026.1 GCA_023386455.1 Pseudomonadota bacterium | reverse complement strand
GCTTCCCCCCAGGCCGCCCGCCGCGGGGGGGGCGGCGCTGGAGCTCGCCGCGATCCTCCGCCTCGCGATCCCCGCGATCGACGAGCCGATCGCGTTCATCATCGGCTCCGCGATCCTGCGGCGCGCGGGTCTGCACGAAGAGGCGATCGCGGTCGCCGAGCGCGCCGCCGGCAGGGTCGATCACGGTCTCGTCGAGACGGCGGTCGGCCTCGCCCAGCGCAGCCTCGGTCAGTTCGATCGCGCGCTCGAGACATTTCGCCGCGCGTTCTCGCTCACGAACGATCCGCTCTACATCTACGAGCAGATGCGCGTGCTCGCGGATGCCGGGCGCTGGAAGGAAGCGCTCGCCCGGTTCGACGAGGTCTCGGCGATGACAGAGCCCGACCGCGAGAACCTCCTCGAGCGCAGGGCGATCGCGCTCGCGGCCGTGAAGGGAACGAAGCCGACCGAGCCTCCGCTCGACATCGTCCGCCGCCGCGCGCTGAACCACGGCGTCCTCGTGCCGATGTTCGATGCGACCGCGAACGTGGCGCGGAACCTCGTCGAGCAGCTCGGGACCGACGGCCAGAGCCCGACCGCGCTCGGCGAGACGCTGCGCGGCGCGAGCTTGACGCTGAACGTCGCCGGCCAGGAGGGCCCGAGCGCCCGGCTCTGCATCGCGTCGATGTTCGCCGGCGCCCCCGACCCTCGGCTCGCGAGCTACGACGGAACGACGCTGGCGATCCGGACGATCGACGACGAGGTCGGTCAGTACTCGCTGTGGAAGCTCGACGACGGCGTCATCGTGCAGGCACTTCCGGAGCCGCAGCCGGCGGTCTCGGCGTGGATCCTGCGGCTCGCGCTCGCCGGCTCGGACGAGACCGTCGCCGAGCCGGAATCGGACTTCCTCGACCTGTGGGCCGACGCGAAGAAGTCGCCGCCACCCGACGCGAGCGCACGCGACTGGGTCGCGGCAACGATCTATCCCGAGATGCCGGTGTTTCGCGCCGGCATGGGTCCCGACTGGGTCCTGCGGTGGCAAGTCGCCGCGCTGATCGGACTCGCCCACTCCGAGCCGGGGTGGGTCGGCACGGCGAAGCGCGATGCGCTGCTCTCGCTGCTGCGCCACGAGATCGACTGGCCGATGGCGGCCGCGATCCGTGTCGGCCTCGAGCTCGCACTGGAGGAGGTCGAGTCGACCGCCGAGATCCGCAAGCAGCTCATCGTGCTCTCGTCCGAGCTCGTCGGCGATCAGAACGCGGGCCTGCTCCACACGCTGCTGCTCGCACTGCAGACGCTTCCGTTCGTCGGCGAGGAGCATACCGAGCGCATCCAGAAGGACCTCGCATCGCGCGACGAGGATCAGCAACCCGACGACGACGAGGACGCGGACGAGGACGCGGACGACGACGAGCCGGCCGCGGCCTCCGAGCCGCCCGCGGCGCAGACCGGCAAGAAGCCGTGGTGGAAGTTCTGGAGCTGATCACGCCGCGACGGGCAGCTCTGGCGCCGAGCGGCCGAAGACCTTCGAGAGCGCGCTACGTGCCGCCCAGTATCCGCACATGCCGTGAACACCGCCACCGGGCGGTGTCGATGACGAGCACAGGAAGATATCGGGGGCGGCGGTCGCGTACGGATCGAGCCGAGGCGCCGGCCGGAAGAACAGCTGGCGCACGTCGGCGAGACCGCCGTTGATATCGCCGCCGACGTAGTTCTGGTTGTAGGCCGCCATCTCGAGCGGATTCATCGTCGAGCGCGCGAGGATCAGATCGCGAAAGCCCGGGGCGTGGCGCTCGACGTGGGCCTCGATCACCTCGGTCGCGTTCACCGCGACGCCGTTCGGGACGTGGCAGTACGCCCACGCCGTGTGCATCCCGGGCGGTGCCCGCGTCGGATCGAACAGGCTCGGCTGGACGAACAGCGTGAACGGCCGCTCGTGCACGTGACCCTCCGCAGTCGCGCGCTCGGCGGCGGCAACGTCGGCGAGCGTGCCGGAGAGATGAACAGTCGCCGCGCGAAGGCAGCGCGGATCGCGCCACGGGACGGGACCACGCAGCGCCCAGTCGATCTTGAAGACGCCCGGGCCGTAGCGGTACTTCGCGAGCCGCTCGCGATAGCCGGCCGGCAGCCGGTCGCCGCAGATCGCGAGCAGCTGGCGCGGCGTCACGTCGAACAGGTAGGCACGCGCCTCGGGAAGCTCGGCGATGTGGTCGACGCGCTGGCCGAGCACGAGCTCACCGCCGAGCTGGCGCAGCCGGGTGACGAGTGCAGCGCAGATCGCGCGCGAGCCGCCGCGTGCGACCGGCCAGCCGACCGCATGGCCGCTGATCGCGAGCACGAGGCCGAACGACGCCGTCGCGAGCTGCTCGAGCGGCACCATCGAGTGTGCGGCACAGCCTGCGAGCAAGGCCGCCGCCTCCTCGCCGCGGAACCGGACGTGGCCGAGGCCCTTCATCGAGCGCAGCGCGTCGAGGCCGAACCGCGCGAGCAACAGCGGCGCGCGCGGGACGTGGAGCGGACCGAGGATCGCCTCGAGAAAGTCCTCGTAGTGCTCGACGAACGGCGTCATCAGCTTGCGATATGCGGGGCCGTCGAGGCCGAGCTGTGCCGCGGTCTCGTCGACCGAGCGCTCGAGCATGACGACGCGCTGGTCCCCGATGATGTGGGCGAGCGCCGCCGGTGGCTGCATCCACTCGACGCCGAGCTCGTCGAGGCCCATCGCGCGAAACCACGGCGACGCGATCCCGAGCGGGTGCACCGTCGAGCACACGTCGTGGAGAAATCCGGGCTCGGTCAGCGGCAGCGTGCGCGTGCCGCCGCCGGGTGATTCGTGCGCCTCGACGACGAGCGTCGACAGGCCGGCCTGTGCGCACGCGATCGCGGCGGACAGTCCATTCGGACCGGCGCCGACGATGACGACCTCGTAGCTCGCGTTCATGCTGCTGCAGCCCTCGCGAGCTTGCGGAGCTCGCGGCGCTCCGTGATGCGATCCCAGGCACGGCGCGACATGCGCAGCGCGGCTTCCGCCTCGATACGCGCGAATCTCCCGACGAGCCACACGAACAGCCGCGGCGAGCTGATCTGAGGCGGCCGGTCGCCACGCGACTTGCCGCCCGAGTCGCCCGCCTCGTAGAGGTTTCCGGGACCGACCTGCTCGGGCCGATCGCTGATGTGCCAGCGACGAAGCGTGTCGAGCAGGAGCCGCTCCGTCGTCCGCGGAGCGAGTGCGTGCAGCGCGACGCCGAGGCGCAGGGTCCTCGGCACGAAGCGCGTCCGCCGCGGATGCTCGATCAGCCTCGCGATCTCCTTCGCGACGTGCTCGGGTGACTGCGTCGGTGGCAGCGCGCGCGGCGTGACACCCATCTGGTTCGCGGCCTCCTGGAAGTGCGGCGTGTCGATCGCGTACGGGAAGACCGTGCAGACGTGGATGTCGGGCTCGTCCGCGACCTCGACGCGCAGCGCCTCCGAGAGACCGTGCACGCCGAACTTGCTGATCACGTACGACGGCACGAACGCCTGACCGACCTCGCTCAGCACGGAGCCGACGTTGATCAGGATGCCGCGGTGCTGGCGGCGAAAGATCGGCAGCACGCTTCGCGCGCCGTAGATCGAGCCAAACAGGTTCGTCCGGATCACCGCCTCGTGCTGCTCGAGCGGCCCTTCCTCGAGCATCGAGTACAGCGTCACGCCTGCGTTGTTGATCCACACGTCGATGCCGCCGAACTCGTCGAGCGCCACGACGGCAAGCCGCGCGACGTCGGCCGGATCGGTGACGTCGGTCTCGACGACGAGCGCCTCGGCACCTGCCTCGCGTGCCCGCATCGCCGTGTCTTCGAGTGCGTCGACATCGCGCGCCGCGAGTACGAGCGAGGTCCCCGGAGTCGCGAGCTCGAGCGCGGTCGCGCGGCCGAGGCCACTCGACGCGCCGGTGATGACAACCGTGCGGAGTTTCTTGAGGGCACTCACGCCGGTACGTAGGTGCAGACGATGTGCCTACCGCCGCCGCGTATCGGCTGGGAGGCAGCGCCGAGCGCAAATCCAGGCTGCCAGAGAAACCCTGCGCGGAAGTCACCGAGCGTGGGCGCCCGGCCGACGACCCACACTGCGAGTGGCAGGCCCAGTACGGGCTCGACCTACCCGATGACTGGCTAGTGGTGAAGCGCCTGCGGACCGAGGCCGGTGGTGTCGTCGAAGACGAGCCGGCCGCCGCGGAACGCCGTGTCACGGAGCGTGATCGCGAGCGCCTCACCGAGATTGTCGACCGCGGACACCGTCAGCTTGTCGCGCACGTCGCGCGGCAGGTCATCGAGGTCGGCCTCGTTGTCCTTCGGGATCACGATGTGCGTGATTCCTGCACGGACGGCACCGAGGATCTTCTCCTTGAGGCCGCCGATCGGCAGCACGCGGCCCGACAGCGTGATCTCGCCGGTCATCGCGACGTCGTGGCGAGCGGGCCGGCCCGAGAGCGCGGACACCATCGCGGTCGCCATCGCGATCCCCGCCGACGGACCGTCCTTCGGGATCGCGCCCGCCGGGACGTGAACGTGCACGTCACGCTCGAACAGGTGCGCATCGATCCCCAGCCAGTCGGCGTGCGACCGCGCGAACGTCCACGCGGCGCGTGCGGACTCCTTCATCACGTCGCCGAGCTGGCCGGTCAGGATCAGGTCGCCCTTGCCCTTCATCGGCGCAGCCTCGACGAACATGATGTCGCCGCCGGCGGGCGTGTAGTACATGCCTGTCGAGATTCCGACCTGATCCTCGCGCGCGGCCTTCTCGGGATGCACGCGCGGACGGCCGAGCAGCGGGCGGACGTCGGGTCGATCGACCGTGACGTTCGTGATCTCCTTCGCGGCGATCCGGCGCGTGACCTTGCGGGCGAGCCTACCGAGCTCGCGCTCGAGCTGGCGGACGCCGGCCTCGCGCGTGTAGCTCGTGATCACTTCGCGGATCGCGTCGTCGGTGAGCTCGATCTGCTCGCGCGTGAGTCCGTTGTCCTCGAGCTGACGCGGCACGAGGTAGTCCTTCGCGATCGCGAGCTTCTCTCGCTCGGTGTAGCCGGCGAAGTCGACGACCTCCATGCGATCGAGCAGCGGGCCCGGGATGTTCTGCACGAAGTTCGCGGTCGCGATGAACATCACCTCGGACAGATCGAACGGCACGCCGAGGTAGTGATCCGTGAAAGAGTCGTTCTGCGCCGGGTCGAGGACCTCGAGCAGCGCCGACGCCGGATCGCCCTGGTACGAGACGCCGAGCTTGTCGACCTCGTCGAGGAGGAACACCGGGTTCTTGCTGCCCGCCTGCTTCATGCCCTGCAGGATGCGGCCCGGGAGCGCACCGATGTACGTGCGCCGGTGACCGCGGATGTCGGCCTCGTCGCGGGCGCCGCCGAGCGCGATGCGGACGTAGTTACGACCCATCGCGCGAGCGATCGACTTCGCGATCGACGTCTTGCCGACGCCGGGCGGACCGGAGAACAGCAGGATGCGGCCCTTCTTGCCCGCGCCCTTCGACAGCTGGTGAACGGCGAGGAACTCGAGCACGCGGTCCTTCACGTCGGACAGGCCGTGGTGATCCTCGTCGAGGATCTTCGCGGCTTCCTGGATGTCGAGGTGCTCCTCGGTGCGCGTTCCCCACGGCAGCTCGGCCACCGTCTCGAGGTACGTGCGGATCATCTGCGACTCCATCGACTCGCGGCCGGCGCGCTGCAGGCGCTTCAGCTCGCGATCGACTTCCTTGCGGGCGTCCGCGGCGAGCGGCAGCTTCTCGAGCTTGGCCTTGAGCTCCTCGAACGCGGCATCGCCGGCCTCGTCGCCCTCCCCGAGCTCCTTCTGGATCGCGCGCATCTGCTCGCGCAGGTAGACCTCGCGCTGGCGGGTCCCGATCTCTTCCTTGACCTTGGACTGGATGTCCTCCTGCGCGCTCAGCACGTCGAGCTGGCGCTGGACGAGGACGAGCACGCGGCGCAGCCGCTCCTCGATCTCGAGCGACTCGAGCAGACCCTGGCGGTCGGCGACCGGGGTATCGAGGTAGCCCGCGACGAGGTCGGCGAGCTGTCCCGGCTGGTTGATCTGCGCCAGCATCTGATTGACGGCCTCGTCCGGAATGCCGCGCTTGAGTGCCAGCGCAGCGGCCCGGTCGCGGACCTCGCGGTGCAGCGCGATGAACGTGGGGCCGTTCGGATCGAGCGGCTGCAACTCGGTCGCCGGCGAGACGGTCGCCTGGAGGTAGCCGTCGTGGGGCTGGATGCGCAGCGCGATGCCGCGCTCGTGTCCCTCGAGGACGAGCCGCACGCCGCCGAGACCGCGCTGGATGCTGCCCAGCGTGGCGATCGTACCGAGCGTGTACAGGCCCTCGGGAAGGACCTCGTCCGTATCTTCGCGTTGCGCGACCGCGAACACGCGGTGCTCGGGATCCCGGATCGCGGCCTCGACGGCCTTCAGCGTCTGGGGTCGAGCTGCCGTGATGGGCAGGCTCATCCCGGGGAACAGAACAGCGCTCCGCATCGGGATGATCGGCAGTGTCTTGGACATGCTCCCCAACCTCTGCATCGCGAGTGCCCCCCGCAACCCGCCCGAAAGACTCGCTCGGCTAAGCTCGCGGCGTATTCTCGGCGGGTCTCGATGACCGACCGTACGCTCGTCGCCTCCGCGACCAACCTGATGGCGCGAGGCTTTCTCGTGGTCCCGACCGATCGCAAGTCGCGAGCGGGCGAGCCTGTCAACGGACTCTTCGCAGTCGCGCGCGCGATCCAGCGCGTCCTGACGTTCAAGGCGCCGGCGCGCGCGGTCGCCGTGATCGATCCGACGCCGAACCCGGCGTGGCCGCCGATCCTCGCCGAGCAGCTGCCTGCCCTGCGCGGCCTCGTCGAGGCGCTCGGCTTCCACGTCGTCGAGTCCGCCGACGAGATGAACACCGTCGCGTCGTACGCACGGGCCGCGCTCGGTGCCGGCGACGACGTCATCATCATCGGCGTCGACAAGCGCTACGCGCAGCTCGTCGGCGAACAGCTGTGGTGGTACGACGCCAACAAGGACGTCCGCTACACGTCCGAGATCGTCCAGAAGCGCTTCAACGTACCGCCGGCGAGGGTCGCCGACTGGCTCGGCCTCGTCGGCGACCAGGATCAGCTCCCCGGCGTGAAGGGCATCGGCGCGAAGGGCGCGACGACGCTGCTCGAGGCCCACCCCAGCGTCGAGGCGGCACTCGCCGCGATCGACACCGTCGAGAAGCGCGTCGCGAAGGCACTCACCGCCGCCGGCGAGAGCGTCACGAAGGAGCTCGCGCGCGCCCGTCTCGACGCGCACCGCCCGCTGCCACGTCCGCTCGATTCCCTCGGCTACGCGGCGCCCGACGCGACAGCGCTCAACGCGCTCTACGATCGCCTCGCGTTCGCCGAGCTGCTCGTCGCCGACGGCGGGTCGATCACGACGGAGCTGTGCGAGACACCCGACGCGCTCGCGGCCGCGCTCGCCCGCCTCGGTGCGCGGCCGATCACGCTCCACGCGCTCTGCGAGGATCCGGCACCGGTCAAGTCGGCGCTCGTCGGGATCGCGCTGTCGACCGGCGAGGGTCACGCGTTCTACGTGCCCGCTGCCTCCGCGGCGTGGCCCGCGCTCGCCGCGTGGCTCGCGAGCGACGCGCCCAAGCTCGGTCACGATCTGCTCGGCACGATCGTGGCGCTCCGCCGGATGGGCATCACGCTCGCCGGCATCGTTGGCGATTCGGGCTGCGCCTCTCACCTCAGCCAGCCGAGCAACTGGGCACCGCACGATCTTCCGCTCGTCGCCAAGCACGTGCTCGGTCGCGCGCTGGTCGAGGAGGACAGCGTCCGTGGCGTCGGCCAGAAGCGCAAGGCGTGGTCCGCGCTGCCCGTCGAGCGCGCCGCCGATCTCGCCGGCCAACGCGCCGACGCCGCGGCAAACATCTGGCGCGCACTCGCGCCGCCGAACGTCGACGAGGCGCTGCTCGCCGAGTACCTCGCGCTGACCGACACCGTCGCGCGCATGGAGCTGACCGGCATCATCGTCGAGCCGGCCGCGCTCGACCGCGCGCAACAGGCATTCGCCGAGATCGAGGCCGAGCTCACGACGCAGATCGAGGGCTACGCGGGCAGGTCGTTCAACATCAACTCGTCGCAGCAGCTCGGCGCCGTCCTGTTCGAGCACCTGAAGCTGCCGATCGTCAGCCACACCAAGACCGGGTGGTCGACCTCGATCGAGGCGCTCGAGCGCATCGAGCACGCTCACCCGATCGTCTCGCTCGTGCTGCGCTGGCGCCTCCTGCGCCGGCTGCGCGACAGCTGGGTCATCTCGCTGCGCCGCGTGATCGACGACGACGGCCGCGTCCACTCGCGCGCCCACCCCGCCCGCTCGTTCTCCGGCCACCTCGTCAACACGAACCCGGATCTCTCTCGCGTCCCGGGCCGCACGCCCGAGATGGCGATGATCCGCCGCGCGTTCGTCGCGCCGCCCGGCCACGTCCTCATGTCGGTCGACTTCAACCAGCTCGGCCTGCACGTGCTCGCGCACCTCACGAAGGATCCCGCGCTCGTCGAGCCACTCCGCCGCCGCGAGGACATGCACACGCTGACCGCATCGGCGGTGCTCGAGAAGCCCGTCGATGCGATCACGACCGACGACCGCCAGCTCGGCAAGGTCGTCAACTTCGCGACGTTCGCCGGCCAGGGACCGAGTGCGCTCGCGCTGCAGCTCAACGTCAGCGCGGCGGAGGCGAAGGAGCTGATCGCACCCTTCGACCGCCGCTACGCGCTCGTCCGCGCATTCCAGGACGAGCAGCTCCGCCTGGCGCGCGAGGTCGGCTACATCACGACGATCGCCGGCCGGCGCTGGCCGATCGGCGGCCTCGAGTCGCTCGACCCGCAGCTCTCGAGCTACGCCGAGCGCCTCGCCCGCCGGGCGACCCACGAGGGCTCGGTCTCCGACGTCGCGCGCCGGGCGCTGCTCGACGCCGACACCGCGCTCCGCCGCGAAGGCCTCACCGCGACGCCGCTCGTCCAGGTCGTGGACGAGGTTCTGTTCGACGTGCCGGAGTCCGAGCTCGCCGCTGCGTCGCGGATCGCCGCGCATGCGATGCGCCACGCGTTCGAGCTCGAGGTGCCGCTTGCCGTCGGCGTCGAGGCGGGTACGACCTGGGCCGACCTCGAGCCGGTCACGGTCGACTGACTCCCGCTGGCGGGTCCTGCCAGGTGTGACGGATTTCTGAGGGTGTTGCACTCATGACAACGAGTGCGCGCATGCGAGAGGATGTCCGGGATGCGCAGTGCTGCCATCGCGGTCGTCGTCGCGCTTGTCGCGACACGCGCCGAGGCCGCACCGCGGCAGACGATCACCGGGACCGTGATCGACGGTGCCGGGCTGCCGATCGAGGGCGCGATCGTGGTCGGCGTCGACCAGTCCGCGACGGCCGCCGCCGACGGCACGTTCACGCTATCGCTCGCCGCGGACGAGACCGAGCTCGTCGTCACCGCACCTGGCTACTCGACTCACATCGTGAAGCTGCGCGACAAGAAGGTCCTCCACGTCGAGCTGTCGCCCGCGTCGGGCGCCGAGGTGATCGACATCACCGGCAAGGCGCCGGAGCGGCCGGCACCGAAATCCTACAAGCTGTCGTCGGCGGATCTGCGGCTCTTGCCCGGCACGGCGAACGACGCGCTGCGCGCGGCACAGGCGCTGCCGGGTGTCGCGCGACTGCCCTACTCGTTCGGCGGCATCGTGCTGCGCGGCACGTCACCGCGAGACAACGGGGTCTACGTCGACGGCATCGAGGTGCCGTTCGCGTTCCACTTCGGCGGCGTCACCTCGTTCTATCCGAGCATGATGCTGTCGGGGTTGACCGTCAGCAACGGCGGGCTCGACGCGGCCTTCGGGCGCGCGCAGGGCGGCATGGTGAGCCTGACGACGCGCGAGCCACGCACCGACGAGTGGCGCACGACCGGCAACATCGGGCTCCTCGATGCAGGCGCGATGACCGAGGGCCCGGTGAAGGGCGGCGGCATCATCATCGGCGTGCGCAGGTCGTACTTCGACATCGTCGCCGGCCCGGTCGCGCCCGAGGACATCCCGCTGCCGAGCTACCTCGACGCGCAGGTGAAGATGTCGTTCGGCGACCCGGCGAAGCGCGGCCGGATCACGCCGATGTTGTTCCTGTCGCTCGACGAGGTGTCGTCGACGGTGCCCGACCTCAGCGATGGCACCGAGGACGAGTCGGACCTCCGCGCGTTCTTCATTCGCATCGCCGCGCCGTACAAGCGCCAGTGGAAGAAGGTCGGGCTGACGATCACGCCGTGGCTCGGGACGAACCAGCTGAACTTTCACAGCCGCACGAACGGCGTGCACGAGTCGTTCGAGCGGCCGTCGTACGTGACGGGCGTGCGCACCGATCTGACGCGCGACGTGTCGTGGGGCGAGCTACGCGGTGGCGTCGACTTCGAGGGCGGCCATCTCGGTCGCTACCAGGCGGGCTTCGGCCACAAGGGCGACAAGGTCCACCTCGAGAACGGCGAGACGACGGTCGACTGGCTCGATGCCGCGTTCTGGGCGGAGAGCCGCATCGGCCTCGGCGAGCGGCTCGCGCTGCGTCCCGGCGTGCGGCTCGATCACTACGATCTCACCCGCGAGTGGGTGGTCGATCCGCGGGTGTCGCTGACGGCGCGCGTGACCGACGCGCTGACGCTGCGCGAGACGGTCGGCCGCTATCACCAGCCGCCGACACCGGGCGACGTCGATCAGCACGGCGGCAATCCGCGGCTCGAGAGCTCGTACTACGACGCGGCGTCGATCGGCCTCGACGGCGAGCTCGGCTACGGTCTCGCGGGCTCGCTGACCGGCTACTACGGATACGGACGGAGGATCGGCGTGAAGGCCCTGCCGGACGATCCGAACTTCGCGGGGCTCGGTGGCCTCGGCCCGACGTTCGAGATCCTCCTCGAGAAGCAGCTCGGCCTGTCGGCGTATCGCGAGAACCTCGGCCGTGCGCGCAACGCGGGGCTCGAGATGCTGGTGCGCTACACGTCCGACCGCTGGTTCGGACTGTTCGCGTACACGCTCGCGACCGCGGAGCGCACCGACAATCCGCGGATGGGCGAGATCGGCTGGCGGCCGTTCGAGCTCGATCAACGGCACAACCTCAACATCGCGGGCTCGGTCGCGCTCGGCAAGTGGCGGCTCGGCTCGCGCGTGCACTACGTCACCGGCATGCCGGTCGCCGAGCCGCTGCAGGGGCGGCTGCCCGACTTCTTCCAGCTCGACATGCGCGCCGACCGCAAGTGGCCGCAGTGCTGGGGCGACGTGAAGCTCTACTTCGACATCCAGAACATCACGAACCGGCGCAACATCGAAGGCCGCACGTTCGACACGACGACCGGGGAGATCAAGGATCTGCCCGGGCTCCCGATCGCGCCGTTCATCGGCGTCGAGCTCGTGCCGAACTGATCGCTAGGTCGTTGCCACCTCGACGAGCGTCGGCTGCAGCACGCGCTCGGCCTCGCGCGGGTCGATCTCGACGAGGAACCCGCGCGCGCCGCCGTTGATGTAGATGCGCGGCAGCTCGAGGATCGTGCGCTCCATGTAGACGGGCACCTTGCGGCGCAGCCCGAACGGCGACGTGCCGCCGACCTGGTAGCCCGAGTGCTTGTCGGCGACCTCGGGCGTGCACGGTCCGACCGTCTTCGTGCCGATCGTGCGCGCGAGGTTCTTCGCGGAGACCTCGCGATCGCCGTGCATGAGGATGCAGAGCGGCTGCCGTGCATCGTCCTCGAAGATCAGCGTCTTGATCACGGCGTGCTCGTCGACGCCGAGCGCCTCGCTCGACGCCCGGGTCCCGCCGCGCGGCTCCCATGGATAGAGGTGCGGCGTGAAGTCGACACCTGCGGCACGCAGGGCGCGGATCGCCATCGTGACGGGATGCTTGGCCATTTGCGGGTTCCGATGGTGCCAAGAAATGTTCCCCGGATCCGGCCCTCGTGCGTGTAACGGACATGGCCGTCGTCCATCTCGTCCTCGCCGCCGTCTCCGCGCTGGCTGCCCCGCGCGCTCCCGAGCCGCACAGCCGGGGCGTCAACCTCTACATCGGCGACCTCTCGGCGGTGATGGGCTACGTCCCGCGGACCGACGGCATGTCACCGGTCGAGGCGGAGCGCGCCCGCGTCCGCGGCCACCTCCTGTTCGCCCACGACATCCTCGCGAGCGTCGACACGGCGAGCTGGCCGGCGCCGCTGCGCGAGGCGCGCGCGGTGAACCTCGAGCGCCTGCGCGTCTATGCCGAGGCCGGCCAGTTCCCGCACAACGACGATCACGCCGACCGCTTCCGGCCGACGTTCGTCGACAACGCCGGCACGATCTGCGCCGTCGGCGCGCTGTACGCCGCGGACCGCGGCCGCGAGGCTGCCGTGCGAGTCGCGTCGACGCAGAAGTACGCGTTCGTCGCCGAGATGGCCGGCGATGCCGACCTCCACGCCTGGCAACAGACCTCGGGCCTCAGCGAGGCCGAGCTCGGGCTGATCCAGCCGACGTACAGCGAGCCGCCCGAGGCGCACGAGGCGGTGTGGATGCCGTGGGGTCTGCTCGATCGCACGCAGATCGCGCCGCCCCGCGCGAGCGCGACGATGGAGGTCGGCTCGAGCAACCGCTACGACACGACGTCGATGACGCTGCACATGCAGGCATCGACGCCGTGCGACTGCAAGTTCGGCGGCTACGGCACGCTGCCGCTGTCGATCCTCGTGACACCCGATTCGACGCCGGCGACGGTCGCCGCGGCGGGCGGCGTCTCGATGATGGATACGTCGCGCACGTCGCTCGGTACCGCCGACGTCGGCGTGATGTTCGGCAAGGAGACCTGGGTCGGCTCGCAGCGCATCTACCGCATCGGCATGCTGCTGCCGACCGCGCAGCGCGACCAGCCACACCTGCTCGCGAGCGCACGCGTCGGCGATAGCGTCCTCGAGCTGCCAAAGACGATGGGCGTGCGCGTATCGACGTCGCGCTTGTCGCGCTGGGACAACCTGCCCTGGTTCGGCTCGAACGCCGACCACGCGATGCGCCTCGACCTCGGCCTCGACGTCGCTGCCGAGTACGCGAACAGCGTCCACGACCGCATCGTTCACATCATGCCGCGCATCGGCGTCGGCTCGCAGGTCGCGAAGAAGTACGCGACGTTCTCCGTCGAGACGGCGCTGTCGGTCGATCCGTTCATCGACTTCGATCCACGCCTGCGGTGGAGCGCCGGCGTCACCGGCCGGCTCGTCCGCCGCGACGGCGAGGGCTGGTTTCTCCAGCCCGCACTGTCGCTCGCGACGGTACGGACGCCGGAAGGCTGGGGTGCGACGCTCGCGCTCGACCTGACGGCATCCGGTACGCCCCGCGCGAGCCGCTACGACGACTGACACACCTACATCGCAGCGGCGGTATCCTGGGCCGGATGAGGTGGCTCGCACTCGTTCTGGTGATCGGTTGCGGTGGTGACGACTCGAACGCGCCCGGTGGGACGTGCAGCGATACGCCGCCGGAGGTCACCGGCGAAGGCACCTACTACGACGCCGACGGCACCGGCAACTGCAGCTTCGACGCGTCGCCGGCGAACCTCAACGTCGCCGCGATGAACGCGGTCGACTACAACGACGCCGCGTGGTGCGGCGCGTGTCTCGAGGTCACCGGTCCGAACGGCGCGAAGGTGACGGTCCGTGTCGTCGATCAATGCCCCGGCTGCGCGAAGGGCGACCTCGATCTCAGCCCGCAGGCGTTCTCGGTGCTGTCGCCACTGCTCGCCGGCCGGATCCAGATCTCGTGGCACGAGGTCGCGTGTCCCGTCAGCGGACCGCTCGCGTACCACTTCAAGGACGGCGCGAACGCGTACTGGACCGCGATCCAGATCCGCAACCATCGCTATCCGATCGCCAGCGTCGAGGCGAAGGACAACGGCGGCGCGTACCGCGCGATCTCGCGCGTCGACTACAACTACTTCGTCGAGGCCTCCGGCCTCGGCCCGGGTCCGTACTCGCTGCGCGTCACCGACACGCACGGCCACGCCGTCGAGGACACCGGCATCGAGCTCGGCGACAACGTCACGCGGACCGGCGCGAACCAGCTCGAAGCCTGTCCGTAGTCACGGCTCGAGCGTGCGCGTCACGCTCGCGAGCTCGAAGCCTCGCGCACGCAGCTCGGGCACGAGCAGGCGCACCGCATCGATCGACACCTCGCCGCCCTCGCGCGCCTCGTGCATCAGGATGATGCTGCCGGGTCGCGTGCGCTCGACGACGCGCCGCGCGACCTCCTCGGCGGCCGCGCCCTTCCAGTCGTTGCTGTTGACGTCCCACAGCACGAGCTGCTTGCCCTGCCGCGCGAAGACGCGGACGTTGCGCGGGGAGCGCCCGCCGTACGGCGGCCTCGCGAGTGCCGGCACGATGCCGGTCGCGCGCAGGATCGCCGCGTCGGTCGCGGCAAGCTCGGCCGCGACACGCTGCGAGCGCACGAGCGGCAGGTAGCGATGGTTATACGTGTGATTCCCGATCTCGTGACCCTCGCGGACGATGCGCGCCGCGAGCTCGGGGTGCGCGTCGACCGCCTTGCCGACGAGGAAGAACGTCGCGGTGACGCCGAGCTCGGCGAGCGCGTCGAGCAGCGCCGGCGTGCGCACCGGATCTGGCCCGTCGTCGAACGTCAGTGCGATGCGGCGCCGATCGCGCGAGCCGTGCGTGCGCGTCCCCATCGCCCAGTCGATCGGACCCTCGTAGCCGCCGTAGCAGAACAGGTACGCGAGGCCGGCGGTGACCGGCGGCGCGGCGAGCATGAATGCGATCACGCTCTCATCGTGGTGCCGCCCACGCGGCCGCGCCAACGCAGCTTGTGGCAATGACCGGTGACGATCGAGTCCAGTGGCTAGACCGGCGGCTGGCTCTGCAGCGCGTCGAGACAGACGCGCTTCAGCTCGGTGGCAAGATCCGGATCCTGCTTCGCCAGGCGCAGGAGGCCGCCGACGAGCGACTCCTGGGTCACCGTCATCATCGCCTGCTGGAGCAGCGCGAAGTCGCGCTCGACCGTCCTGCGCTCGCTCTCGAGGTGCGCGAGCGCGATCGCGACCGCGTGCTTGCAGAACTGCCGCTTCTCGCCCATCGGGCACGTGCACTCGTACGCGAGCCCTTCCTCGCGCATCCAGATGCGAGTCACGTAGTGCGCGCGGCCGGCCTCCTGCGGCTTCACCGAACCTCGCAGCTCGCCGGGGGCAGCGTCCGTCTTCACGACGCGACCGGCGGTGAAGCACTGCTCGCCGCGCTCGAACAACCGCGAACCAACGATCATCGCGAGCGTCTCGCGATGCAGAATGTTTGCGATCCCGCCACCGACGATCATGTCGCCACTACGCCGCAACCGATCACGATCGTCAAGCGAGAGATCTCGCCCGCAACCAAATGCTGCACGCTGATCGCGCGCGGCGTAACCTGCCACACGCCGAGTCGTGACCATGAAACGCACCGCCCCTGCCGCCGCCCGCAACCGAGAACCGATCGCCGACGTGCTCGCGACCGTGCTGCCCGAGCGCGGTACCGTCGTCGAGATCGCGAGCGGGAGCGGCGAGCACGCGATCCACTTCGCGACGCGCTTCCCGCAGCTGCGCTGGCAGCCGACCGATCGCGACACCGAGGCACTCGCGAGCATCACCGCGTACCAGGCCGAGGCCGGTCTGCCGAACCTCCTGCCGCCGATCGAGCTCGACGTCACCCGCACGCCGTGGCCGATCGAGCACGCCGACGCGATCGTCTGCATCAACATGATCCACATCGCTCCGATCGAGGCGATGGAGCAGCTGTTCGCCGGCGCCTCGCGCGTCGTTCCCGCCGAAGGCCTGCTCTACCTCTACGGCCCCTACCGGTTCCACGGGACGTTCACCGCACCCTCGAACGAGGCGTTCGACGGCTCGCTCCGGTCGCGCGATCTACGCTGGGGCGTGCGCGACATTCGCGAGATCAACGCGGCGGCGACGCGGACCGGCTTCGGGCTCGTCGACACGATCGCGATGCCCGCCAACAACCACTCGCTCGTCTTCCGTCGCCGCGCGCTCCTGCCCGCGAGCGGCTCCAACGCCTGAGCCATGCCCATCTACGTCGCACTCCTTCGAGGCATCAACGTCGGCGGCAGCAAGGTCCTCAAGATGGAGCTCCTTCGCGAGATCATGGAGGGCGCCGGTTGCACCGACGTCGCGACTTACATCGCGAGCGGCAACGTCGTCTTCGGCCACGCGTCGCGCTCGGAGGCGAAGCTCCGCAAGGACCTCGAGACCGCGATCGCGAAGGCGTCGAAGCTCGAGGTGCCGGTCGTGCTGCGCACGTTCGCGGAGATGACCAAGGTCGTCAGCGCCAACCCGTTCCCGAAATCCGGCGGCACGGAGCTGCACGTCCTGTTCTGCACGACGACGCCGACCGCGGCCGCGTTCGCGAAGCTCGAGTCGACCAGCTTCGAGCCCGAGGCGTGGGCGATCGCGAATCGCGAGGTCTACCTGAAGCTGCCGAAGGGGATCGGCACGAGCAAGCTCGCCGGCACGATCACGCGGATCAGCCCCGCGAAGGAAGCGACGGCGCGCAACTGGAACACCGTCGAGAAGCTGACCGCGATGGCGGCCGAGCGCGCGTAGAGCTCAGGGTCCAGTCGCGGTGATCTTCAGCTCGTAGTGGCTGACCGCGGCCGGCTCCACGAACGCCTGCACGTAGAAGACCCCCGCGGGAAGATTCGTGACGGCGATGCGCTGGGCGTTCATACCGGCAACCGGCGCCGCGTTCATGATCGGGATACCGGTACTGTCCAGGAACGCGCCGCGGACGCTCGGCTCGGCGGCGGCGGTCTCGATGACGATCTCGAAGTTGCCTCCCGAGGTCGGCAGGTCGACCTGGAACGTGTCCGTGTCGCCGGCGGGACAGATCAGGAGGCCCGGCAAGACGGCGGAGCTCTGCGTCGACGCGACGCCGGTGACAACCGAATCGCCGCTGGTGGGCTCGTCGGCGGTGACCGGGCAGACGAACGCGTCGGCCGGCGCATCCGTCGCTCCGTCGGTCGGTGTGTGGTTGGAATCCGGTCCGTCGCAGGCGGACAACACCACCGCCAGCGCGAACACAGTTCTTGTATTCACGCGCGGAGCGTACGCCCGTTTCGGCGTTCGCGTCAGTGGTCGAGTGTGAGTGCGCGACGTACCGGTGTCTCGACGATTGCCGCGGAGATGTCGTGCTCGTCGAGCATGCCGATGATGCTCCCGGTCGGGTCGATGACCGGGATCGAGCGCAGATCGCGGGCGATCATGACCGCGGCCGCGGAGCGCAGGTCCTGATCGAGTCCGACCGAGACCGGCGGCGTCATGAGATCGGCGGCGACCGCGACCGTGCGCAGCTCGGGATTGTTGACGATGATGCGCAGCGCCTCGACGGAGATCACGCCGCGGAGCGCGCGCTGGGTGTCGACCACCGGGTACACGTCCTGATCGGGCGTCGCCTCGACGAGGCGCATGAGCTCGGAGAGCCGTGACTCCGGGCTCACGATCTCGAACTTGCGATCGAGGCGGACGACATCGCGGCAGCGGATGCGGTGCAGCGGATCGAGCTCCTGCTTGTGCACCGGCGATTCGCGAAGCGTGCGCAGCTGCGCGGGATAGAGCTGGACGCGGCGCAGCGCGACGAACGCGACACCCTCGGCGAGCATGAGCGGGACGAGCAGCTCGTAGCTGCCGGCCATCTCGCAGATGAGGACGACGGCGGCGAGCGGCGTGTTCGCGATGCCGCCGTAGAACGCGCCCATGCCGACGAGCGCGAACGCGCCGGGCTGGATCGTCGGATCGTCGAAGACGATCTGTGCCGCGAGCCCGAATGCGCCACCGAGCGTCGCGCCGATCGCGAGCGCCGGTGCGAAGTCGCCCGCGCTGCCGCCGGAGCCGATCGTGAGACTCGTCGCGAGGATCTTCGCGAGCGCGAGCAGGAGCAGGACCTCGACGGCCTGCCAGCCGGGAGGGAGCCAGTCCGCACCGGTGATCGCGGCCTGCGCGACGCCGTAGCCGCCGCCGAGGATGCCGACACCGCGATCGCCGCGACCGATGAACGGCGCGAGGAAGTGGATCGTCAGGACGACGAAGATGCCGAGTGCGAGGCCGCCGACGGCGGGCCGCAGCCACTCGCGCACCGGCAGCTTGTTCGCGAACCGCTGCGCGTAGCGGATCGAGCCGACGAACAGCGACGCCGCGAGCGACACGATGATCGCGAGGCCGATGAACAGCGGAATCTGCTGCACCCGGAACGTGTACGGGATCAGGTGGCCGAACATCGTGCTCTCGCCGAACACGGTGATCGACACCGAGTACGCGATCACCGATGCGAGCACGGCGGGGATCAGGGCCTCGGCCTCGAAGTCGTCGCGATAGAGCATCTCGATCGCGAGGAGCGCGGCGCCGAGCGGCGTGCGGAACACGGCGGAGATGCCGGCCGCGATGCCGGCGACCATGAGGACGCGCCTCTCCCGTTCGGAGACCTTCAGGTAGAAGCCGACCGTCGAGCCGAGCGCGGCGCCGAGCTGCATCGTCGGGCCTTCGCGACCGCCGGACCCGCCGCTACCGAGCGTCGCGATCGAGGCGAGCGGCTTCACCCAGAGGACCCGCCGGCGCAGGACGCCGTTGTTGTGGTGGAACGCGTCGATCGTGGCGTCACCGCCGCCGCCGCGGCACTCGGCCGCGTACCTCGTGATGAAGCCGGCGACGAGCGCGCCGAGCGCGGGGATGAAGACGAGCAGCCACAGGCGGAGCGGCGGCAGCTCGAACTTCGCGAACACGTGCTCGCCCGCGGCGCGCAGCGGCTCGTAGCCGGCAAGCCTCTCGAGGAGGATGCTCTGCGTGAGCTCCGCGCCGGCGAAGAACAGACAGCCGATGATGCCGGCGCCGAGCCCGACCGCGGCGGCGTGCAGGAGCGTGCGCCCGACGATCTGCAGCTCGAGCGGCTCGGTCGGCCGCATCCAGCCGACGAGGCCGGCGACGCCGCGCACGCTGCGGAGCATCGCGGCGCTCGCGACCGAGAAGGCGGTGTTGCGTTCGCCGGTCGCGGGCTGGTCGGCCTCACTGGGCGGCTCTGGCTCGTCGGACTCGGACATGGCTAGAACGGGCCGCGCATCAC